>NZ_VIRJ01000008.1:0-275523 GCF_006874435.1 Microbispora sp. KK1-11 | reverse complement strand
CACCGGCCTTCTCGGCGGTGATGACATCACCGGCGTCGGTCGCGGCGCGGTACTCCATGCCGGTGCCGACCAGCGGAGCCTCGCTCTTGAGCAAAGGCACCGACTGACGCTGCATGTTCGAACCCATCAGCGCCCGGTTGGCGTCGTCGTGCTCCAGGAACGGAATCATCGCGGTCGCCACCGACACCATCTGACGCGGCGACACATCGATGTAGTCGACCTCCTCGGCCCGGGCGAGCTCGGTCTCACCGCCCTTGGTGCGCACCAGGACCCGAGGCTCGGCGAACGAGCCGTCGGGATTGAGGGCCGTGTTCGCCTGCGCCTTGACGTACCGGTCCTCCTCGTCCGCGGTCAGGTAGTCGATCTCGTCGGTCACCTTGCCGTCGACGACCTTCCGGTAGGGCGTCTCGACGAAGCCGAAGGCGTTGACCCGCCCGTAGGAGGCCAGCGACCCGATCAGACCGATGTTCGGGCCTTCCGGCGACTCGATCGGGCACATCCGGCCGTAATGCGAGGGGTGCACGTCGCGGACCTCGAAGCCGGCCCGCTCACGCGACAGACCACCCGGACCCAGCGCGTTCAGACGTCGTTTCTGGGTCAGGGCGGCCAGCGGGTTGATGTGGTCCATGAACTGCGACAGCTGCGAGGTGCCGAAGAACTCCTTGATCGACGCCACGACCGGGCGGATGTTGATCAGGGTCTGCGGCGTGATCGCCTCGACGTCCTGCGTCGTCATGCGCTCGCGGACGACGCGCTCCATGCGGGCCAGGCCCAGGCGGACCTGGTTCTGGATCAGCTCGCCCACCGTGCGCAGACGGCGGTTGCCGAAGTGGTCGATGTCGTCGATCTCGACGATGACCTCACTGCCGGCGCCTCGCATCGACTCCTCACCCGCGTGCAGGCGCACGATGTACTCGATGGTGGCGACGATGTCGTCCTCGGTCAGCGTGCCCTGAGTGATGTCGGCCTGGACGCCCAGCTTCTTGTTGATCTTGTAACGGCCGACCTTGGCGAGGTCGTAGCGCTTCGGGTTGAAGTACAGGTTGTCCAGCAGCGCCTGCGCCGACTCCCGGGTCGGCGGCTCGCCCGGACGCAGCTTGCGGTAGATGTCCAGCAGCGCGTCGTCCTGGCCGGAGGTGTGGTCCTTCTCCAGGGTCGCCCGCATCGACTCGTACTGACCGAAACGCTCCAGAATCTGGTCACTGGTCCAGCCGAGCGCCTTCAGCAGCACCGTGACCGGCTGCTTGCGCTTGCGGTCGACGCGCACGCCGACACTGTCGCGCTTGTCGATCTCGAACTCCAGCCAGGCTCCCCTGGACGGGATGACCTTGCCGCCGTAGAGCTCCTTGTCCGACGTCTTGTCGACGCTGCGATCGAAATAGACGCCCGGCGACCGGACCAACTGGGAGACCACGACACGCTCGGTGCCGTTGACGATGAAGGTGCCCTTCGACGTCATGAGCGGGAAGTCGCCCATGAACACCGTCTGGCTCTTGATCTCACCTGTGGCGTTGTTGATGAACTCCGCCGTGACGAACATCGGGGCGGAGTAGGTCATGTCCTTGTCTTTGCACTCATCGACCGAGTACTTGGGCGGCTCGAACCTGTGGTCCCGGAACGACAGGGACATGGTTCCGGAGAAGTCCTCGATGGGACTGATCTCCTCGAAGATCTCTTCGAGACCCGACTGGGCCGGGACGTCCTTGCGCCCGGCCTGGCGAGCCGCCTCAACCCGGCCCTTCCATCGTTCGTTGCCCACCAGCCAGTCGAAGGACTCGGTCTGCAGGGCGAGAAGGTCGGGCACTTCGAGCGGCTCCTCGATACGTGCGAAAGAGACGCGGCGAGGACCGGGCGGGACGGCGAAAGGGTGGGGCGAGGCTGCCAACAGATGTCCTTCCGAGGACTCGCGGACCGACTACGCGCACGCCGGACGACAGTTCAGCCGATGTGGAGGAATGGGATGCCGAGGGCGAGCGTGGAAGGGCATCATAAAGCGAAATGCAAACGAATGTCCACGCGTATCTGAAGTGTCAACCTCTATCCCGTAATCAGGATCGCATGCGTGGCTGGAAATCGTCAAGCGGCGGCACTCACAACAATGCCCTCGACTCGGGCCGCATCGTCCAACGCGGCACCCACGAGCAACTGATCGCCGTGCCCGGCAGGTACGCGTAACTCCACGCCGCGCAGGCCAATGCCTCGCGACCAGCTCCTCGGCACGCCTCGCAGGGCCCGCCCAAGAGGACGCCGTACCCGCCGGGATGACGCCGGACGATCAGCCGAGGACGAATGGGATTCGCGCGGCGAGCTCGCCCAGCTCGGCCTTCTCCGCGTCGGCCGGAGCGCGGCGTCCCGTGCCGACCAGCAGCGCGTCCGTGTCGGAGAACGACGCGGGAAAGGCGCTCCCGGCGATCTTCTCCAGCATCTCGCGGGACCGGGCCAGCCCCTCGGGGGGCGGTTGCGCCGCGCCCGGGAGATGCGCGACCAGGTCGAGGTGGTGCAGCGTCCACTCCAGGACGTACGCCGAAAGGTAGTCGCCCGCGGTGAGGACCTCGCCGCGGGTGCCGACCCGCAGGCCCGGGTCGGCGAGCCCGGCGGCGCGGCCCGCGGCGGAGCCGACGTCGTCGAGGTGGAACTTGAGCAGCCGAGGCTCCTCGTAGGCGGCGGCCAGCCGGACGATCAGCGCGTCGAGCGGATCGTGGCCGGTCGGCGGCGCCGCGGAGACCTCCCAATAGGTCACCGCGTCACGCGTCGGTTCCGTTTCCGCCGGGGTCACGAGGGTGATCAGGACGTCCTGAGCGTCGATCACCAGATGACACACCAGATCCCGCACGAGCCACCCCGCACAGCCGGACGGCTGTGCGAAGTCCTCGTCAGGGAGTTCGGCGACCGCCCTGCGCAATGCCGTCCACGAGTGCGCGAAGAGATCCACACCGGCAAGGTAGTGCGGCGCCTCGATGGCGGACAAACGCATTCGGCCGGTCGGCGCGCGTGCCCGATGGAAGACGCGAGGATGCGGCCGACGGGCGTGCGGGGTGAGGCGTTCCTGCTCACGGTGATCCCCGCGCCGGCGAGTTCGACATGCCGTGCCACCTCGATCTGGTCGCGCCCGAGCGGCACGCAGACCAGGGGGACCCGGCGGCCAGGGATTTGACGGCCGTCCCGTGGCCGGCGTGCGTGATCGTCACCGCGGCGTGGCGCAGCGCAATGGTGTGCGGGCGGCCGCGGTGACCAGGACGTCGCCGGGCGCGCGGACCGTCGCGGGGTCCACGGCCGGGTCGTCGAGCCGTGGGTCGATAAAGGGTCGTCACCAGCGAGACCACGGGAACCCCCGGCGGCCGCGCCGGCGGTGAGCGCGCCGAGCAGCATGTGCTCGGCAATCAGCACGTCGGCCGGGCGGGCACGCAACTCCGCAAGCGTGTCCCGGGCGTAATCGGCCGCGAGGCCGCAGACGATGCGGTCCCTCAGCCGCGCGAGCGCTCCTATCGGCGTGCGGGCCTCGCCGCCGAAATGATTGACGATCGTCTGCACCGACACCCCCGCCTCGTCGGCGACGTGCTGCAGCGTGACGTCGTCGTACCAGCGCCGCCTCCACAGCGCGGCCGACGCCTCCATCACCCGCGTACGCGTAACCTCCACGGCGGCGGCACGCGCCCCCATCCGGTACGGGCGCCTGGACGTACGCCGTCGGCGGTCAGGCGCCCGGTGCGACCCACAGGCGGACCGCCAGGCCGAGGCCGATCAGGGCGACCAGCCAGCGCAGCAGCCCGGCCGGCAGGCGCCGGGTGACCCGGGGACCGAGCGTGGACCCGGCGAACAGGCCCGCGGCGAGAGGCGCGACGGCGGCCCAGTCGACGGGCCCGAAGACGGCGAATCCGGCGGCGGAGACCAGGGCTCCGGCGCCGAGGAGCATGTTCTTCAGGGCGTTCGCGGCGGGCAGCCGCGGCTCGGCGGTCACCAGGAGGAGGGCGAGGATCATCACCCCCGACCCCGCGCCGAAATATCCGTTGTAGACCGACAGAGCGGTCAGCCCGAGCGGAAGAACGACGTCAGGTGAACCGCGCCGCTCGTGGCGTACGGCGAGGCGGGGCTGCGCGAGCAGCGCCAGCGAACCCGCGGCCACGAGGAACGGCACGACGCGGGCGAAGACACCGGGCGGGGTGGACAGCAGCAACGCCGACCCCGCCGCACCGCCGAGCGCCGACAGCGGCACCCACCGCCGCAGCCACGGCGCCTTCCCACGTAGCTCGGGCTGCGAGGCCAGGGCCGAGCCGGGCCAGCAGGCGACGAGCGCGACGATGTTGGCCACGTTGGCCGCGAGGGCGGGCAGGCCCGCCGCGAGCAGGGCCGGATAGGAGATGAGGGACGTGATGCCGCCGGCGGTGCCGACCAGCCCGGCGAGCGCACCGGCGGCGGCCAGCAGCGCGACGTCGCCGAGGCCGGTCACGCCCCGGCGTCCGGCGGGGGCGTCTCGACCGGGAACAGGATCGGGCTGAGCAGGTGCCGCCTGCGGTGCGGCGCGGACTCGTTCCTCATCCGCGCGACGATCACCGCACGCAACTCCTCGATCATCTCGGCGCGTTCCTCCCGGCTCAGCCACAGCACGTGCTGCCGGTAGCCCACCTCGTCGGCCACCGGATCGGCTCCGTCCAGACCGAGGTAGGCGTCGAACTCGGAGATCAGCGCGGCCATCGCCGTGGCGAAGGTGCGCCGGTGGTCCTCGGGCGACATCGCCGCCACGGTGCCGGCGTCGATCACCACGCGCTCACGGAGCCGGTAGCGCCGTTCCACCGCGCCGCGCACGCGGTGCTCGCCGTCCACCTCCAGCACGCCGGCGTCGGCGAGCGCCCGGACGTGGCGGTAGACGGTCGCCTTGTGCACGTCCGATATGCGCTCGCACAGCTGCGACGTCGTGAGAACCCGCCCGCCGGCGAGAGCCTGCACGACGCGCAGCCGCACCGGGTGCGCGAGCACCTCCATAACGTCCATGGTCCGAATGATCGCACGTGTGCTACCGTTCGCAGAAATGCGAACGATCATTGTGGGAGAGGGCGGCATGGGACGAGCGTCATCGGAGACAACGGCCCCGCCACTGGGGCGCCTGTACGACGTCGGAGAACGGCGGCTGATGCTGCACCGCTCGGGTTCGGGCGGGCCGAGCGTGGTGTTCCTGCCGGGCGCGGGCCTGGTGGGCCTCGACTTCCTGAACGTGCAGGAGGGCGCCGCCGCCTTCACCACGAGCGTGCTGTACGACCGCGCCGGCACGGGCTGGAGCACGTCCGCGCCCCTCCCCCGCCGCGCGGCCGAGGTCGCCGTCGAACTGCGCGACCTCCTGCGAGCCGCGGCGGTTCCGGGCCCGTTCCTCCTGGTCGGCCACTCCCTCGGCGCCTTCTACGCGCGCCGGTACGCCCAGCTCTTCCCGGGCGAGGTCGCCGGTCTCCTCCTGGTCGACCCCGGCCACGAGGACATCCTCGACCACATGCCGGCACAGGCCGCCGAGCTGGCCGAGCGGATGCGGCCCGACCCGGCGCGGCTGCCGGAGCTGACCGACGAGCAGCGCCAGGCCGCCCGCGAGGCGTACGGCCGCCTGTACGCCGAGTGGCCCGCGCCGGTACGCGAGGTGCTGATCGGCCACCACCTGACGTCGTGGCGGACGAGCCTGCGGGAGACGGAGAACTTCGAGACCGAGGTCTACGGCGAGCTGCGCGACGGCGGGCCGCTGCCCGACGTCCCGCTGATCGTGCTGACCGCGGGCGGTGTGAACCCCTACTGGGCGAAGTTCATGCCGGAGGAGGTGATGCGTGAGGCGCACGACGGGGTGCGCGCCCTGCACGCGGCGATCGCCCGCTCGGTGCCCAGAGGAGAGCAGCGCGTGGTCGACGGCGCCTCCCACCAGCACCTGCACGTCGAGCGGGCCGAGGAGGTGCTGCGGGCGATCCGCGACCTGACGGCCGCCGTCTGAGCGTCACACGGCGGCGCGAACGTCATGGCGTCATGGCGCCGACCGACGCCAGGCGTCGATGAGGGCCCGCTCCTCGGCGGGGTCGAGCCCGGGCGGGAACTCGGGGATCTCGCCCGACCCGGTCAGCCACGCCCAGGTGTCGGCGACGGTCTCCACCACCGGACGGCACCGCAGCCCGGTGGACATGGCCCGGCCGACGTCGGTGTGGATGAGCCCGGCCTGCTCGGGACCTGGCGGAATCCATCCCGGCAGCGCCGCCCACCGGTCGATCCCCGCGGCCTCGATCGCCTCGGGCTCGACCCAGACCGGCTCGGCGAGCCCGCCGGTGACCGCGACCGCGGACTCCAGCAGGTCACGGGTCGTGGTGTGCCCCTCCGGGTTGACCAGGTTGACCGGGCCCGGCACGCCGCCCTCGGCCGCGTCGAGAAGCCAGGCGGCGAGGTCGCGCACGTCCACGTAGCGGAACGGCTGGCCGGCCGGGCCGGGGGCGAGCATCTCCCCGCCCCGCGCGGCCCGCAGCAGCCAGTGCGGCAGCCGTCCCTGGTCCTCGTACGGCCCGAGGATCAGCCCGGCCCTGGCCAGTACGGCGCGGTCGCCGAACGCCTCCTCCACGGCGATCTCGCCGCCCCGCTTGTTGGGGGCGTAGTCGGTGTCCTCGGCGTCCGGCGACGCCTCGACCGTGGGCCAGTCCTCGTTCAGGCCGGCCGGCGTCGGGGGCGCGTACACCGCCCTGCTGGAGACGTACACATACCTGCCCGCGCACCCGGCCAGCGCGCGGGCGCTGTCGCGCACGACCCGGGGCGCGCCGGCCCAGGTGTCCACCACGGCGTCCCACCGGCCCTCGGCGAGCGGGGCCAGGTCGGCCGGGCGGAGCCTGTCGCCGGTCACCGCCTCGGCCCCGGGGTGGGCCCACCCGGCGAGCCCGCGAGTGAACGTCGTGACGTGCCAGCCGCGCTCCAGCGCCGCCGTGACCACCCACCGGCCGACGAACGTCGTGCCGCCCAGCACCAGCAACCGCATGCCGCTCACCCCTGTCTCCGGATTCGATACAGGACGTGGCGGCGCAGCGGGTGCCCCTCCGGGAGCACCGGGTGGTCGAAGTCCTCCGCGGGGTCGTGCGTCATCCCGAGCCGCCGCATGACCGCCTGCGAGCGGACGTTCGGCACCGCCGTGAACGAGACGACCTCGGTCAGGCCGACCCGGCCGAACCCGTCCTCCAGCGACGCCCGCGCCGCCTCCGTGGCGTACCCCCGGCCCCAGGCGGAGCGGGCGAGCCGCCAGCCGATCTCCACGCACGGCGTGAAGTGGGCGGTGAACCTGGGGACCGACAGCCCCGTGAAGCCGATGAACACGCCGTCCGCCTCGACCGCCCACAAGCCGAACCCGCGCTCGTCGAAGCGGGCGTCGATACGCTCGGCGAGCGCGTCGCTCTCCTCCCGGGAGAGCGTGGCCGGGAAGTGCTCCATGACGACCGGATCGGCGTTCAGGACGGCGAAGGGCTCCTTGTCCTCCTCGCGCCAGCGCCGCAGCACGAGCCGTTCTGTCTTGATCGAATTCGTCACCCGCCGACGATAGTGCACCCAGGCTTTGGCCGCTGATGACGGACACCGATGCGGGGGGCGGGAGAAAGCAGAGGCGGAAGTCGGCTAGAGTCATTCGTGGCCGATGTGGTTTGTGTCCCCCGGGCCGCAATCACCGCCTTCACGGAATACCGTTCGGCTGGAGCCGTGTTGTGCATCTCGCCGAGGAGGCGACCGCCACATCGGCCCTCGACGTGGGCGCCCCGCGAGACTCGTTCTCGCGGGGCGCCGTGTCTTTTCACCAGGCTCGGCCTCGCGGCAGGCTCGCCAGGCCGGGGGCGGACAGGTGCAGCACCTCGTAGTGCTCGGCTCCTTCATGGCGGGGCGCCTCCCGCTCCCACAGCGCGAACGTCAGCAACCGCCAGTGGTGCGGGTCGACGGCGAGGGCGGCGGTGTGCAGGCCCGCGGCGCCGCCCAGATCACGCAGCTCGGCGAGGGCGCCGGCCACCTGCTCGGTCAGGTCGGCCGAGGCGGGCATCGGCGTCAGCCGCCGCGACGCCGCGACAGGCGCCGTCCCCCGTGCCGGGCCGGCCTCGACGGCCAGGCCCGTCCAGTGCTGTACGACCGGCCGTCCGAAGTCGCCGACGATGCCCTGGAAGCCGCCCCCGCCGACCAGGAACTCGCCCATCCTCCCGGCCTCGTGCCAGAGGTAGAACGGCGCGTACTGGTTGACCGGCGACCCGGCGGCGCCCCGCTCGCGGATCAGGTAGGCCTTGAGGCCGAGCCCGGCCCGGTCGTCGAGGGCGTGGCCGCGGGTGGCCACCCGCTCCCGGATGATCGTCATGTCGTAGTCGGCGGGCAGGGTGATCTCGTACTGCATCGCGTACACGGCGGCCTCTTCGGGTGGGTCAGGGGCGGGACAGCAGGGCGAGCACGCCGTCGACGGCCTGGTGGAACGGCTCGGGCGAGCCGGCCGCGCGGGCCAGGACGTATCCGCCCTGCAGCACCGCCACGACCGTCGCGGCGGTCGGCCCGGGTTGGAGACCGGCGTCGAGTTCGCCCCGGTCGCGTCCCTCGGCCAGCACCGCCGCGAGCCGGTCGCGCAGCCACGTGAACGTCTCCTCCACCGGCCGCCGCAGCGCCGGATCGGCCATGACGTCGGGGTCCTGGGTGAGCCGGCCGATCGGGCAGCCCCGCAGCACCTCCCGCTCGCGCCGCAGGTAGGCCGACACACGCTCAAGGGCCGTGCCCGGGCCGTCCAGGATCTCCTCCACCCCGGCGCGCATCTCCTCCGCCGTACGGCCGATCGCGGCCAGCGCGAGGTCGGGCTTGCCGGAGAAGTGGTGATACATGCTGCCCTGACCGGCTCCCGCCCGCTGCTGGATGGCCCGCGGGCTGGTTCCGACGTAGCCGCGTTCCCACAGCAGTTCGCGGGTGCTCTCGATCAGGCGGTCCGGGGTGCTCATGCCGTACATACTAGTAGGTACAAAGAAGCGTTGGTGAAGCCGTACAAAACACGAGGCGGTGTGTTGCAGGGGGCATACACCTGAACAGGGGTCCGGGCGGCCTAGGGTATGTCCGTCGGACCGGAGAAGGAGAGGCCGTGCTCTACCCCGCCCTGAAGTTCGTCAGCGTTCCCGTCATGCACGCGCTGTGGCGGCCGCGGATGGAGGGACGCGAGCACGTCCCCGCGCACGGGCCCGCGATCATCGCCTCCAACCACCTGTCCGTGCTCGACTCGTTCTTCATGCCGGCGGTGGTGCCGCGCATGGTGCGGTTCGTGGCGAAGAAGGAGTACTTCACCGGCAACCCCGTCGTCGCGGCGTGGATGCGCGCGATGGGGGCGATGGAGATCGACCGGGAGAACGTCTCCGCCGCCCAGGACATGCTCGACGCCGCGGTGGAGGTCCTGAAGGCGGGCGAGTTGTTCGGCATCTATCCCGAGGGCACCCGCTCCCCCGACGGCCGGCTGTATCGGGGGAAGGTCGGCGTGGCCTGGCTCACGCTGACCACCGGAGCCCCGGTCGTGCCCGTCGCCATGCTCGGCACCGAGAAGGTGCTGCCGCCCGGCACCTCGGTGCCGCGCCTGCACAGCATCGGCGTGCGGTTCGGCGAGCCGATGACCTTCACCGGCGACCCGGGCAGCGCCAGGGACCGGCGGAGGGTGACCGACGAGGTCATGGCCGCGATCCAGCGCCTGTCCGGCCAGGAGTACGTCCCCCGGTACGGCGCCAGCGTCAAGGAGGCCGGCGAAGCCGGAGTGTAAATAACGATTTGGCCCCGCTAGGCTCTGAACCCGACCACAGGGCCGTCATTGGGGGTGCGCGTGCCGCGAGGACGTACCGTCGCGATCTCGGCCGCCGTGGCCGTCGTTCTGGCCGGGGCGGCCGCCGGGGGCGCCTACTACGTGCTGCACACGCGCGGCACGCCGCAGGAGACCGCGGCGCGGTTCACCGCGGCCTGGTCGAGGGGCGACCTCGCGGCGATGAAGGCCGAGCTCGCCTCACCCGCCGCCGGCTTCGACGCGGCGTACGCCGAGCTCACCAAGAACCTCGCAGTGGCGAAGGTCGCCGTCCGCGACGTACGGGCCGGGGCGGCGAAGGACGACCGGGCGACGGCCTCCTACACCGCCACCGCCACGGTGAAGAACGTCGGCGACTGGACCTACAAGGGCTCGCTCAAGCTCGTGGTCAAGGACCACTACTGGAAGGTCGACTGGTCGCCGTCCGCGGTCCACCCCGCGCTCGACGGGACCAACCACCTGGCGCTGAAGACGTCGTGGCCGCAGCGGGCGGCCGTCACCGACGCCAACGGCGACCGCATCGACGGCGGCGACGTGGGCGGCTCGGTGCAGCAGCTCGTCGGTTTCCTGGACAAGGCGACGGACAAGGACGTCGAGAAGCTGGGCACCGCCTACAAGAAGGGCGACGCCGTGGGCCGCGGCGGCCTGCAGGAGACGTTCCAGAAGCAGCTCGCGGGCACCCCCACCACAGAGATCCAGGTGGTGGGCGGGAGCCGGAAGACCCTGCACAGCGTCAAGGGCTCCCCCGGCAAGGACCTGCGGACCAGCCTCGACCTGAAGGTGCAGAAGGCCGCCGCCGACGCGGTGCGCGACCTGGACAAGCCCACCTCGCTCGTCGCCGTCAAACCCTCGACGGGCGAGATCCTCGCCGTCGTGAACAACAGGGGCGGCTTCAACCGCGCGCTGGACGGCAAGTACGCCCCCGGATCCACGTTCAAGACGGTCACGGCCGCCGGGCTGCTGGCCGAGGGACTGACCCCGTCGAGCCGGGTGACCTGCCCCAAGGAGGCGGTCGTCGGCGGGCTGAAGATCCGCAACTCCGACCACGAGGCGTTCGGGTCGCTGTCGTTCCTCGACTCCTACGCCCACTCGTGCAACACGACGTTCGCCCCGCTCGCCGCCCAGAAGCTGGGTGCGCGCAAGCTGTACGACCTGGCGACGGACCTGGGCTTCAACCAGCCCCTGCGCATCGGCGTCCCGGCGACCCCCGGCAGCATGCCGAAGGCCGCCAGCGACGCCGAACTCGCCGCGGAGTCGTTCGGGCAGGCCAGGATCACCGCGAGCCCGCTGGTGATCGCCAGCGTGGCCGCGGCGGTGGCCGACGGCTCCTGGCGGCCGCCCACGCTGGTGCCCTCTCTGGAGCAGAAGACCGACCCCAAGAAGCTGCCGGAGGGGGTCGTCAAGAGCCTGCGGTCGATGATGCGGGCGGTCGTCACCAAGGGCACCGCCCACGCCGCCGGGCTGCCCGCGGGCACGGCGGGCAAGACCGGGACCGCCGAGTTCGGCACCGGGCCCGAACTCGACTCGCACGCCTGGTTCATGGGCTTCCGCGGCGACCTGGCCTTCGCCGTCGTCGTGGAGGCCGGCGGCATGGGCGGCGAGGTGGCCGCCCCGGTCGCCGCGCACTTCCTCAAGTCCCTGTCCTGAGGTCAGGCCGGCTCAGGTCAGTCTGGCGGCCGCGGCGCTCGACCGGGGGGCGAGGGTGCAGCCCTGTCGTGGCACCGCCACTGCCGTGACCGGGGCGGCGCCGCGTCTCGTTCGCCGGGCATGGGCGATCAGAGTGCGCGTCGCCTGATCGCCGCCTGAAGGTTGTCGAGCTCGTTGCCGCGATGGGCGCGGTGCTGCCGCGTCCAGGTCTCGTCGTGGAGGGGATCGAGCGTCATGACCAGGTTCGTGCGGTCACCTGCGGGCTCGATGTCGATGGTCGTCAGGTGCTCGTACGGCTCGTGACCGGGCACGAAGTCGATCAGTGACAGATAGGAGAGGCGGGTCGGCGACGCGACCTCGGTGAACGTCTTGTGGAACTCGGCAGAGAGTGGGTTGCCGGTGTTCCGCATGAACGCCACCTGTTCCGGCGCGGTCGCGGTCATGATGTACCGCAACCGGCCGCCCGGCCTGAGCTCGAGCTCGCTCACCCGGATCTCGAAACCGTCGGGGACCCACCACTCCTCGAGGCCGGCGGCGGTGGTCAACAGCTCCCAGACGAGCTCCGCCGGAGCGTCGTAGGTGCGCTCGAGCCTGGCGGTGTCCGGGCTGGGCGTGGGTTCGGTGGTCATCGATTCTCCTCGTTCTGTGGGCGGGAGTTCTGCGGGCCGGGCTTGCCTGGCCTGTGTTCAGTCCCAGCGGTTGAACCGGCCCTGCCGGGCGGATCTGTCGGGCGGATCTGCAGCAGTGACGAACGGCCGGGCGCCGGACGGACACGCCCGCCGGAAAAATTCCGTCGGCGGTCGCTGTCCGTCCACGGCGACGCTGTTCGTCTGATACTTGACGCGATGTCGACCCCCGACCGGAGGACCCATGCAGTACGCGTTGCTGGCCTACAGCCCGGCGGAGACCACAGACCGGGCAACGCGCCCGATTTCAGATGCTCTCGCTCCCCTGCTCGACCGGCCGGACGTCACCGGCTGGACGCGGCTCCACGCAGACGAGTCGGCGACGACGCTGCGCAACGACGAAGGACGGATGCTGCTGACCGACGGGCCGTTCATCGACAGCAAGGAGTACCTCGCCGGCCTGATCCTGATCGAGGCCGACGACCTCGACGGGGCACTCGCCACCGCCGCGGAACTGCTCCGGACGACCAGACCCGGCACCGCGATCGAGGTGCGGCCCATCCTCGACGGACGCTTCCGTGGCGCTTGACGCCGTCTTCCGCGAGCAGTGGGGTCGCGTGCTGGCCACTTTGGTCGGGATCCTCGGCGACATCGAACTGGCCGAGGACGCGGCCGCCGAAGCGTTCGCCATCGCCGCCGAACGCTGGCCACGCGACGGGGAACCGGCCAACCCCACCGGCTGGCTCATCACGACCGCACGCAACCGCGCCCTCGACCACCTGCGCCGCAGGCAGGTCCTGGCCGGTAAGACGACGCTGCTCACCCGCGACATCGAGACCGGGCCACAGCCACCGGAGGTCCTCGTGGACGACGCCGCCACCATCCCGGACGAGCGGCTGGAGCTGATCTTCACCTGCTGTCACCCGGCGCTCGCCCTCGACGCGCAGGTGGCGCTCACCCTGCGCACCCTCGGCGGCCTGTCCACCGACGAGATCGCGCTGGCGTTCCTCGTCCCGTTCGAGACCATGAGCAAGCGGCTGACCAGGGCCAAACACAAGATCCGCGACGCGGGCATCCCGTTCGCCGTGCCGCCCGATCACCGGCTGCCCGACCGGCTGGCGGCCGTACTCGCCGTGATCTACCTGATCTTCAACCAGGGCTGGGGCGGCGGCCGCGTCGACCTCGCCGCGGAGGCGATCCACCTCGGCCGGGCGCTCGCCGCTCTGCTGCCGGACGAACCTGAAGTGCTCGCGCTGCTGGCGCTGATGCTGCTGCACGACGCGCGCAAGGCCGCCCGCCTGCGCGACGGGCGGATCGTCCCCCTCGACGAGCAGGACCGCGCTCTGTGGGACGCGCGGCAGATCGACGAGGGCCGGGCGCTGCTGCGACGGGCCACGGCACGCGGGCGCACCGGGCCCTACCTGGTCCAGGGGGCCATCGCCGACCTCTACCTGCAGGAGCCCCGCGACTGGCGGCAGATCGCCGCGCTCTACCAGACGCTCGCCAGGCAGACCCGCTCGTCGATCGTCGAGATGAACCGGGCCGTCGCCGTGGCCGAGATCGACGGGCCCGAGGCCGGCCTGGCCATCCTCGACCGCCTCGACCTCGGCCACTACCGGTACTTCCACTCCACCCGCGCGGAGTTCCTGCGTCGCGCCGGCCGCGACGCCGAGGCTCACCACGCCTATCGCCGGGCGCTCGATCTCGCGCAGACCGAGCCGGAACAGCGTTTCCTCGCCGACCGCCTGGCCGAGACCGCGCCCTCCGTCCTGAGGGAGCCCGGCCGGTCCGGCGGATGACGGGCATGATCAACCGATCGCCCCCGGCGCGATCGGCGAGGGGTGGGCGTGCTCGGCGGGATTCCGAGCGCCGCTAAACCGGGAGAGCGGCGGCGTCGTGCCGCAGGGCCATGACCAGCAGGGTCGCGATCAACGTGGCGATGAGCAGCCAGCTCACCGCGATGATCACAGTGGAGCGGCCCGGCCGGTGGCGGCCCGTCCCCCGCCCCTGCCGCCCGCGCCCCGCACGGTGGTTGAACGACTCGAGCCTGGCCGCAAGCTTCGGGTCCTCGTCGGTGAGGTGCCGCTCGATCATCGCCAGCATCCGCTCTTCGTCCTGCGACCAGGCCATCGCGCAACTCTCCCAGAACGCAAGGTATGTGCCGACGTTCTGCCCAACGATGAAGATCGTTAGCCGTTTCCAGGGCCGCGATTTACGACGCGTTGCACGTTGCCATCTCCATCGAACCTCTGTTCTAATCGAAGGGTGCGATGGGACGGGCTGCGCCTCGACGTGGGCATGAACACGGGGGACGGCGGGCGTGACGGCGGACAGGGCGAGACGACGCCCCTGTTCGCCCGGTCGGCCGTGACCCGGACCTTCGACACCCCGGAGTTCCGCGGCGTCACCTTCTACGAGATCCACGCGCGGTCGATCATCAACCGGGTCCCCTCGGCCAGCCGGGTTCCGTTCGAGTGGACGATCAACCCCTACCGTGGCTGCACCCACGCGTGCACGTACTGCTTCGCCCGCAGGACGCACGAATACCTCGACCTGGACTCCGGGCGGGACTTCGACTCGAAGATCGTCGTGAAGGTCAACGCCCCCGACCTCGTACGCAAAGAGCTCGCGGCGCCCCGGTGGGGCGGGCACCCCATCGCGATGGGGACCAACGTCGACTGCTACCAGCGGGCCGAGGGCCGCTACCGGCTGATGCCGGGCATCCTCGAGGCCCTGCGAGACGCCCGCAACCCGTTCTCGATCCTCACCAAGGGCTCACTGATCCTGCGCGACCTCGGGCTGCTCGCCGAGGCGGCAGAGGTGACCGACGTCAGCACGGCCGTCTCGATCGGGTTCACCGACGAGTCACTGTGGCGGGCCGTCGAGCCGGGCACCCCCTCGCCGCGCAAACGGCTGGAGGTGTGCGCCACCCTGAACGAGCACGGCATCCCGTGCGGCGTGCTCATGGCGCCGATCCTCCCCTATCTCTGCGACTCCCCGCGGGCGCTGGAGACCACCGTGCGCCGCATCGCCGAGACCGGCGCCACGCACGTCACACCGATCGTGCTGCACCTGCGGCCGGGCGCGCGCGAGTGGTTCATGGCCTGGCTGTCGCGCGAGCACCCCCGGCTCGTTCCCCGCTATCTGGAGCTGTACGGCCGGGGTGCCTACGCCCCCAAGGCGTACCAGGAACGGATCGGCCAGGCCGTGCGCGCGCTCGCCCGCGAGCACGGCATCGGCCGGTCGGCCCCGCGCGGCGATCGAGCGGCAGGGGCGCGCGGCGCCCGCGCCGGGCACCGGCCCGGCGAGCCACCGGCCCCCCGGCCCGCACCGGCCGCGACGCCCGAACAGCTCACGCTCCTTTAGGCGTCCGCCGGCAGGTGCGGCTGCTTCCGCTCGGCCGCGGGCCGGACCGGTCCCGTCAGGCGTCGCCGACCTGCGGGGGCTCGGCGAAGGCGCCGGCGGATGCCGCGAGGGTGGCGGTCCTGGCCGCCTGGCCGGGCAGGCCCGGATCGGGTGGCGTGCGGAGAAGCACAAGCTGGTGATACAGGGGCGCGGTGGCGGCGATGAGCAGTCGCCGAGCGTCGGTGCGCGGCGGGAGTTCGGCGCGCTGGACGGCCCGGCGGACGATGACCTCGCAGCGGGCGTACCGGTCCTCCCAGAGCCGCCGTTGGGCGTGGTCGGCCTTCTCGGAGCGGAACGAGGCGGCGATCAGGGCCGCCACGATCGGCGGCTGTGCGGTGAGCGCGTCCTGGATCTCGCGGTTCAGCGCGGCCAGGTCGCCCTCAAGGGAGCCGGTGTCCGGGGGCTGCCAGGCGTCGTCGCCCGCCGCGTCCAGGACGTCGGCGAGCAGGCCGCCGACGTCTCCCCAGCGCCGGTACACCGTCGCGCGGTGCACACCCGCACGGGCGGCGACGGCGTCCATGGTGAGCCCGTCATAGCCGCGCTCTCCGAGCTCCGCGAGCACCGCGTCGAGCACATGCCTGCGGATACGGGCGGTACGGCCGCCGGGGCGGCGGTGGGGCGGTGGCACGGGCCGGGCGCCCTCCGGTGGTTGTGCTGCCGAAGAAGTCATCGCTGGTGTCCGGTTTGCTCCATTGACGGCGTGATGGCAGTATCTTAATGCATCAACTGTCGCACTAGTGGAGTTATCGCTGCTTCCGGTGCGTTCGCCAGGAAGGAAACGACGCGTGATGCCGGCTGTGCCCGCCGACCCGACCGTGCTGCATCCGATGCCCGGGCAACCGCGGGTGGTGCTGCTGAAACCGCTGGTCACCTCACCGCTGATCGAGGTCGGGGAGTTCTCCTACTACGACGACCCGGATGATCCGACCGCTTTCGAGACTCGCAACGTGCTGTACCACTACGGGCCGGAGAGACTGGTCATCGGGAAGTTCTGCGCGCTGGGCGAGGGCGTGCGGTTCATCATGAACGGCGCCAACCATCGCATGGACGGCCCCTCGACGTTCCCGTTCCCGATCATGGGCGGTTCCTGGGCGGAGCACTTCGACCTCATCACCGGCCTGCCCGGAAGGGGCGACACCGTGGTGGGCAACGACGTGTGGTTCGGATACCGGTCCATGGTGATGCCGGGCGTACGGATCGGCCATGGAGCGATCATCGCCTCCGGGTCCGTCGTCGTCGACGACGTCCCCGACTACGGCATCGTGGGCGGCAACCCGGCCAGGCTCATCCGCCGCCGCTACAGCGACGCCGACATCGAGCGCCTCCTGGCCCTGGCCTGGTGGGACTGGCCGCTCCAGCACATCACCGAACACCTGCGCACGATCATGTCCGGAAGCATCGACGACCTGGAGAACGCGGCGCCCGCGCTCCCGCACCGTTGATCCACTCGCCTTTCGGCACTTCAAAGTTCCAGCACTTCGGAATCGAGCCATCAGCGTGCCTGCTTTCCACCACAACCCGTTCGCCGGCTGGCTACGCGGCCATGCCGTCCCGCTCACCCACCTCGACCCGGCGGCGCCGCTCGACGACCTGGAGCCGCTGCGCGACATCATCGGCGACGCGCGCGTCGTCGCGGTCGGCGAGCACTCCCACTTCATCGACGAGTTCATGCTCATGCGCCGGCGCATCCTGCGGTTCCTGGTCGAACGTTGCGGATTCACCGTCCTGGCCTTCGAATACGGCTTCAGCGAGGGCTTCCCCCTCGACGCATGGGCCCAGGGGAAGGGCACGGACGACGACCTGGCGGTCCACCTCGCCGCGACGATCCCCGTGGGACTCGACGAGCCGTTGCGCTGGATCCGGCGGCACAACCGCACAGCCGCACAACCGGTGCGCTTCGCCGGCATCGACATCCCCGCGGCCGGCGGGTCCCTGCTCCCCGCGCTCTCCCCGATCGCCGACTACCTGCGCCAGATCGATCCCGAGGCTCTGCCGGCGATCCAGGAGGCCATCCGGATCGCGGAATCGTTCGCCAGCGGCTCCGGAGCGGTGGCCGCGCCCGCGTGGGCACGCCTGGCCACCGCCGAGCAGGACGCCCTCAGCGCGATCCTGATGCGCCTGCTCATCCGGTTCCGCGCCGTCGAACCGCTGTACGTCTCGCGCGGGGACCAGGACAGCTATGACATCGCCCTGCGTCGCCTCGAAGCCGCCTGCCACGGCGACTACACCTTCCGCGCCATGGCAGGCCTCTTCGCCGGAACCGGCCTGACCGCCGACACCTCGGCCCGCGACGTCTACATGGCCGGGTCGGTCCTGTGGCATCTGGAGCGCCATGAACCCGGCACCCGGGTCGTGCTGGTGGCCCACAACGCCCACATCCAGAAGACGCCGATCTCCTTCGACGGTCACCTCACGGGGCTTCCCATGGGGCAGCACCTGCACAGGGCCCTCGGCGACGAGTACTTCGCCCTCGGCCTGACGAGCATCACCGGACACACGGCCGAGATGCGCCGCGACGAGAAGACGCCCTTCGGTTTCACCATCGACGACACCGCGCTGGGGCCGCCCGAACCCGGAAGCGTCGAAGCCGCATTCGCCGACGCCGGCCTCGGGCTCGGCATCGCCGATCTCCGCCGGGCACGCCGTGAGCCGGCCGACGGCACCGGCCACGCCCCCGGCCCCGGCCCCGACCGCATCCGGCTGCAGAGCACCTACCTGCACACCCCCGTCCTCGACGCGTTCGACGGCATCCTCAACACGCCGGCCTCCACCATCGCCGGCGGCATCCAGATCTGAGGACCGCCGCTACAGGAGCAACGGAAGGATCGAAACCTTGATCTTCACCCAGGCCGAACTCGACTACCTGGCCACGCAGCGCATCGGGCGGCTGGCCACGGTCTCACCCGACGGGCAGGTGCAGAACAACCCGACCAATTTCTTCCTCGATGCCGGCACCGGCACGATCGTCATCGGCGGGGGCGCGCTGGGCAGGTCGAAGAAGTTCCGGAACGTCCAGCAGGGCAGCACGGTCGCGTTCGTCGTGGACGACGTGGCGACGGTCGATCCGTGGGCGCCCCGGGGTGTCGAGATCCGGGGCAAGGCGGCGGCGCTGACCGATCAGGAGCCACCCCTGCCCGGCCTGTCCCGAGAGATCATCAGGATCACCCCGACCAAGATCGTCTCCTGGGGGCTGGGCGGGCCGCGAGCGAGCCGTACGGTATGACGCCACCGGCCGTTGCGATCCTCCTCGCGAGTGGGTAGCAGCCCCGGACGCGTGTCCATGCGGATACGATCGGCGGCCGTGGAGGACGACGCCGAGGCCTTCGTCCGCGCGCACACCGAGCTCGCGGCCGTGCCGTACGTGCCGGAGATACGGCTGCACCTGATCACGCCCGGCGCCGTGCCCGGCGGCATGCGCAGTGCGGTGCCGGACGCGGGCGGGGACGACCGCGTGTACGAGCTGTGGGAGCGCGCCGGGCGGCTGCCCTTCTGGGCCTGTCCCTGGGCCGGTGGGCAGGCGCTGGCCCGCCACGTGCTCGACCACCCCGAGATCGTGCGGGGCCGCACCGTCCTCGACCTCGCCACCGGCTCGGGGCTGGTCGCGGTCGCCGCCGCGCTGGCCGGAGCCGCCCTGGTCGTCGCCAACGACGTCGACCCGTACGCGCTGGCGGCCGTCGGCGTGAACGCCCGCGCCAACGGCGTCGCGGTGCGCGTCGCCGGCGGCGACCTGCTCGACGGGACGCCGTCCCAGCAGGTCGTGCTGGCCGGGGACGTCTACTACGAGGAGTCGCTGGCCCGGCGGGTCACCCCGTTCCTGTCCCGGGCCGGCGGCGATGTCCTTATCGGGGTGCCCGACCGCGCCTGCTCCTATCTCCCTGAGGGCGTGTTCGAGCAGGTCGGGGTGCATCAGGTGCCCGCCGTTCTGGAGGACGCCCCCAGCAAACGGACGACCATATATCGGCTTTCCAAGCACTCTGTGACCTAGTTCACAACAACGGAGTAACTGCCGGTTACGTCATAGGGAAGGGGATCTTCATCTGACACGAAACGGGGCGTGACTGTGTCTTCTCTTCACCGCAGGGTGGCAAGGAAAGCGGCCAGGGCGGTCGTACGGGCGCTGGAGGCCCGCGACCGGCAGCGTGCCCGCTCGGCGCCGCCGCCCGACGGTCACGAGATCCGCATCCTGCTGCTGCACGCCAACGGCATGGGCGGCACGATCCGCACGGTCTTCAACCTCGCCGGATATCTGGCGCGCACCCACGATGTCGAGATCGTGAGCGTCGTACGGGAACGCGAGGAGCCCTTCCTCCCCGTTCCTCCAGGAGTGCGCGTCCGCTACCTCGACGACCGGCTGCCCCGCCGCAAGGGCCTGCTGTCGCGGTTCCCGAGCAGGCTGGTGCCGAAGGACGAGGCGGCCTACCACTGGTTCACCCTGCGCACCGACCTCAAGCTGGTCCGCTACATCCGCTCCCGCCGCAGGGGCATCCTCATCGGGACCCGGCCCGGCCTGAACCTGATCGCCGCCCGCTTCGCACCACCGGAGATCATCACGGTCGCCCAGGAGCACGGGAACCTGTCCTCGCACCAGCCGCTGGTGCGCAAGCAGATCATCCGCAGGTACGCCAGGCACGACGCGGTCGTCACCCTCACACAGGCCGACCTGCGCGCCTACGAGCGGTCCTTCGAGAAGGCGCGCAGGGACCGGCCGGCCGTGCTGGCGCAGGTGCCCAACGCCACGCCCCGCCTGAACGGCGGCGTCTCGCCGCTCACCGCGAAGACCGTCGTCACCGTGGGCCGCCTCACCTGGGGCAAAGGCTACGACCTGCTCATTCGCGCGTGGGCGCATGTGGCGGCGCGGCACCCGGACTGGACGCTGCGGATCTACGGCGGCGGCCCCCGGCAGGAGAAGCTCCAGGCGTCGATCGACAAGCGCGGGCTCTCCGAGCGGGTGTTCCTCGAAGGCCCGGCCGAGGACGTCGGCGCCGTCCTCGCGGACGCCTCGATGTTCGTGCTGAGCTCCCGCCACGAGGGCATGCCGATGGTCATCCTCGAGGCGATGAGCAAGGGCGTCCCCGTCGTCAGCTACGACTGCCCGACGGGCCCCAAGGAGATGATCACCCACGGCCACGACGGCCTGCTGGTGAAGCCGGAGAAGATCCACGCGATGGCCGACGCCATCTGCACGCTCATCGAGGACGAGGACCTGCGCCGTCAGATGGGCGCCAACGCGCTGAAGACGGCCGCGCGCCACGACCTCGACGTCATCGGCGCGCGATGGGAGGACCTGCTGTCCGGCCTGGTGGCCCGGCGGCGCGGTCTCGCGCCCGGCGACCCGCTCGCGCCCGCGACCGCCGGGACCGGCGGGACCGGCGGGACCGGCGAGCACGACGCCGGGGAACGGCCGGGCCCCCTCGACGCCGCCGCGCTCGACGTCGGCCGTACGCCTGACGGGCGGACGGCACGCCTCAGCCAGGACGCGTGAGCCACCGGCGGGGGGCCGTGTCACGGGCGATCAGGAGGACCGTCCGGAGCACCGCCGGCGACTCCGGGGCCACGGTCACAGGAAGATTCCGCCGGAGACCTCGACACGCTGACCGGTGATCCAGCGGCTCTCGTCGGCGAGCAGGGCGCCGATCGCGCCCCCGACGTCGGCGGGCTCCCCCACCCGTCCCAGCGCGGTCTGCGACGCGAGCACGGCGCGGAACCCCTCGTCGTCCCGCATGACGCCGCCCGCGAAGTCGGTGCCGACAGGGCCGGGGGCGACGGTGTTGACCGTGATGCCGCGCGGCCCCAGTTCCTTGGCGAGGTATCGCGTCAGCACCTCCACCGCGCCCTTCACCGACGCGTACGCCGCCTGCCCCACGCTCGTGAACCTGGTCAGCCCGGTCGACAGGTTGACGATCCGGCCGCCGTCCGCGATGAGGGGCGCGAGCTTCTGCGTGAGGAAGAAGACGCCCTTGAAGTGCACGTCGGTCAGGGCGTCGAACTCGCTCTCGGTCGTGTCGGCGAACGCCGCGCTGACCGCGATGCCGGCGTTGTTGACGAGGTAGTCGAACCCGTCCCGGTCCCACCGCTCGCGCAGGGTGCGGCGCAACTCGTCCGCGAAGCCGTCGAACCCGGCCACCACCGCGGTGTCCAGCGACAGCGCCGCCGCGGTGCGGCCGAGCCGGGTCACGGACTCGACGACCTCCTCGGCCTGGTCCTTGCCGGCCCGATAGGTGACGACGACGTCGACGCCGCGCTCGGCGAGGGCGAGGGCCGTGGCACGCCCGAGGCCCCGGTTGCCGCCGGTGATGAGGGCGATTCGCTGAGAGGTCATGATTGAAGCTCCTGGTCATCGGGAACACGGCCCCCGGCGGGGCCGGCACGCCCAGTTCACCGGGTCACGCGCCGGGCTGCCACGGCCCACATATCCATGACCCGCGCAGCCACGGCCCACGCAGCCGGGGCGCGCGTATCCGGGGATCGGCAGGCCGTGGATACGGGGCGGCCGGCGCGGAAGGATGAGCGGGAGAGGGCGAGGGAGAGGAGGCCGAGGGTGGACCGCGAGGGACTGGCGGACTTCCTGCGCAAGCGCAGGGAGGCGCTGCAGCCCGAGGACGTCGGGATGGTGCGCGGGCCGCGCCGGCGCACCAGCGGGCTCCGCCGCGAGGAGGTGGCCGCCCTCTGCGGCATGTCCAACGACTACTACAGCCGGATGGAACGCCGGAGAGGGCCGCAGCCGTCGGAGCAGATGCTCGCCGCGATCGCCCGCGGGCTGCGCCTGACCCTCGCCGAGCGCGACCACCTCTTCCGGCTCGCCGGGCACAGCGCACCTCAGCGGGCGCTGCGGGGCGACCACGTGAACCCGGGGATCATGCGCGTGCTCGACCGGCTCTGCGACACACCCGCCCTGGTCACCACCGCACTCGGCGAGACGCTCCGGCAGACCCCGGCCGCCGTCGCCCTGTTCGGCGACCAGACCGTCTTCAGCGGCATGGAGCGCAGCCTGTTCTACCGGTGGTTCACCGACCCGGCCGAACGGCGCCTCTACCTGGAGGACGACCATCCCCTGTACGGACGTGTGTTCACCGCCCTGCTGCGGGAGGCCGCCACGCGCGAGGGGCCCCGCTCCCGCGCCGCCGCTCTCACCCACGACCTCCTCGGCCGCAGCGCCGAGTTCGCCGCGCTCTGGGAGAGACACGAGGTCGGTCTCGGGCACCCCGACACAAAACGGCTGCTGCACCCGGAGCTCGGCGTGCTGGAACTGCAGTGCCAGACGCTGCTCGATCCCGACCAGTCGCAGGCGCTGCTCGTCTACACGGCCACGCCGGGCACCGAGAGCCACGACAAACTGCGCCTGCTCGCCGTCATCGGCAGTCAGCGCCTCGGAGCCTGACCGGCCCACTCCTCCAGACGACGGGCGAGCGCCCGGACCTCCTCGCGCAGTTCGGGCGGGCCGACCACGGTGAACGGCACGCCGAGGCCCGCCAGCACCTGCGCCATGCCGTCCAGCCGCTCCGCGCGGCCGGTCATCCGGACGCCGCCGTCCACCGGGGCGAGCGTGGCCACCGTCGGCGGGATCCGCCGCCGCGCCTCCTCCATCGTCGTGGCCAGCACCACCTCGACCTCGTAGCGGTACGGCACGGAGGCCAGCGACTCCACGACGTGGGCGACCGCGTCGAACTCCCCTGGGGCGGGAAACTCCTCCTCCGTCGTCTCCGCCCGGCCGATCCGGTCGAGCCGGAACGTCCGCACCTCGCCCCTGCGATGGTCGTGGCCGGTCAGATACCAGCGGCCCGAGTGGAACACCAGCCCGTAGGGATCGACCGTCCGCTCGCTGTCCTGTCCCCGGTAGGACCGATAGGCCAGCCGTACGCGGAGACGACGGCGGGCCGCGCCGGCCAGCGTCAGCAACGTGGCGCCGCTCGGCCGGGAGGTCGCGGCGGAGCGGGTGGTCAGGCCGACCATGTCCTCGACGGCGCCGACCCGGTCGCGCAGGGCGTCGGGCAGCACCCGCTGGATCTTCGCGAGCGCGCTCTCGGCCGCCCCCTCGCCCACCGTCAGGCCCGCGCGCCGGCCCGCGAGCAGCCCGAGCACCACGGCGGTGGCCTCGTCGCCGGTCAGCATGAGCGGCGGCAGCCGGTAGCCCGGCATCAGCCGGTAGCCGCCGTAGCGTCCCCGCTCGGCCTGCACCGGAATGCCGAGGTCCTCCAGCCTGCGCACGTAGCGGCGCACGCTCCGCACGTCCACCTCCAGGCGCTCGGCCAGCTCGGGACCGGTAAGCCCGGGCCTGGCCTGCAGCAGCTCCAGGAAGGCGAGAACGCGATTGGTCGACATAACAGGACCGATTCTGCCCTGATTCGGCTCTAGCGTCGAAACATGACGACATACGTACTCGTTCCGGGGTTCTGGCTCGGCGCATGGGCATGGCGGGACGTGACCGCCGCCCTCCGCGGCATGGGGCACGAGGTCCACCCCCTGACCCTCACCGGCCTCGCCGACCGCGCCCACCTCGCCTCCCCCGATCTCGACCTGGACACCCACATCCGCGACATCACCGGCCTCGTCGAGGCCGAGGACCTGAACGACGTGGTGCTCGTCGGCCACAGCGGGAGCGGCGCCGCGGTCACCGGAGCCGCCGCCCGCGCGGCCGGCCGCGTGAGCCGGGTCGTGTACGTCGAGAGCGGCCCGGTGCCGGACGGCATGGCCCAGATCGACCTCACCGGGCGGGAGTTCGTCGAGAAGCGCGTCGTGGACGGCCGGCGCTACCCCATGCCCTCCTGGGACGAACTGCAGGAGTCGGGTGCGAGCCTGGAGGGGCTGGGCGAGCGCGAGCGTGCGCTGATGGCCGCCCGGGCCACCGACCAGCCGCTCGGCACGATCACGCAGCCCCTCGCGCTCGGCGACGACGCCGCCGCGTTCGCCGCGCTGCCGAAGACGCTGGTGAGCTGCTCGTTCCCGCTCGCGCAGGTCAAGGAGCTGATCGCGACCGGACACCCGGCGTTCGCACCGCTGGGCGGGCCGGAGTGGGAGCTGCGTGAGCTGCCCACCGGGCACTGGCCGATGCTCTCCCGCGCCGGTGATCTGGCCGTGCTCCTTGCCGAGGTGGCATAACACGCGGACGCCTTTACGTTGTAGATTCCCTGGGCGGGACAAATGTCCCGCCCAGGGCCGTATCGATCTCTCTACCTGGGCCGACGGCCCCCGCCTACCGTCGTCCCCATGACCACGACAACCGCCGACGCCGTGTGCCTGACCTCGGCGACCAAGCGCTTCGGCCCCGTACGGGCCGTGGACGGGCTCACGCTCGCCATCCCCCGCGGCCAGACCGTGGCCCTCCTCGGCCCCAACGGCGCGGGCAAGTCGACCACCATCGCGCTGCTGCTCGGACTGCTGCCACCCGACTCCGGGCGGGCCGCGCTGTTCGGGCTCGGCCCCGAGCAGGCCGTACGGCAGGGCCTGGTGGGCGCGATGCCGCAGGAGGGCGGCCTGATCCCCCGGGTCACGGTCCGCGAGTTGCTGACCTTCGTGTCCGGGACCTACGCCGCTCCCCTCCCCCTCGACCAGGTGCTCACGCTCGCCCGGATCGCAGACCTGCGCGACCGCCGGGTGGACCGGTTGTCCGGCGGGCAGGCGCAGCGCGTGCGGTTCGCGATGGCGGTGTGCGGCGACCCCGACCTGATCGTCCTCGACGAGCCCACCGCCGCGCTCGACGTGGAGGCCCGGCGCGAGTTCTGGGATGGCATGCGCGGGCTCGCCAGCCAGGGCAAGACCATCCTCTTCAGCACCCACTACCTGGACGAGGCCGACGAGCACGCCGACCGCGTCGTCGTGCTCGGCCACGGAAAGGTGATCGCCGACGGCACCAGCGCGGAGATCAAGCGGGCGGCGGCGCTCACCACGGTGAGCGTGACCGCCGACGGCGAGTCGGCCTGGCTCTCGACCCTGCCCGGCGTGCGCCACATGGAGATCAGGGGCCGCCGGGTCCACCTGCGCAGCGGCGACTCCGACGCCACCGTCATGGCCCTCGCCCGCGCGGGCGCCGTCCGCGAGCTGGAGGTCGTCCCGGCCGACCTGGAGGACGCCTTCGTCGCCCTCACAACGAAGGAGAACGCGTGATGTGGGGATACGTACGGCTCGAACTGACCAGGACCCTGCGCGACGGCGGCTACGTGATCTTCGGGATCGTGATGCCGGTCGTCATGTACCTCGTCTTCACCAACCTCGGCCTGGCCCCCGGCGACCGGCACGACGCCGCGATCTACACGATGGTCAGCATGGCGGCGTACGGCGCGCTCGGCGGCGCGTTCAACAACGGCAGCGGCATCGCGGAGGACCGCGCGGCGGGGTGGCTGCGTCAGTTGCGGCTCACCCCGCTGACCCCGGCCCAGGTGGTGGCCGGGAAGGTCGTCACCGGAGTGGTCGCCGTCGTGCCCAGCATCGCGGCCGTGCTGCTGGCCGGCGTGCTGGTCAACCACGTCACGCTCCCCCCGCAGCGGTGGCTGGCGATCGTCGCGCTCCTGTGGGCGGGCACCGTGCCCTTCTCCCTGCTCGGTCTCGGCAACGGTTACCGCCTGACGGGTCAGTCGGCGGCGATGGCCAACATCGCGACCATGCTGACGCTGGCGATCCTCGGCGGCCTGTGGGTGCCGGTCGAGAACTTCCCGTCCTGGCTGCGGGCGATCGCCGAGTGGACCCCGTCGAACAGCTACGCGGGCCTGTCCTGGCGGATCGCGTTCGGCGACGTCCCCACCCTCCGTCAGGTCGTCCTCCTGTCGGCCTGGCTGATCGTCTTCGGTGTCTACGCGGTGTACGGCTACCGCCGCGCCGGTCGCCGGGCCTGACCGCTAATGTGACGTTCCCGATGACGACAGAACGCGACACCTGGCTCGACCCGCTACGCGAGGGCGAGCGCGGTCCGGACGCCAAGGGCATGTACATGTGGGTGGCCGTGACGGCGGCGCCCATGTGGGACATCGCGCACGGCCGGTCCCACCCCCTCTGGCTGGCCTGGCCGGCCGCGCTGGCCGCCGCCGGGCTCTACGTGGTCACCACGTACTTCGCCTTCGCCGACCGGCGGCGCGCCCTGCCGGTGCTCGGACTGCTCGCGGTGGTGGTCCTCGCGTCCGCCGCCGGGTTCCGGCACAACTGGCTCTACCTGATCGTCATGCTGGCCGTCGCCACCGGGATCACCGTGCGCGGCAAGGTCCTTCCGGTGGTGCTGTTCGCCGAGTGCGGCGCCGCACTGGCCGTGGCCGTGGGGGCCGGCGCCGACCTCACCGGCGTCCTGTCCATGATCTGGGGCACGTTCACCGCGGGCCTGATACCAGCGATCATCATCCGGCTGTGGGAGGCCATCCACGAGCTCAAGGCCACCCGCGAGGAGCTGGCCCGGGCCGCCGTGACCGAGGAGCGGCTGCGTTTCTCCCGCGACCTGCACGACCTGCTCGGGCACACCCTCTCGATCATGGTCGTCAAGGCCGAGGCCGTACGCCGGCTGTCGCGGGTGGACGCGGACGCGGCGGCGGGGCAGGCGGCCGACATCGAGCAGATCGGGCGGCAGGCGCTGACCGAGGTGCGGGCCGCCGTCACCGGCTACCGGGGCAGGGGGCTCACCGCCGAGCTCGACTCCGCGCGCGCCGCGCTCGCGGACGCCGGCATCGAGGCGACCGTCCGCACCTCCTCCGTACGGCCCGGTCCCGAGACCGACGCGCTGCTCGGCTGGGCCGTGCGCGAGGGCGTGACCAACGTCGTACGGCACAGCCGCGCGTCGGCCTGCGAGATCGATCTGCGCGACGACGGCGGGCTCCTGGTGCTGGAGATCCGCGACGACGGCCCGCCGAAGAAGGCCCAGGGGCACGGCAACGGGCTGATCGGCCTGCGTGAGCGGGTGAAGGCCGCCGCGGGCACCGTGGAGGCCACGGCGCCGGCGGACGGAGGCTTCCTGCTCCGGGTGGCCGTGCCGTACGCGAAGGAGGACGGTCAGTGATCAAGGTGCTGCTGGCCGAGGACCAGGGCATGATGCGCGGCGCGCTGGCCCTGCTTCTCGGCCTGGAGGAGGACATCGAGGTCGTCGCCCAGGTCGGCCACGGCGACGAGGTGGTGGACACCGCCCTGCGCACCCGGCCCGACGTGGCCCTGCTCGACATCGAGATGCCGGGCCGCGGCGGGCTGGAGACCGCCGCGGACCTGCGCGAGCGCCTGCCCGGCTGCGCCGTGCTCATCCTCACGACGTTCGGGCGGCCCGGCTACCTGCGCCGCGCCATGGAAGCCGGGGCGCGCGGGTTCCTGGTCAAGGACGGCCCGGTCGAGGATCTCGCCGACGCCGTCCGCCGCGTGCTGCGCGGCGAGCGGGTCATCGACCCCGCACTCGCGGCGGCCGCGCTCAGCACCGGCCCGAGCCCGCTGACCGACCGGGAGCGGGACGTCCTCGCCGCGGCGTCCGACGGCTCGACGATCTCCGACATCTCGGCCCGCCTCCACCTGTCGGAGAGCACCGTGCGCAACTACCTGTCGTCGGCCATCGGCAAGACCGGCACCAGGAACCGGATCGAGGCCGCCCGCCTGGCCCGCCACAACGGCTGGCTGTAGAGGCTCACTGCACGTCGAACTCGTTGCCCTCGGGGTCGGCCATGGTCACGTGGTGGCCCCCGGGCTCCCGTACGGTGCGCAGCACGGTGGCGCCGAGCGCCTTGAGCCGGTCCACCTCGGCGTCCCTGCGCTCGGGTCCCGCGTGCAGGTCGATGTGCAGGCGGTTCTTGCCGGCCTTCGGCTCAGGCACCGCCTGGAAGAGGATCCGGCGGCCGAGGCCGGTGCCGCTGTCCGGATCGACCGGGTCGTCCGGGTGCCGTACGGCCCGCAGCGTCCGGAAGGCCGCGTGGTCGGGGGTCACCGCCTCCTCCCCCACGACGCCGGCGGCCAGGAGCCGGCCGACCACCGCGCTGTTGTCCTCCACCTCGTAGCCCAGGGCCTCCGCCCAGAAGGCCGCCTGCGCATGCGGGTCGGCACAGTCGACGACAAGCTTCCATTCGAGAGTCATGTAACCCTTTATAGTGGTTACATGAGCCTGACGCTACATCCACGCGACGGCGTCTCCTTCCGCTTCGATCCGGGCGCCCTCTGCCTGGAGTTCCTGGTGAGCGGCGGCGTCGGGGTCTACGTCCACTACGAGACGCTGCACGAGCCGGCCGACCTCGCCCGGTGGGCCGCCGTGTCCCGGCTCGGCCTGGCGGAAGTGGACACGACGGCCGACGAGCTCGCCCGCGCCAAAGCCCTGCGCGCCGCCCTGTGGGGGCTGGCCGGCGACCGCGTCCACGGACGAACGCCGAGACAGGCGGACGTGGACGCGGTCAACCGGGCGGCGGCGGAGCCGCCGCTGACGCCCGTGATGACGGCGGACGGGCTGCGATCCTGGGCCGCCCCCGCGACCGGGGGCCAGGTGGCCGCGACCGTCGCGAGAGACGCGATCGAGCTGTTCACCGGCCCGTACGCGGACCGCGTGCGGGAGTGCGCGGGAGACAACTGCGCCCTCATCTTCGTCGACACCTCACGCCCGGGCAGCAGGCGCTGGTGCTCGATGGAGCGGTGCGGCAACCGCCACAAGGTCCGCGCCCACCGTTCCCGCGAGGGCTAGCGTTCGCCCGCCCCGCCGGCGCAGGGTCCGGGACGACGTCAGGCCGTGTCGCCGCAGCTCGCGGGGGGGCATACCCTCGGATGTCCGGATGTGACAGAACCCCGTCATGGCGGCCATGGCTGTGCAATGACAACAATGGGTGCATGCCCGCCCCGCACCGTGTCGTCATCGCCGTGTTCCCCGACGTCGACCTCCTCGACGTCACCGGACCCGCGGAGGTGTTCGCGGTCGCCAACCGGGAGATACCCGACCGGCCGCCCTACCAGGTGCTGCTGGCCGGCCCGGACGGCGGCCAGGTGCGCACCGCCGCCGGCGTCCGGCTCGCGACCGACCTGACCTTCGGCCAGGTCGGCGACCGGGTGGACACCCTCGTGGTGCCCGGAGCGGTGGACCGCGACGGGGCGCCGGTGATCGACCCGCACCTGGTCGGCTGGATCGGCGAGACCGCCCGGCACGCACGCCGAGTCGCCTCGGTGTGCGTCGGCGCGCATCTGCTGGCCGCCGCAGGCCTGCTGGCGGGCCGGACGGCGACCACGCACTGGGCCACCGCCGCCCGGCTGGCGGCCGACCACCCCGACGTCGTCGTGGACCCGGACCCGATCTACGTGCGCTCGGGGAAGGTGTGGACGGGCGCGGGGATCAGCGCGTGCATGGATCTCGCGCTCGCCCTGGTCGCCGAGGACCACGGTGAGCGGCCGGCGCTGGCGGTGGCCCGGCAACTGGTGATGTACCTCAAGCGGCAGGGCGGGCAGAGCCAGTTCAGCGTCCCGCTGTGGCAGGCCCCGGCCGAGCGCCGGGACCTCGACGAACTGCGGGCGTGGATCACCGAGAACCTGACCGCCGACCTGTCCGCCGCGGCGCTCGCCGAGCGGATGTGCCTGAGTGAGCGCCACTTCACCCGGGTCTTCCGCAAGGAGACCGGCGAAACCCCGGCCGCGTATGTCGAGGCGGCGCGGACGGAGGCGGCGCGGCGGCTGCTGGAAAGCACCGACGAGCCACTGGAGCGGGTCGCCGCCGCGGCCGGCCTGGGCTCGGTGGAGACCCTGCACCGCGTGTTCAGGCGTCGGCTGGCCACCACCCCGGCGGCCTACCGGCGGCGCTTCCGCACCGCCGCCTGATCTTTCCCTTCCCCCTTTTCCCGGCCCGGCAGGACCGGCGGTTCGTCCTGCCCTTTTCCCTCTGTATGCAAGGAGACGATGATGACCGTTTCGACGACCCTGCGTGAAGTGATCGGCCTGGACGGCGCGCTGCCGGCGCTCTCCGCGAGCACCCTGATCATGATCGACTTCCAGAACACCTATCGCACCGGCGTCATGGCGCTGCCGGACGCCGACCGCGCGCTGGACGCCGCCGCCCGCCTCCTTGACCGCGCCCGCGCCGCAGGCGCCCCGGTGGTGCACGTGGTCAACGACGGCGGCGAAGGCAGCCCGTACGACATCCGGGCCGAGATCGGGCAGATCGACACGCGCGTCGCGCCCCGGGACGGCGAGCCGGTCGTGGTGAAGAACTTTCCCGACTCCTTCCACGGCACCGACCTGCCGGAGGTGCTGCGCGGCCTGGACGCCGGGCCGCACCTGGTGCTGGCGGGCTTCATGACCCATATGTGCGTCCAGTTCACCGCCCAGAGCGCGTTCAACCTCGGCTACCGGCCCACCGTCGTCGCCGAGGCGTGCGCGACCCGGCCGCTGGCGGGCCCGGACGGCGCGCCGATCCCCGCGCAGGCCCTGCACGCCGCCGCCCTGACCACGATCGGCGACCTGTTCGGCCCGGTCGCCGCCCGGGTGGCCGACCTGCCCGCCTGATCGCCGACGCCCTCGGCGGCCGGGCGGGCCCGCGCCGCCGGAACGGCGCCGGGACGACGTGAACGTGACTGAGGCCGTCTACAACCGACGCAGCACCTGCATGGCGTCCTTCTCGACGCGCGAAAGATCGTGGAGGATGGCGCCGGCCTGTTCGAGGCACCCCGCGTCACCGCTCTCCCCCGCCTTCGCGATCAGAGCGGACACCTGCGCCCACAGGACGGCGGCCTCGGCGTACAGCCGGTGACCGGCGCGGAGGTCGTCGTCGTCGATCAGCCGGGTGCACTCGTCGAGGAAGTCGCGATAGAGGACGCGGAACAGGGCACCGCCGGTGCCGCCCTTCTCCATGAGGAGGGCGGCCTGCGGCAGGTCCTGCCGCGGATCGCCGGCGCGTAGCAGCCATCCGGGCACCTGCTTGCCGGCTTTCTCGATGCCCCGGTGGCCCAGATTCGCGATGGGAGCGGCGAGGAAGGCGCCGGCGCAGTCTCTGATGGCGGGGATGATCTGGTCCTGCCAGGAAAGCGGCCGAGCCGGCAGGGTGATGGTGAAGGATCGGTTCCTTGCGGCCATCGGGCCGCGTTCGGCCCGTGCCATGGCGAGGCCGGCCCGGCTGGCGCGCACCGCCCCTCCCTGCTGGTCGGTGTCCACAAGGTAGACGTCGTGCTCGTCGTAGCCGTACATGGCGACGACATGACCGCCGAAGTGCACCTTGGAGCGGAAGTAGTCCAGGTGATAGGAGTCGAGCTGGACGCCGACCGGCCGGCCCGCGTCGATGGGGGCGGCCACGTTCTCCCACGCCTTGCGCGGTGAGGCGGTCTCTTCGACCGTCAACGTCAGCCCCAGCCTGGCGGCCAGGTTCCTGGTGAGGTCGAAAGGCTTGACCCGCCCTCCGAGAAGGGGGAACGGCATGCCCTTGCTGTCCCAGTAGATGAAGGACAGGCCCGAGCCCAGCCCGAACAGCATGGGCTCGGACAGATCGAGTCCCTCATGCCGCAACAGCACCCCCAGCGCCGTCGTCTCGCAGTGCCGCATCCCACGGGCCTCGACGTCCTTCACGACGGCCATGCTCGCTCTCCTCATGCCGGCGCGGCGGTCCCACCGCCCCCATCCCTGATCGCTGAAAGTAGCGTCAGGCCTCCCACAGTGGGAGAGTCCACCGGTGGCGGGCGACTACGTCGACAAGCCGGCCGAGACCGGGATCGACCGGCCTGCGGGCTCCAGAGGTTCCCGGCCCAGCCGCCTGACCGGCGTGATCGACAGCAGCGCCGCCACCACGCCGGCCGTCACCAGAGCCGACCCCAGCATGAAGGTGCGCGGTTCGACCAGCGCGGTGACCGGACCGGCCATCGCCTGCCCGACCGTCATGCCGGCGACCGACCCGGCCACCTGGTAGGCGTTGACCCGGTTCACCACGTCCGGCGCGACCTGTGTCTGCACGCTGGTCGACCACATCACCGACCAGAACGCCCACGCGCACCCCCCGAGCAGGTGCCCGGCCATCAGCAGCGGCAGCGGCAAACCGAGCGCGACCGTCAGCGGCACCGCCGCGTACCCGCTCAGCGCCACCGCCCCGGCCGCCAGCGGCCTGCGCGGCCTCAGTCTGATCGCGACCAGCCCGCCCAGCACGGTGCCGAGTCCGAGCGCCGACATCACCCAGCCGTAGTCGGCCCCGATGACCTGCGACGACAGCGGCACGTACGGCCCGACCACCAGAACGCCCCAGAACACCCAGACCAGGATGACCGACCACATCCAGCTCCTTGCCGTGAACTCCTCCCAGCCCCTGCGCAGGTCGCTCAGCACGCCGGAGGGTTCCGGCCTGGGTACGGCGACCCGGACCAGCAGCAGGCACACCGCGCTGACCAGGAACGTCGCGGCGTCCACCGTGTAGACGAAGACCGGCCCGGCGACGACGACGAGGACTCCGGCCAGCGCGGGACCCGCCAGCTGGGTGACCGCCTCGGCGATCTTCAGCGTCGCGTTCGCCCGCTGCGGGTCTCCGGCGACCAGCGGGACCATGCCGTTGACGCCCGGTTCGAACATCCCGGCGGCCGTGCCCGACAAGAACGCCATCGCCAGCAACAGGGCGTACGGCGGAGCACCGCCCAGGAAGGCGACGGCCACGACGCCCTGGGTGACGACCCTGACCACGTCCGCGCCGATCATCAGGCGCCGGGCGCCGATCCGGTCGGCGACAACCCCGCCGAACACCATGACCAGCACAGCCGACGCGGTCCAGAGCGCGAGCACGTAGCCGACACCCGCGATCCCATAGACTTTCCCGATCGCCAGCGCCGAGGCGACCGGCATCATCGCGTCGCCGAGCAGTGAGATCGTGCGGGCCCCGAAGTAGAGGGTGAAGTTCCTCGTCCACATGAGCCCAATCTTGGATTTTTCCAGATCAGAGCACCGGTGTCCCGAATGACATCATTAGGTACATTTGCGCCATGGCCTTGGACTGCCCGGAAACGCCCCCTGCGCCGCTCAACCCGCATCGCGTGGTCGCCGTGATCGCCCCGAACCAGGAGCTCTACCCGGTCACCTCCGCCTCAGCCGTCTTCGGCTACCACGGCCCCGACATCCCCCAGCGCTACAGCTTCAGCCTGTGCGCCGAACACCCCGGCACCCTCCCCACCACCCTCGGCGTCCCCATCCAGGTGGACAGCGGTCTCGAAGCCCTCGACGACGCCGACACCGTGGTCATCGCGAGCTGGACCCTCACGCCCTCGCCCGCCGTACTCCACGCGGTGTCGCAAGCCCACGCCCGAGGCGCCCGCATCGTCGCCGTCTGCGCCGGAATCTTCATCCCCGCCGCCCTGGGCCTCCTGGACGGCCGCCGCGCCTCCGTCCACTGGGAACTGTCCGGCGAACTCGCCGCGCGCCACCCGCGCGTCATTCCCGACGACACCGTCATCTACGTCGATCACGGCGACGTCGCCACCGCCGGAGCCTCGGCCGCCACCCTCGACCTCTGCCTTCACCAGGTCCTCCAGGAGTACGGCGCGGCCCACGCCATGCGCATCGGCCGCCAGCTCGCCGCCGGTCCGCACCGCGAGGGCTGCCAGCGCCAGTACCCTCCCCTCCCCACCACCGGCCCCATGCCGGACTCCCTGGCGCCCCTGCTCGAATGGCTCCTCTCACGCCTGGCCGACCAGGTCACCGTCAAGGACATGGCCGCCTACTCGGGCGTCTCCCCCCGCACCCTCACCCGCCAGTTCGCCGATCAGCTCGGCGTCCCACCCGCCCGCTGGCTGCTGGAACGCCGCCTGGCCGCCACCCGCGCCCTGCTGGAGGAGACCGACCTGCCCGTCGAGACCATCGCCACCCGCGTCGGCCTCTCCTCCGCGGTCAACCTCCGCCGTCGCTTCCACACCGCCCTGCGCACCACCCCGGCCGCCTACCGCCGCTCCTTCCGCTGAAGGTCCCGACAGCACCCACGACGGCCGTGGGCCCCTGCCGACAGCTTCAGCCAGGCCCACTTCGGCACCTTCACGGCCAGGGCATCCGCGCGGAACTTCCCCGCGCCCGTGGTGACTTCGGCCGAGCAAGCAACGGCGAGCACGTAGCCGACCTGGCGCTCTTCCAGCGCGGCCCGCAGCTTGGGGTTGCCGCGGTAGACCTCATCGCCCGCGACCCAGCCCACACGGTGCCCGGCGTCAAGGAACCGGCCGATCATGCGGGCGGCCGGCTCCGGCTTGGTCGCGAAGACGGTGTCCTCGCCCAGTCCCGCCGCCCGGCAGCGGTCCGGGTCGCACGTCCACGAGCGCGGGACGTACAGCTCGCGGTCGATCGCCGCGGGTCCGCGGCAGCCTGCATAGACGAGGTAGACAGCGACCTGAGCGTTTTCGATCACCCCGGCCGTGCCGGTGTACCGGCGCTGGACACCCACGGTGTGCGTGCCCTTCTTCACGTCCCCGGTCTCATCGACGACCAGCACCGCATCGTCGTCGTGCAGATGTTCCAGCACGTACTCGCGCACGTCATCGCCCACGGTGTCGGCATCCCACTTAGCCCGGCCGAGCAGGTGCTGCATTCCATGCGGACTGGCCTGCCCGGCCCACTCGGCGATGCTCCAGCAGTTCTTGCGCGGCAGGTCCGACAGCAGCCCCAGCACCAAGTCCCGCACCCGACGCCGGGGTTCAACCCACGCGAACCGGCCCGCTATCCGGGGCATCAGGACCTCGAACGCCTCCTGCCAGCGGGCAGGGTCTACGCTGTGACTCGCGGCCACCGCATGATCTTCAGTCTTCACACACCGATGATCAACGGTGCCGCGCCCGTCTTCACCGCCCCTCGGTCACGACCTGCGAAGACGGGGCCGCATCCCTTCCGTGTCCCGCACGGGGCACGCAGCGTTCGCCCCCCGTCTCGTGCCAGGAGGACAGATGCAACGCGGTGAAGTCTGGTGGGTCGACTTCGATGAGCGACGCCCGGTCGTGCTGCTCTCGGACGAGGAGTCATCCGGGTTTCAGGCGATGCAGGTCGTTGCGCCAGCGGGCGTCGACATCAGCGGCCTGGGCGTTGAAGTGGCCGTAGGAGCCCCGGAAGGACTGCCCTTCGAAGGCGTGCTGCGGTTCGCGCTCCCGCGTCCAGGCTTTACTCCGTGCACATGGCTGACCACCGTGGCCCGGGACGACCTGATCGAGCGGGCGGGCGTGTTGTCCTCCGTGAAGCTCAGCGAGGTTGGAGAAGCCCTCCGTGCCGCTGGACAGAGGAGGGAGTGGACCCCGATGACGGCTGCCAGGATCAGCGAGATCAAAGATGCCCGCCGTCTCGAAGGGCTCGAGTAGCGGACGCCTGTGCTGCCCAGCTCGATCTCGTCGACGACTGACCGCTGCCCCCTCTCCACCGCACTCCGGCAACAAGATCACGATCTACGTCTGGAGTACTAGGGCCGCAGCACGATCTTGCCGTGCGTGTGCCCCCGTTCCAGCTCGCGGAACGCGTCCCGCACCCGCTCCAGCGGGTAGACGCGGGCGATCGGCACCTCAAGCTCCCCGCGCGCGGCGAGCCGGGCCAGCTCGCCGAGCACGACCGCGCACGCCGCCGCGCCCTCTCCGTAGGTCCGCGCGCCGACCCTGGCCGCGGTCCGCCAGTCGCGGATCGTGTCGATCCGCTCGGGCCGCACGCCCAGCTCCACCGCCAGATCCACGTAGCCGTCGCCGAACGTGTCGATGAAGGCGTCGACCTTCCCGCCGCAGGCCTGCCGGATCCGCTCGGCCACGCCCTCCCCGTACTCGACCGGGACGACACCGCGATCCTTCAACCAGGCGTGATTCGGCTCGCTCGCCAGCCCGATCACCGTGGCGCCGCGCCGCCGCGCGAGCTGCACGGCGAGGGACCCGACGCCGCCCGCCGCACCGGACACGACGACCGTGTCCGCCGGTCCGGGGTCGACCGCGAACACGGTGGCGTACGCGGTGGTGCCGGCCACGTACAACGACCCGGCCACGTCCCAGGACAGCCCCTCCGGACGCCGGGTCAGATTCACGTCGTCGACCACCACGAACTCCGCGTGGCTTGCCCTGTTGTGGGTGAAGCCGAGGACCTCGTCGCCCACCGCGACGCCACGCGCGTGCGGACCGACCTCCACCACGACACCGGCCAGATCGCTGCCCTGCCCGGAGGGGAACGTCGCCGGCCAGCGCTCGTGCCGGGCGCCCTTCCGGATCATCACCTCGCCGGGCTGGATCCCGGCCGCGCGGACCTCGACCAGCACCTGCCCGGGGCCGGGAACCGGACGCTCCACCTCCTCCACCCGCAGCACGTCGATCCCGCCGTACTCGTGGAACCGCACCGCCTTCATCGCGTGATCACCGCTCTTCCTTGTTCGGACAGGTATCGGGGGTGCCGGTCCGGCAGGCCTGGTCGTCGAGCACCTGGTGAAGTCGCTCCGCGGTCGCGCGCGGGCGGAAGACGTATCCGTTGTGCCCGCCGGGGAACATCTCGCAGGCGATCCCCAGCTCCTCGGCGAGCAACCTGGCGCACCTGTGCGCCCAGATGTGGCCCGAGTTCTCACCGGCAGCGGGCACGATACGGACGGGTGAGTTCCTGAGCCCGGTCAGGTCGAGAGCGTGCGTCCGTACGGCCGGCGCGTCGTGGGTGAGGAAGAACTCCAGGTTGGGCAGCTGTTCCGGCCCCGGAACGCGCGTCTCGACGTCGGACTCGCGGTCTGTCGGGTCGATGCCGGCGAACGTCGCGAACCTGCGCAGGGCGGGGAAGGCGCCCTCCGCCTTGAACGTCTCCTCGGCTCCGAGCAGGTCCTCGACGGCGCGAGCGCGCTCCGGCTCCGGCAACAGCTGGATGACGGGCGGTTCGTGCGCGACGACCACGCCGACCTGCCCGGGGTGCCTGATCGTGAGCTCCAGCGAGATCAGCGCACCCATGCTTCTGCCGAAGACGTGGGCGGGTTCAGTGGTGAGTGCGGAGAGCAGGTGGGAGATGTCGTCGGCATGCGTGGCCGGCGTCGGTCCGGGGGCGTCGGTGGTGCTTCCGGACAGGCCACGGCGGTCGTAGGTCAGGACGGTGTACCTGTCGGCGAGATGACCGGCGAGAGCCTCGTTCACGGCGGCGTCCCCATGCCCTCCGGCGACGAGCACGAGCAGGGGGCCCGAGCCACGGACGAAATGACGCAGCCGCGCGCCGGGCACTTCCAGCACGGATTCCCTCATGAGACCGCCTTCATCGTTTTCCTCGTCGGGATGGGCCGTGAACGGCCAGGGCTCGACTATGCCTCCGCCGTCGACGGGTCAGAAGCGGAGCGGTCTCCCTAGGATCGACGGTCCCAGGATGTGTTCGACGAACGGTGATATCACTAGCGATATGGGGATTCACCGCGACGACCTCGCCGACTTCCTGCGCCGGTCGCGAGAGCGGCTGAGTCCACGGGACGTCGGACTGGTCGAGGGGCCGAGGCGGCGTACGCCGGGACTGCGCCGCGAGGAGGTCGCGGCACTCGCCAGGATGTCGGCCGACTACTACATGCGGCTCGAGCAGGCCAGGAGCCCGCAGCCCTCGGTTCAGGTGCTGGCGGCGCTGACGCACGCGCTGCGGCTGACCACCGATGAGCGGGACCACCTGTACCTGCTCGCCGGGCACCGCCCGCCGGAGGGAGCGCGGGCCGGGGAGTACCTGCGGCCGAGCATGCTGTACCTCCTCGACCGTCTGGACAGCGTCCCGGTCCAGGTCCTGAGCGACCTGGGCGACCTGCTGGCGCAGAACGACATGGCGCAGGCGCTGTTCGGGTGCGTGTGCAGGGTGGCCCGGGAGGACCGCAACATCGTGCTGCGCTGGTTCACCGAGCCGGACGTGCGCAACCACTTCGCGGCCGAGGAGCACGAGGAGCACTCCCGGCAGCTGGTCGCCGACCTGCGCGCCGCGGTGGCCCGCCGCGGGAACGACGCGGCGGCCCTCGCACTTGTCACGCGGCTCCGCGCGGCCAGTGCCGAGTTCGCGGCGCTCTGGGACCGGCACGAGGTCGCGGTCCGCAGGTCACACCCGTACCGGCTCGTGCATCCCGAGCTGGGCAGGATCGAGTTCGACTGCGAGGTGCTGGCGACGCCTGCGACGGACCAGCGGCTGCGGGTCTTCACTCCGCCGCCCGGCGGCACCGAGGCGCTGGACATGCTGCGCGTGCTCGGCCCTCAGCACCGGCACGACACCGCCTCGACACGCACGTCCCCGAACTAGGACACCCCGACGAGACGGCGTTTCGCCGTCACCGCAGCCGGTGCGGGGCCGCCAGGGCCGCATGCCCGGGCGCCGGGCGAGCCGGATCCTGCGCCGCCTCTTCGGCGCCTTGCCCGCCTCCCACCTGGGCAGGCGAGCAAGGCCACCGAGACTCGCCGGGGGCGGGCGGATCGCCCGGTCACCCCTGCGAGCGGTCACCCCGCTGCCCGGCCAGGGCGCGGTTGACGGCCGCGAGCACCGCCCGGGCGGACGCCGTCACGGCGTCGGCGTCCTCGCCCGCTCCCCACGCGGGGGTGTCGCCGACGCGGCACCGGGCGTAGGCGACGGCGCCGCCGTCCGCCGGATGCCCGCCCTGCCAGAGCACCTCCACCGCGATTCCGGACGCCTCCAGCGCGGCGGTGAGGGCGTCCACGGGCTCCGCGCCGGCGCCCTCGCTGTCGCGCCCGTCCCGCCGGACCAGGCAGTGGAAGCCGCCGTCGCCGGCGGTCCACGACGACAGCGTGACCGGCCCGTCCTCAGGCATGTACGCGGCGCGGAACAACTGGAGCAGGTCCTTCGGCGTGGCCTCCCGCCCGCTGCGGTCCGTCGCGTCCTGCACGACTTGGGAGAACTCGGCGCGCAGCGCCTTCGGCAGGTCGAGCCCGTGGTGCGCCTGGAGGAGGTGGGCGATGCCGCCCTTGCCCGACTGGCTGTTGACCCGGATGACCGCCTCGTACGTGCGGCCGACGTCGGCCGGGTCGATGGGCAGGTAGGGCACCGACCAGGGCGCCTCCCCCACCGGCACGCCCCGCTCGGCCGCCGCGCGCTCGTGGTGGGCGAGGCCCTTGCTGATCGCGTCCTGGTGGGTGCCGGAGAAGGCCGTGTAGACCAGGTCTCCCCCGTACGGATGCCTCACGTGGACCGGCAGCCGGTTGCACTCCTCGACGGTCCGCCGGATGACGTCGATGTCGGAGAAGTCCACCATCGGGTCGACGCCCTGCGCGTACAGGTTCAGCGCGAGGGTGACGAGGTCGACGTTCCCGGTGCGCTCGCCGTTGCCGAACAGGCAGCCCTCGACGCGCTGCGCCCCGGCCAGTACGGCGAGCTCCGCGCAGGCCACCCCCGTGCCCCTGTCGTTGTGCGGGTGGACCGAGAGGATGACCGCGTCACGCCGTTCGAGGTGGCGGTGCATGTACTCGATCTGGTCGGCGTACAGGTTGGGCGTGGCGATCTCGACGGTGGCGGGCAGGTTGTGGATCACCGGCCGGTCAGGCGAGGCGTCCCACAACCGGGTGAGGCCGTTGCAGACCTCCAGGACGAAGTCGGGCTCGGTGCAGTTGAACACCTCGGGGGAGAACTCGAACCGCACCGCCGTCTCCGGCATGGCGTCGGCCAGGCGCGCGATGTGCTCGGCCGCCTCCCTGATGAGCGCGTGCAGGCCGGCCCGGTCCTGTCCGAGCACGATGTCGCGCCAGACCGGCGCGGTCGCGGTGTACAGATGCACCACCGCGCGCGGCATGCCCTGGATGGAGGCGAAGGTCTGCTCGATGAGGTCGCGGCGGGCCGCAGTGAACACCACGGGGGTCACGTCGTCCGGCACCGCGCCGCGTGCGGCCAGGTGGCGGACGAAGTCGAAGTCGGTCCGGCTCGACGACGGGTAGCCGACCTCGATCTCCTTGAACCCCATCGCGACGAGGAGGTCGAACATGCGGCGCTTGCGCGGCGTGTCCATCGGCTCGGCCAGCGCCTGGTTGCCGTCGCGCAGGTCCACGGGCACCCACAGCGGGGCCCGCTCGATCCTGCGCCCCGGCCAGGCGCGCCGGATCTCGGGAATCTCGACCCGCTCGTGCGCGGGCCGGTAGCGGTGGTGCGGCATCGCGCTGCCCCGCTGGGGATTCCAGGTGGGCGCATCGGCGGGCACCGGGCCGTCCGGGGTGCGGAGTGTGGGGAAAGGTGCGCGGGTCGTCGGGACGGGAGTGGGGACGGTGGTCACAGAGTCGATCCTTTGGTCGGTCTGCCGGCGACCGGCGGCACGGCACCCCGCGGCGGGGCGCCGGTCTCGGATCAAACCCCGCCGCGGCGGCCGAGAAGCAGGCCGGGAAGACGGCCGAAGGACCAGTGCGACGACATGGCGGCTAGACTAACCACAGGACAACTCCTCAGACAACCTGAGAGGTGAGATTCGATGGCGCTCGGCGCACTCCACCGCAGCCCTCTGGTCGACCAGGCCGTCGAGAGCCTGCGCGAGCAGATCGCGGAGGGTCGCTGGCCGGTCGGCACCCGGCTGCCCGGTGAGACGACCCTGGCCAAGACCCTGGGCGTGGGCCGCTCCACCGTCCGCGAGGCCCTGCGCGCGCTGGCCGGAGCCGGGCTGGTGCAGGCGCGGCAGGGCGCCGGTGTCTTCGTCATCGCCACCAGTCCCGCCGAGGACTGGACGGCCCGCCTGCGCCGTGCGGCCGTGGCCGACGTCTACGAGGTGCGCATGCTGGTCGAGGTGCAGGCCGCCCGGCTGGCGGCGCGGCGCCGTACGCCGGACGACGTGACGGCGCTGCACGCGGCGCTGGAGGCGCGGCGGGCCGCCGCGCGGGAGAGTGACGCCGCCTTCGTCGACGCCGACATCGCCCTGCACGCGGCCGTCGTCGCCGCCGCGCACAACCCGGTGCTGACCGACCTGTTCGCCGAGTTCGTCCCCCGGCTGCGCGAGGGTCTGGTCGCCCTGGTGGACCTGCTCGACCTGCGGACGGGCGACCCGAACCCGGGAGACGACTCCCACGCGGCGTTCGTCGGAGCCGTCGAGCGCGGCGACGCCGACGGCGCGGGCCGCGTGCTGCAGGAGGAACTGGAGCAGACCCTCGACCGCCTCCGCCGCGCCGAATGAGTCAGCGCGGTTGAGTGAGCGCGGTTGAGTGAGCGCGGTTGAGTGAGCGCGGTCAGGGCTCGACGTCGGAGAAGAAGCCGGCGTCAAAGGTGATCTTGGCGAGGGCCTTCTGCCCGTCGGCGTTGGGGTGGAAGTAGTCCCAGGCGCTCACCTGCTTCAGGCTGAACGGGTAGGAGAAGACCGCGCCCCCGTCGTAGCGGCAGGCCGGGCCGTAGCTCTCGCACGCCTGCGCGAGCTGATCGTTGTAGTCCATCACCCGCTCGCGCACCCGGTCGCGCCTGGCCTCGTCCTTCTTCGCGGTGGACTTGGGGTTGGCCAGCATCGACTGGCAGATGTGGCCGATCCCCCAGAAGACGCGTGCCCATCCGTTGTCCTTGCCGACCCGCCACAGGCGCTTGACGTCCGGGATGCTCGCGACATAGACCCGCGCGCCGGTGGGCCGCAGCACGTCGAAGGCCGCGTCGATGTTGCGCCGGAACGCGGTCACGGGGGTCATCTCCTTCTCGGAGCCCACGCAGGCGTCCTGCGCGCCGATCAGGACGGTGACGTAGCCGGCCCCGGCCTGGACGGCCTGCCGCGCCTGCCCGGCCAGGTCGGCGCTGGTCGCCCCCGGGACGGCGAAGTTCAGGTTGTGCCCCTTGATCGCGCTCCCCATGGCGAGCAGGCGCAGATAGTGGCTGTTCACGGACGGCGAGTCGCCCGCGGACCACGAGCGGGACGTGCAGGCGACATACCAGCCGCAGGCGTTGAACCCCGCGCTGATCGAGTCGCCCAGCGCCGCCATCACGGCCGGGGTCGTACTGGCGTGGGCGCCGGTCGGCACGAGCAGGACGGCCGTGGCCAGGACCGGCGCGATCTTCTTGATCATTGGCACCTCCGGGAGATCAAAGGTAGGGATCGCGTGGAGGTGCGCTCTATCGCCACCAGGGAAGGCGGGCCTTCCATGACCAAGTTCCTATCGCGGCTTGACAGAGGGAGCCCGCGAGCGCAAGGGGGGTCTCTTGTCGAACATGTTCAGATCCTGCGTAGAGTGAGTCGGGTGACTGTCGCTCTAATCCGGCCCCTCGTGGTTCGCACGGTCGCGGTCAGCGACCCTGACGATCTGCTGGCGCGTCTGCCCGACGCCGCGCCGTACGCCTGGATCAGACACGGTGAGGGACTCGTGGGCTGGGGGGAGGCGGCACGGGCCGCGGTGCCGCCCGGCCCCGGCCGGTTCGACTGGGCGCGCGGCTGGCTCTCCTCGCTGTTCGCGGGGGCGCTCATCGAGGACGAGGTCGGCGTGCCGGGCTCGGGACCGGTCGCCTTCGGCTCCTTCACCTTCGACGGCGACGCCCAGGGGACCGTGCTGGTCGTCCCCCGCGTGGTGCTCGCCCGACGGGACGGCCGCGCCTGGCTCACCACGATCGGCGACAGCGCCTTCGACCTGGTCACCCCACCGAGGGGGCCCGGCCGCATCCGGTACGCCGACGGCTCGCTGACGGCGGCCCAGTGGGAGCACCGGGTCGCGCGAGCCGTGCGGCGGATCAAGGAGGACAGCCTGCTGGACAAGGTCGTGCTCGCCCGCGACCTGACGGCCGTCGCCGAGCGGGACATCGACCCCCGCGTGCTGCTGGGACGGCTGGCCGAGCGCTACCCCGAGTGCTACACGTTCTCCGTGGACGGGCTGGTCGGCGCGACGCCGGAGCTGCTGGTGCGGCACACCGGCCAGGCGGTGGAGTCGCTGGTGCTCGCGGGCACGACGGCGCGGGGCGGCGGCGCGGCCGACGACGCCGCGCGCGCCGCCGCGCTGTACGCGTCGGAGAAGGACCGCCACGAGCACGCCTGCGCGGTCGCGTCGGTCCGGGAGGCCCTCACCCCCCTGTGCTCGGAACTGCACGTCCCCGACGAGCCCGAGCTCCTGGTGCTGCCCAACGTGCAGCATCTGGCCAGCCGGGTCACCGGGCGGCTGTCCGACGGCGCGTCGGTGCTCGACGTGGTGGCGGCCATGCACCCCACGGCCGCCGTCGGCGGAACGCCCACCAGGGCCGCGCTCGGCGTCATCCGCGAACTGGAGGGCATGGACCGCGCGGGCTACGCCGGACCGGTCGGCTGGATCGACTCGCGCGGCGACGGCGAGTGGGGCATCGCGCTGCGCTGCGCGTACGTCTCGGGCAGGCGCGCCCGGCTGTTCGCCGGCTGCGGCATCATGGCCGGGTCGGACCCCGCCGCCGAGCTCGCCGAGGCGCAGGCCAAGCTCCGCGTGATGCGGTACGCCCTGGAGGGGTGACGCGCGTCTCCTCGTCTCAGCGAGCGAGGCGGGCGAGGCGGGACTCGCGTCAGCGAGCGAGGTGAACGGTGCCGCCGAGCGCGGTCACGGCCCGCCCGGCGGTGACCGCCGCGATCCACTCCTCGAAGACGGGCAGCCGGTCCTCGGCCACCGCCACCTCGAAGGCGACCCGCGCGCCGTAGTCCACACCGCGCAGCGCGTACGGCGAGGCGCGCAGGTCGCTTTCCAGCCTTCCGGCCTGGGCGTGGCCGACCGACACGGTCACGACCGCCGCGGGGACCATCTCGACCACCTCCGCCCGGTCGAGCGTCTCCCCCACCGCACCGCCGTACGCCCGCGCGAGGCCGCCCGCGCCCAGCAGCACCCCGCCAAAGTAGCGGGTGACGACGGCGGCCACGTCGGCGAAGCCGCGCCTGGTGAGCATCTCCAGCATCGGCGTGCCGGCCGTGCCGCCGGGCTCCCCGTCGTCGTCCGCCCTGCGCACGCTCTCACCGACGACGTACGCCGAGCAGTTGTGGGTCGCGTCGGCGTAGAGGCGCCTGCGCTCGGCGACGAACTCCCGCGCGGCCTCCTCCGTCGCGGCGGGGGCGAGCGCGCAGACGAAGCGCGAACGGCGGATCTCGATCTCGTGCTCGACGATGTCCCTGATCGTCCGGTACGGCGCTGCCACGGGGTCAGCTTATTCAGCGGACCGCCTTTACAAAGTAATGTGAGGCGTTTGTGCGGGCGGACGAACATCACGCCGTTCTTTGGTGAGACCGGACGAATTGCCGCGCTCTCTCCCTGCCGTACCGTCAGCGGGGTGTCAGTCGAACTCCCCTCCTCCTTCCACCACCGCGCGGTCGTCGCGGACACGCACAACGACCTGCTGATGGCGGTCGCGGAACGCCCGCCGGCCCGGTGGGCGGAGTTCTTCCGGGAACGGTGGCTGCCCCAGCTGCGGGACGGCGGAGTGGACCTCCAGGTGCTGCCGGTCTTCGTCGACGACCGCTACCGCCCGGAGGGCGCGCTGCGCCAGACCCTTCGCATGATCGAGTGCGCGCACACGCTGGCCGAGGGCAACGCCGACGCCGTACGGCTGTGCCTGGACGGCGCGCAGGTCGACCGGGCGCTCGACGACGGCGTGATCGCCCTGGTCCTGGCCCTGGAGAGCATGCCCGGCCTGGACTCCTCCGTCGAACTGCTGCCCACCCTGCACCGGCTCGGCGTACGGGTCGCCTCGATCGCCCACTGGGGACGCACGCCGCTTGCGGACGGCAGCGGCGAGGACGCCACCGGTGGCCGGCTGACCCACGCCGGGGTGGCGGCCGTACGCGAGATGGAACGGCTCGGCATGATCTTCGACGTCTCCCACCTGGGCGCACGCGGGGTCGAGCACGTGCTGGAGCTGGCCGGCCGCCCGGTGATGGCGACGCATTCGTCCGCCCGGGCCCTGCGCGACCACCACCGCAACCTCACCGACGACCAGCTCCGCGGCGTCGCCGCCACCGGCGGGGTCGTCTGCGTCAACTTCTTCCCGGTCTTCCTCGCCGAGGATCCGGCCGACCACACCGTGGACCGGCTGGTGGACCACATCGAGCACGTCGCGGAGGTCGCCGGGATCGACCACGTGGGGCTGGGGCCCGACTTCGTCCGCGAGGTGCTGCACGACGTCACTCCCCCGTGCTGTGAGGACTTCGGCTTCGACGGAATCGACCCCGGCGCCGCCCTGCCCGGGCTGGACGGGCCACGCGGGCTGCCCCTGGTCACCGAGGCCCTGCTGCGGCGCGGCCTGCCCGGCGACGACATCCTGAAGATCCTCGGCGGCAACGTGCGGCGGCTGTTCCGAGCCGAGCTGGGCAGGCCCCGGTGACGACGACGGTGAATGCCGCGGCCATGCTCGCCGACCTGGAGGAGCTCGTCTGCTGCGAGTCGTTCTCCGCCGACCATGAGGCGGTGGCCCGCAGCGCCGCCGTGGTCGCCGGCCAGGGGCGCCGCCTGCTCGGTGTGCCTCCCGAGACGATCGTGATCGACGGGGTGACGCACCTGCGGTGGAGCTTCGGCGAGCCGCGCGTGCTGCTGCTCGGTCACCACGACACGGTCTGGCCGATCGGCTCCCTGCGTACGCGGCCGTGGTCGTTCAGCGGCGGGATCGCGCGGGGACCCGGAGTGTTCGACATGAAGGCCGGGCTGGTGCAGATGTTCCACGCGCTGGCCGCGCTGCCCTCCCCCGACGGCGTGTGCGTGCTGGTCACCGGGGACGAGGAGGTCGGGTCGCCGTCCTCCCGCGCCCTGGTCGAGGAGTCGGCGCGCGGCCGCGCCGCCGCCTTCGTGCTGGAGGCGAGCGCCGAGGGCGGCGCGCTGAAGATCGCGCGCAAGGGCATCTCGGCGTACGAGATCGTGGTGCACGGCCGGGCCGCCCACGCGGGCCTCGACCCCGGCAAGGGGGCCAACGCCGGAGTCGAGCTCGCCCACCAGATCCTCGCCGTCGCCGCGATGGCGGCCGCGGACGGCCCGGGCGGGACCCTGGACGGAACGACGGTCACGCCCACGCTGCTGTCCGGCGGCACCACCATGAACACCGTGCCCGCGCTGGCCCGCCTGGCCGTGGACGTCCGCGTGCCGACCGTCGCGGCCCAGCTCCGCGTGGACGCGCTGATGCGGGCGCTGTCACCCCGGACGCCCGGCATCCGTCTGGAGGTTCTCGGCGGCCCGAACCGCCCGCCGCTCGAACCTGCCTCGTCGGCCGGCCTGTTCGCGCTCGCGCAGCGGGTCGCCGCCGGCCTCGGGCTCGCTCCCCTCACGGGCGCGGCCGTCGGAGGCGCGTCGGACGGCAACCTCACCGCCGGGGCCGGCTGCCCGACCCTGGACGGGCTGGGCGCGGTCGGCGGCGGCGCGCACGCCGACGACGAGCACGTGGTCGTGGCCGAGATGCCGGGCCGTGCGGCGCTGCTGACCGGCCTGATCGAGGCGGTGCGCCGATGAGCGGCCTCGGCGACCTGCGTCTGCGGGAACTCCACACCATCGAGGAGTTCGAGGACGTCTGCCGCCTGTTCGGCGGCATCTGGCGGCCGGATCCCGGAGGCGAGCCGATCACGGTGGAGATGATGCGGGCGCTTTCGCACGCCGGCAACTACGTCACCGGGGCCTACCTGCACGATCGGCTGGTCGGCGCGTCGGTCGGGTTCGCCGCGGCCCCGCCGCGGCGGGCGCTGCACTCCCACGTCACCGGGACTCTCGCCGGGTGCGGCGTCGGCTTCGCGCTGAAGCTGCACCAGCGGGAGTGGGCGCTCGACCGAGGCCTGGAGACAATCACCTGGACGTACGATCCGCTGGTGCGCCGCAACGCCCACTTCAACCTCGCCAAGCTCGGCGCGCGGCCCGAGGAGTACCTGCCGGCCTTCTACGGCACCATGGGCGACGCGATCAACGCCGGGGACGAGTCCGACCGGGTGCTCGCCGTCTGGCACCTGGCCTCGCCTCCCGTGCTCGCCGCCGTACGGGGTGAGCCGTCCCCGGTGGAGATCCCGCCGGACGCCGTCGTTGGACTGGACGACGACGGCGGCCGGCCCGTGCGGGGCCGCACCGACGCCGAGACGGTGCTGGTCGCCGTGCCCAGGGACATCGAGACCCTGCGCGTGACCGATCCGGCCGCGGCCCGGGCCTGGCGGCTGGCCCTGCGCGAGGTGCTCGGCGGCCTGCTGCGCGACGGCGCCCGGGTCACCGGATTCCACGACAGGTCCTGCTACGTCGTCCGCCGGGGCGCCCGCGAGGAAGGGAGAGGCGGCGCAGGCCGCGCACTGTGATGACACCACGCGGATGGAGACCACGGGCATGACGAACACGGGCATGACGAACACGGGCATGAAGATCACTGGTATCGAGCTGCGGCGGATCGCGATGCCGCTGGTCGCGCCGTTCCGCACGTCCTTTGGCACCGAGACGCGGCGTGACGTACTGCTGCTGCGCGTCGTCACGCCCGACGCCGAGGGCTGGGGCGAGTGCGTGGCGATGTCCCAGCCGCTCTACTCCTCCGAGTACGCCGAAGGCGCGGCCGACGTGCTGCGCCGCTTCCTGATCCCCGCGCTGCCCTCGCGCCCCGGGCCGTACGCCGTCAACGAGGCGCTGCGCCCGATCAAGGGGCACCGCATGGCCAAGGCGGCGCTGGAAACGGCCGTGCTGGACGCCCACCTGCGCACCACCGGGCAGTCGCTCGCCGGCTTCCTCGGCGCCACGAGGAGCCGGGTGGCCGCCGGGGTCTCGGTCGGCATCATGAACTCCGTCCCCGAACTGCTCGACGCCGTCGCCGGCTACCTGGACGAGGGCTACGTCCGCATCAAGCTCAAGATCCAGCCCGGCTGGGATCTGGAGCCCGTACGCGCCGTGCGCGAGCGTTTCGGACCCGAACTGCCGCTGCAGGTCGACGCGAACGCCGCCTACACCCTTGCCGACGCCCCGCAGTTGGCGCGGCTGGACGAGTTCGGCCTGCTGCTCATCGAGCAGCCGCTGGCCGACGACGACATGGTCCAGCACGCCCGGCTGGCCGCCGCGATCAGCACCCCCGTGTGCCTGGACGAGTCGATCGAGTCCGCCGAGCACGCGGCGGCGGCCATCTCCCTCGGCGCGTGCTCGGTGATCAACATCAAGCCGGGGCGGGTGGGCGGTTACCTGGAGGCCCGGCGCATCCACGACCTGTGCCGCGCCCACGGCGTGGCGGTCTGGTGCGGCGGCATGCTGGAGACCGGGATCGGCCGGGCGGCCAACGTCGCGCTGGCCGCGCTTCCCGGCTTCACCCTGCCCGGCGACACCTCCGGTTCCCGCCGCTACTACAGCACCGACATCACACCGCCCTTCGAGCTCGAGGACGGGCATCTGACCGTGCCCACCGGCCCGGGCATCGGGGTCGAGCCGATCCCGTCGCTGCTGGACGAGGTCACCGTCGCCACCGAGTGGATCCCGCTCTGACACCCGCCGGCACCCGGGCGGCCCGCCGGCGACGGCTCAGTGCCAGTCGCTGATCTGCACGTCCCGGGGCGCCGGCGCGCCCTCGCCGGTCTCCACCAGGGACTTCAGGCTCATCAGGAAGGTGGCCCACTTGGTGCTGCAGTGGTGCATGAACTCCACGGGCTCCTTCCAGCCCTGGTGCCTGAACAGCACGATCGTGTAGTCGCCGTCCTGGCGGAGGTCCCAGTCGATCGTCGTCCCGATCCATTCCTCGGGGCCGTCGGCCACCCGCCACGCCACCCGCTCGGACGGACACAGCTCGACGACCTCCATGTCGAAGCCGCCGGGCGGGAACCGGAACTCGAGCACGCCGCCGACGTCGCCGCTCCCCTTCGTGTCGTCGGTCCACCAGCCGGCGAGGCCCTCGACGGTCGTCAGCGCGTCGTACACCTTCTCCGGCGACGGGGTCTTGACCCCGATCCTGTGCAGGATGTCTGCCATCTTCGGCTCTCCTTGGTCTCGTCAGTCCTGCTGGGTGCGCTGGATCGCCTCGGCGATCCGCTTGATCCGCCGCAGCCGGGCGTCCCACGCCGCACCGACCGACGACAGCTGGGCCACCGCGCGGGCGAGCTGGGCGTCGTCCACCCGATACCGCTTCTCCCGGCCCGCCGGCGTCCCCCTGACCAGGCCGGCCCGGTCGAGGACGCCGAGGTGCTTGGCCACCGCCTGACGGGTGACGGGGAGCCGCTGGGCCAGCGAGGTCGCGGTGCCGTCGCCCTCGATGAGCAGCAGGTCGAGCATCCGGCGCCGGGTCGGGTCCCCGATCGCCGACCAGAGGTCGTCGTCGACGTTCTCGGCCGCCGTGGCGCTCACGGCCGCACCCGCAGCGTCGCGACGTACGGCGCCAGCCGCGGCAGGTAGAAGTCCCAGCCGGTGACGTGCTCCCGGTACTGCTGCTCCAAGACGGCGACCTCCCAGCCCATCTCGCGGAAGCCGGACTCGGTCATCTTGAGCAGCGTCCCGCCGCCTGAGGGGGTCAGGTCGAAGGTGACCAGCAGCGAGTTGCCCTCGGCCGCCACCTCGCCCGCCGGGTGCGTCCAGCGGAACGAGAACGTCCGCGGCGGCCGAACGTCGACGACGGTGAACGACACCACCGCCCCGCCGGCGTCGCGGTCACCGAAGACGATCTCCCCCGCCGCCCCGGGCGCCGGCTCGTACCGGGCGTCGTCCGGCCACCACTCCTTGAGGTGGCCGGGACTGCTCACCACCTCGAAGACGATCTCCGGTGACGCGTCGATGTAGATCTCGCGCTCGATTGTGCCGAACTCCACGTCAGCCTCCTGCAACGTTTGGTTGCACGTGAGACTATCCGGGAGCACGCCATTCACGCAACCATCGGTTGCGTGTTGGCTCCCGCTATCGGCCGAAGATCCGCATCTGGAGCATGACGCCGAGCCGCGCGTCGGGGTCGGACAGGTCCAGCCCGCCGATCTCGGTCAGCCGCTTGAGGCGGTAGCGGAAGGTGTTGGCGTGCACGTGGACCCGCGCGGCGGCGGCGTTGACGTCGCCGAAGGCGTCCAGGTAGGCCCGCAGGGTGGCGACCAGCTCGCTGCCGTGCTCGGCGTCGTACGCGAGCAGCCGCTCGTACGGCCCGGTGGGCGCCTGCTTCTCCGCCCTGACCAGATCGGACAGCTGGAGCAGCAACGCCTCGAAGTGCACGCTCGTGTACCCGGCCACCTGGCCGGAGGCGCCCCTGGCGCGCAGCACCCGCAGCGCCCGGTCGGCGTCGGCCCGCGACCGGGCCACCTCCGCGAGGTCGGCCGCCAGGCGCCCCACGCCGATGTTGGCCGCGTGCCGGGGGCCGACCCTGGTCAGGAAGCTCTCCGCCACGCGTACGGCCCGCGTCTCCTCCTGCCCGCCGGCCTGCAGGGGCAGCACGGCGTAGGCCACCGAGCCGACCAGCGCTGCGGCGGCCCTGGGGTGGATGGCCCCGACGTGCAGCGCGAGGGCGTCGCAGAACCGCTGCCTGTCGCCCTCCAGCCGGGCGGCGTCGTCGTAGGTCTCCTCGGTGAGCTGGGCCGCGAGCACGCACAGCCGCTCGCTCGCCACGCCCAGCCGGCCCGCCGCCTCCGCCGCGTCGCGGCCCCCGGCCAGCACGGTCGACAGCAGGTCGGCGCGCAGCCGCCTGCTGGTGTCGGCCCCGGCGCGCTGCCGCAGGAGCTCCAACGCGACGATCTTGGCGGCGTCGGCGAGGGCGCGCCGCCGCTGCTCGCTGAGCGGCTCGCGCACCGCGGCCCAGATGGAGCCGAGGATCTCGTCCCCCGAGCGGACGGCCACCGCCGCCCGGTTGATCCCCTCGTCGTCGAGCTCGATGTAGATCGGCTCGCGGCTCTGGTAGAGCCGGCGGAACACGCCCCCTTCCTCCAGCATCCGCCGATACCGCTCCGGCACCTGCCGGCCGAGCACGGTGGCCACCCGCCCGGGGTCGGCCTCCTCCTGCCGCTCGGAGTAGGCCAGCACGCGCGAGGAGCGGTCCTCGATGGTCACCGGCGCGTCCAGCAGCGCGCACACGGCGTTGGCCAGCGAGAACAGGCCGTCCGGCGGGGGCTCTCCCGGCTCTGCGAGATCGCCTTCACCCCGGAGCTCGGCCAGCAGGGAGCGCAGCAGCGCCGCCACCTGGGCCCAGGAGGCGGCGCGGGTGAGGCCGAGCACGGCGACCCCGGTCTCCAGGACCTTCGCGCGGAGCGGCTCGTCCACCTCCACCGGCTGCTTCACGACGATGCCGGCCGCCGGGCCGGCCGCGTCGAGCAGGGCCCGGATCCGCTCGGCCGAGTCCACCCCGACGGCGAGCACGAGAGCCCCCTCCTGCTGCAGCGGCTCGTCCAGGGGGTCGTAGATGTGCACCCCGGTGACCTCGGCGTCGAGGTCACCGGGTGAGGCGGCCACGTCGAGCACGGTGCTGCCGAGGTCCTCAAGGACCCGGCGCAGGCTGGCCCGTGGCCGTGCGCTCATCCCCGCCTCAGCCGACCCTGGGCGTGGCCCGCGCGCCGAGGTGGACGTACGGCGTGCCGTCGTCGAGCCGGAAGAACACCGCCGACCACCAGTCGGGCTGCCCCTGCGGGCGGCCGACGAAGGTGACGTCGTCCACCGGCACGAGGTCGAAGTCCATGGGCGGCTGCGCGCCGGCGAGGGCCCCGGTGGCCTCCATGTGCGTCGCGAGCGCTCCGTCGCGCGCGGTCATCGTGATGCGCATGCCGGCCCGCTCGTAGACCCCGGCGTACCGCGCCACGTCGGTCTCGTACGGCTCGGCCGGCGGGCCGAGCACGGGCGGGACGGTCAGGCCGAGCAGGTCGGCGAACAGCTCGGTGGCCACGGCGTGCTGGAAGGCGCCGGTCTGGCCGCCGTTGGCCAGCACGCACACGACCGTGCCCGCGTCGGGCACCGCCCAGAGCATGGCCGCCTGGCCGATCGTGTTGCCGCCGTGGGAGATCACCCGGCGGCCGCCCCACTCGTCGAGGATCCAGCCGATCCCCCACTGCCGGCCCAGCGTGTGCGGGTTGGGGACGTCCACCTGCGGCTCCCACATCGCCCGCGGGTCGGCCAGCAGGCCGCCTTCGAGGTGGGCGCGGGCGAACGCCACGACGTCGGCGGCGCGGGCGCAGATCAGCCCGGCGGGCCCGGCCGAGCGCATCAGGCCCCACATCGGCGCGGGCGCGCCGCCCATGTGGCCCATGGCCGCGCGGAAGCGCAGGACGTCCTCCGGCAGGGTCCAGGTGTGGGTCAGGCCCAGGGGTTCGACGACCTGCTCGCGCAGCGCGGCGTCCCACACTTTGCCGGTCAGGCGCTCGACCGCCCGGCCCGCGACGGACAGGCCGGAGTTGCAGTACGAGTGGGTGGCGCCGAGCGGGTGGATCTGCGCGAGGTCCGCGCACGCCTCGACGTACTTCTCCAGGCAGTCGTCGCCCCTGCCGGTGTCGAGGAACAGGTCGCCGTCGATGCCCGAGGTGTGCGACAGCAGGTGCCGGAGCGTGACCGTCTTGGACACCTCCGGGTCCGCGACCCGGAACTCCGGCAGGATCTCCCGCACCGGGGTGTCGAGGGTGACCCGCCCCTGCTCGGCCAGCAGCATGATCTGCGTCGCCGTCCACAACTTCGTGATCGAGCCGATCTGGAAGAGCGAGTCGGGGGTCGCCTCGACGCCGGTGGCGACGTTGAGCACGCCGGCGGCGGACTCGTGGACCTCTCCCTCGTGCAGGAAGGCCAGGGTCGCGCCGGGCACCTCGTACTCGGCGATCAGCTCACCGAGCCGGGTGTGCCATCGTCCTGCCACGTCAGCCATCGGAGGGGGTCCTTTCGTCGCCGGGCCGTTGCCCGAACGCTAGGCGTCCTTTCCCGCCGCTGCTTCGTTCACCTCAACGAACCGGCGCGTCGCTCGTAGTGGGATTCTCCAACACGTCGCGCCGTACCTCGAACAGGAAGCAGCCGAACTCCACGGCCCGCACGTGGATCACCGCCGTCTCCGGGTCCTCAAGCAGGGTGTCCAGCAGGATCGACGCCGCGACGGGGTCGGCCGACTGGTGCGCGTCCACGAGGTGCCCGTTCAGGATGGACCCGTCGGCGCGGTAGGTGCGGAAGACCCGGCGCGGCCCGCCCATGGCCGCCGGGTAGCCGGGCCCTGTTTCCGGCCGCGTTCCCGGCCGCGTTTCCGGCCGGGGTCCCCCGCACGGCTCCTCGTGGACGAACACCGGCCCGACCTCCTCGTACGCCCCGGGGTCGGCGCCGGTCTCCAGCGCCCAGCGGCGCAGCGGCGCGTAGGCCGCGAGCAGGACCGCCTCCCCCGGCCGGGAGCGGCGCAGGCAGCAGCGCAGCGGGTTGCCGCCCTCCTCATCGACGATCCGGCGCGGCGCGCGCCCGGCGTCGTCGGTCTTCCTGAGCTGGTCAAGCACGTCGGGCGCGATGGCCCTTATCTCGAACGCCATGCCCTCATCGTGGCCGTGCGGCCGTCCGGAGGGCTGGCGGAAAACGGACGGCGCGTTACGAGGCGCTGACGGTCTCCGGCACGGTCTCCTCCTCGCTCGCGGCCTTGGCGGCCTTGCGCTTGAGCCACAAAGTGGAACCGATGCCGACCAGGACGGCGACCACCAGCCCCACCCAGGAGAAGCCCTTGAGCCACTTGTCGGCCACCACGCCCAGGTAGTAGATCGCGGCCGTGGTCCCGCCTGCCCACGCGACGCCGCCGAGGACGTTGGCGACGAGGAAGCGCCAGTACGGCATGTGCAGGGCCCCGGCCAGCGGCCCGGCGAGGATCCGCAGCAGGGCGATGAAGCGGCCGAAGAACACCGCCCACATCCCGTGGCGGTTGAACATGTGCTCCGCCCTGGCGATGTGCGCGGGGCCGAAATGCTTGGGGAAGCGCCGTCCCAGCCGGTCGAACAGCGCCCGTCCGCCCTTGCGGCCGATCAGATAGCCGATGGAGTCCCCCACGATCGCGCCGCCGCTCGCGCAGAGCCCGACGACCATCGGGTCCACGACCCCTCTGGACGACAGCAGCGCGGCGCTCACCAGAACGATCTCACCCGGGAGCGGGATGCCCAGGCTCTCCAGCCCGATGACGGCGCCCACGAGCACGTAGACCCAGACGGACGGGATGGTCTGCAGCCACTCGTCGACGTGCATCTCACTCCCTCAACGCGGTAACAGCACCCATTCTGCCGTCGCCCGGCGGGTGCGACATCCGCCGAAAGGACCAACGCGGGTAACCCGGGAGAATGACGGGCGTGCCCCGCCTCCGTCCGGAAGGCGATCAGTCGCGCATGGCCGCGCGCACGGCGTCGCGCATCGCGGCATGGACGGCCGCGTTGCTCACCCGGTCGGTGCGCGCCTCCACGATGCGCAGGCCGTCCCCCTTGATCGCCCTGGACAGTTCCTCCGGGTCCTCGACCAGCGCGTACGGCAGGCCGCTCGCGGCGGCCAGATAGCCGAGATCCACCCCGTGGGGAGTGCCGAAGACCCGCTCGAACGGGTCCTCCAGCGCGGCCTGCGGCAGCAGCGAGAAGATCCCGCCGCCGTCGTTGTTCACCACCATGAGGCACAGGTCGGGCCGGGGCTCGCGCGGGCCGAGGATCAGGCCGTTCTGGTCGTGCAGCAGCGTGAGGTCGCCGATCAGCGCGTACGCCGGGCCGTTGTGGGCGAGCGCGGCCCCTACGGCGGTGGAGACCAGGCCGTCGATGCCCGACGCGCCCCGGTTGGCCATCAGCCGCAGCCCCCGCCGGGGGCGCATGGCCTGGTCGAGGTCGCGGATCGGCATGGACGACCCGCAGAACAGCAGCGAGCCGTTGGGCAGCACCTCGGCGAGGTCCCTGGCCAGCCGCGGCTCGGTCAGCCCGGAGGAGTCGAGAACCGCGTCGATCGCGTCGCGGGCCACGTGGTCGGCGTGCCGCCAGGCGCGCAGCCAGGCGTCCCCGCCGGCCGCGATCGGGATCTCCACGGCCTGGGCCACCTGCGTCGCCGAGCGGGTGGGGTCGGGCCACCGGGTCAGGTCGGGGGCGACCACGATGTGCTCCTCGGCCCGGCGCAGCCACGACAGCAGCGGGCGCGAAAGCCCGGGGCGGCCGAGGGTGACCACGACGTCGGGCCGGTGGGCGTCGGCCCACTCCTGATCGCCCAGCAGGAAGTGGTAGGTAGAGATCGCGTGGTCGCCGTACCGGCCGCCGCCGTTGGGCTCCGACAGCACGGGCCAGCCCGCCATGCCCGCGGCGGCGACGTATCGCCGCACGTTGGCGGCGCCGTCGCCGACGACCAGCACGCCGCGCCGGGTCGGCGGGATGTGCAGGGCGGCGGAGGGCGGCGCGACCCGCGCCCGGAACCACGCGCCGGAGGCGTCGCCGTCCAGCGGCTCGCACCAGCCCGCGTCGCCGTCGGGGATCAGCGGCTCGCGGAAGGCCACGTTGAGGTGGACGGGCCCGGGGTCCGGCGGCCCGGCGGCGCGCTGGCAGGCCCGGCACACCAGCGACCGCCAGTAGGCCACCTGGCCCGGCCGCTCCTCGGGCACGCCGACCTCGGCGAACCAGCGCACGGCCGAGCCGTACAGCTTGACCTGGTCGATCGTCTGGTTGGCGCCGGTGCCGCGCAGCTCGGGCGGCCGGTCGGCGGTCAGCAGGAGCAGCGGAACGCCCGACTCGGACGCCTCGATCACGGCGGGGTGGAAGTTGGCCGCCGCCGTGCCCGAGGTGCAGATCAGGGCCACCGGCCGCTCGGACCGCTTGGCCAGGCCGAGCGCGAGGTACGAGGCCGACCGCTCGTCGAACCGCACGTGCAGCCGCACCCGCGACTCGGCGTGCGCGGCGAGCGCCAGCGGCGCGGACCGGGAGCCCGGGGCGAGCACCACGTCGGTGACCCCGCAGCGCACCAGTTCGTCGATCAGGACGGTCGAGAGAGCGGTCGCCGGGTTCACCGCCGCGCCTCCAGAACGCCCAGATTCAGAACGCCCAGGCCGGCCCGGTTCCTGTCCACCCGCCCGTCTCCTCCCGTTCCCGGAGCCGCAAGCGTACGGCAAATCGGAGAGGCCGCCGTCATCACGCGGCCCTCTACGGGCGGCGGGGGAACTTCGAGAAGTCCGGCTTGCGCTTCTCCTTGAACGCGTCGCGGCCCTCCTGGGCCTCCTCGCTCATGTAGTAGATCAGCGTCGCGTCGCCGGCGAACTGCTGCATGCCGGCCGCGCCGTCGGTCACCGCGTTGAGCGCGCCCTTCAGCATGCGCAGCGCGAGGGGCGACTTCTCCAGCAGCTCGCGGGCCCACTGGACGGTCTCCTCCTCAAGGCGCTCCAGCGGCACCACCGCGTTGACCAGGCCCCACTGGAGCGCGGTCTGGGCGTCGTACTGGCGGCACATGTACCAGATCTCGCGGGCCCGCTTGAGGCCGACGGTCTCGGCGAGCAGCCAGGAGCCGTATCCCCCGTCGAACGAGCCCACCTTGGGGCCGGTCTGGCCGAACCTCGCGTTGTCGGCGGCGATCGTCAGGTCGCAGCAGACGTGCAGAACGTGGCCGCCGCCGATGGCGTAGCCCGCCACCATGGCGATGACCGGCTTGGGGCAGCGGCGGATCTGCACCTGCAGGTCCAGGACGTTGAGCCGGCCGATGCCGTGGGTCTTGTCGTCCACGTAGCCGTCGTCGCCGCGGATCTTCTGGTCGCCGCCGGAGCAGAACGCCTTGTCCCCGGCGCCGGTGAAGATGATCACACCGACCTCGGTGTCCTCCTGGGCGCGGTTGAAGGCCTCGCGGAGCTCGAACAAGGTCGTGGGCCGGAAGGCGTTGTGCCGCTCGGGGCGGTTGATCGTGATCTTCGCCATCCCCTCCGCGGTCTCGTAGATGATGTCCTCGTACTCACCCGACCGCTTCCAGTCGACCCCGCTCGTCACACCCGCTCCTTCGTCGTCGCCAACCAGGCGGTCGCCTCCGGCCACCGCGCCGGGACTAACCTTACGACCGTGCTCAGCCGTCCAGGACACCGCCCAAGGCAGCGACCCGTGCACGCTCTCGTCCTGCCTCCGGGGCCCGCCCTCTCCGAGGCCGTACGGCAGGCCCTGACCGGCGACGGGCCCGCCGTGCTGCCGCTGTCGCCCGACCTGCCGCGGCCCGCGCTCGAGGCGACGCTCGCCGCGCTGCGCCCCACCCACGTCGTCACCGCCGACGGCGTGCGGCGCGAGCCGGACGGTGAGCCGTCCGACGCCGCGCTGATCATCGCGACCTCCGGCTCCACGGGCGCCCCGAAGGGGGTGGAGCTGACGGCCGAGGCGCTGCTCGCCTCGGCCCGCGCCTCGCTGGCCAGGCTCGGCGCCCGCGAGGGCGACCGCTGGCTGTGCTGTCTGCCGCCGTCGCACATCTCCGGCGCGCAGGTGCTCGTCCGGTCGCTGCTGTGCGGCACCGAGCCGATCATGCACGCGCGCTTCTCCCCCGACGAGGTCGCCGCGAGCGGGGCGGACCACGTCTCGCTGGTCCCGACCCAGCTGCGGCGGATGCTGGACGCCGGGGCGGACGTCGCGGCCTTCCGCACGATCCTGCTCGGCGGGGCCGCCGCCCCTCCGGGCCTGCTGGCCGAGGCCCGCGCAGCGGGGGCCAGGATCGTCACCACGTACGGCTCGAGCGAGACGAGCGGCGGGTGCGTGTACGACGGCGTGCCGCTTGACGGAGTCGAGGTCAAGATCGGCGGCGACGGGCGGGTGCGGATCGCGGGCCCGGTGCTGTTCTCGGGTTACCGCCTGCGCGAGGAGCGGCCCTTCGAGGGCGGCTGGTTCGTCACCTCCGACCTGGGCTCGATCGAGGACGGACGGCTCACCGTGCTGGGCCGGGCCGACGACGTGATCAACACCGGCGGCCGCAAGGTCGTGGCCGGCTCGGTCGCCGAGGTCCTGGCCGGGCATCCGGCCGTACGCGACGTCGTGGTGGTGGGCAGGCCCGACCCCGAGTGGGGCGAGATCGTGGTCGCCGTCGTGGTCCCCCGCGACGGCGGCGAGGTCACGCTCGGCGCGCTGAGGGCCTTCGCCAAGGAGCGGTTGCCCGCCTACGCCGCGCCGCGCGCCGTCGAGCTGGTGTCCCAGATACCGCTCCTGCCGAACGGCAAACCCGATATGGTCGAACTCAAGAACCGGAACCGCGGATGACCTTCGTGCGTCTGTAAGAGCAGGGGGAAGGGGACGCCGCATGCAACCGATCCGCCTCACACCGGCCCACAAGATGATGGCCTCCGCCGTGCTCGTCGGCGTCGTCATCGTGGGCGGAGCGTCGGTCACGGCCGCCGCCTTCGCCGGCCGCCTGGACGACGTCGCGAAGGTGGGCGACGCCCCCGCCGCCAAGCTCGGCCCGGCGGCGGGCGGTCACGGAGGATCGGTCGAGGTCACCCCCGACGATCCCGGCCACGGCGACCTCACCGGGTCGCGATCCACCCCCGAGGTCGACCCCGACGTGGTGCTGAAGGAGCTCACGGACGACCCGGACGGGGTCGCCGACTACTGGACGTCCGAACGCATCCAGGGCGCGAATCCCATGCCAGTGCCCCAGGTCAGCGTCAGCATCATCCCCGACTGACCGGCCCGCCCGGGCGAGTCCGGCAGCCTCCCCCGCGGGGTGAGGGAACAAACCGGGCGCGAGAGCGTTATTGATACTGGTGCGCTGAGCCGCCGGACGCCGCGCCCCGATCGCAAGCATCAGAACCTCGAACCAACCATGAACTCCGCAAGGAGGAGGTGTCCTCATGCCCCGGACCGCCGTGGCGGCCTCGCCCGAGCGCGAGGCGACCCCGACGACGCTCGACCTGCTTCTGGAGCGAGGCCGTGCACAGGGTCGCCTTTCCCTGTCGGAGCTGCGCGAGGCCTTCGCGAAGGCCGGCGTCAGCCCCGTCGAGGGCCGCTCGATCCTGCGGGAGCTCACCGAGGCGGGCGTGAACCTGGCCGCCGAGCACAGCGCGGAGAACGAGCCGGGCGCGCAGACCGATGCGGCAGCCGAGACGGGGGCGCGGACCCCCGCCAAGGCGCCGGCCAGGAAGTCCCGCCGGGCCGCCCAGGCCGCGGCGCAGGCCGCCAAGAACGCGCCGTCCACCAGGAGCGCCGCGAAGAAGACGGCCAAGGCCGCCGACGAGGAGCCGTACGACGAGGAGCCGCAGGCCGACGAGGCCGAGGCGGAGGACGGCGAGACGCTCGACCTCGACGACACCTCGTCGGTCATGGGCGACTCGGTCCACACCTACCTGAAGTCCATCGGCCGCCGCACCCTGCTCACCGCCGCCCAGGAGGTGGAGCTGGCCAAGCGCATCGAGGCCGGGCTGTACGCCGAGTACAAGCTGGAGACCGCGCTCGAGAACGGCGAGCACCTGCCCCCGCACGTGCGCGAGGACCTGGAGTGGGTCATCGAGGACGGCAGGCGGGCCAAGGACCACATGCTGGAGGCCAACCTCCGCCTGGTCGTCTCGGTGGCCAAGAAGTACACCGACCGCGGCATGGCCCTGCTCGACGTCGTGCAGGAGGGCAACCTCGGCCTGATCCGCGCCGTCGAGAAGTTCGACTACACCAAGGGCTACAAGTTCTCGACGTACGCCATGTGGTGGATCCGGCAGGCCATCCAGCGCGGCTTCGCCGACTCGGCCAGGACGATCCGGCTTCCCGTCCACGTGCTGGAGATGCTGTCGAAGCTGTCGCGCGTCGAGCGTGACATGCACCAGCGGCTCGGCCGGGAGCCCACGCCGGAGGAGCTGGCCGTCGAGCTGGACAAGACCCCGGACCAGATCGAGGAGCTGCTGCGCACCAGCCGGCAGCCGATCAGCCTCGACTCGACCATCGGCGAGGACGGCGAGACGCGCATCGGCGACCTCATCGAGGACGTCGACTCCCCCGAGGCGTCCGAGGTCGTGGACCGGCAGCTGCTGGCCGAGCAGCTCAAGGGTGTGCTGAGCAACCTGTCGCCGCGCGAGGCCAAGATCATGAGCCTGCGCTTCGGCCTGGCCGACGGCAAGCCGCACACGCTGGACGAGATCGGCAAGCACCTGGGCCTGACCCGGGAGCGGATCCGCCAGCTGGAGAAGGAGTCGCTGTCCAAGCTGCGCCACCCGAGCAACACCCGCCCGCTGCTCGACTGGGCCAGCTGAGATTCGTGCCGGCTGAGATTCGTGCTGGCTGAGACTCGGACCGGCTGATTCAAATATTCGTACGGCCCGCACCCCGATGGGGTGCGGGCCGTACTGCTGCGTGCGGTCAGCGGCCGGCGGCGGCCAGGCCCTTGCGCACGTCGCGCGGGGTCAGGCGGGCGGGGTCGCCCGTCTTGGAGGCGCGGGGCACCCGGGGGATGCCGCTGAGGCGGTGCGCCTCGCGCAGCGTGCGCAGACGGTTCACCTCGTCGGTCCACAGCGCGCCGTCGGGGGTGGCCTTCGCCTTGCGCCGGGCGATCCTGCTGTCGTAGGACTTCACCCCGAAAGTGGCGCGCTGGCCCGCCTCCGCGGCGCGCAGCGCCTCGGTCAGGGCGGCGTCGAGGCCCAGAGCCGCCTCACGGAGCTCGGGGAGCGGCGCGCCCGCCGCCTTCGCCTCCTGGAACCGCCGCTGCGCCACCCGGACCTTCTCCAGCACGTGGTCGAAGTCCTTCCGGATCTCCAGATCCGCGTGGTAGCGGACCTCCGCCTCCCGGCTCACCCGCGGACGGAAAAACGCCATCGTCAGCCCCTTCGGTATCGAACTCGCGCGATCGGACTCGCGCAATCGAACTCGCGTCGCAGTCGGTAGCGTACGCGCTCCACACGGAGGCCCGCACCGCAGGGTGCGCCGCCCTTTACGAAGTAAGGATCGATATGGCAGCATGATCGCCGTGCCTGCCAAGCGACCACCCGTCCCCCTGTCCCGCGAGCGGATCATCGACGCCGCCCTGCACATCGCCGACGGCCAGGGATTGCGCCGGCTGACCATGCGCCGCCTCGGCGACGCCCTCCAGGTGGAGGCCATGGCGATCTACCACCACCTGCCGCGGGGCAAGGATGCGCTGATGGACGCCCTCGCCGAGCACGTGACGACCGTGGAGGTCGATCCGGCCGCCGCCGCCACCTGGCAGGACAGGGCGCGCGCCTGGGCCCGCGCGAGCCGTGCCGCGCTGCTCGAACACCCGGGCGTGCTGTCGCTGGCCCTGACCAAGCCGCCGAAGGGGTCGGCCCTCATCGCGATCGGGGAGCAGACCGAGCAGTTGCGCGAGGCGGGGGCGGGTGACCCGGCCGGAGCGGTCCGGGCGCTACGGGCCTACGTGTTCGGCAGCGTGGCGGTGGAGGTCCAGCAGTCGGGGTGGGCCGATCCGGACGCCGAGGTGCGCGACGCGCGCACCGCCGAGGGCGAGCGCGACTTCGAGCACGGCCTCGACGCGCTGATCGCGGGCCTCGGCGGCTGAGACCTGCGAATTTCCGGGCCGTCCGCATCGGTCGCGTTCGCTGACCGGAATCTGTGATCTCTCGGTTACCCGCCCGACGGCGTGTCGAGGCCGGACCGTTGCCTCCAATGGGGCATTCTTGTGTACTAGGTCACATCAGTGTGCGTGAGCCTGCTCGGGGTGCGGCCGGGTCCCCTGCCCGACCGGCGGAAATGCTCCGAACGGACTATGTCGTACGGATGCGGCCGAGCCGCAAACTGGTGTAGTCCAGTGTGGTGTGCGTCATACCCCACGGACACCCGGAAGACAAAAAGAGCGAACGATAAAGACACGGAGCCCCGGCGATGTGCCCTCATGAACCGGCCTGTCCCAGTGCGGATGCAAAGGACCGAGAAGCCGCCCGCACGATAGCCTGTCACCCTGAGCAGGGCTGGAGCCTGCTCTGCAACGGCGTCGTGCTGTTCGAGGACACCGGCGAGCTGCTGCCCGACGGCGGCGTCATCGCGCCGCACCGCCCCACCGACATGGCCATCAGCGCGGCCTAGCCCTCCGCCGGTGGAGGGGAAAGCAGCCACCGCGCCACCACCTCGCCCACCCGGGCGGGGTCCTTCTTGAACTCGTGCCCCTCCCCCGGGAGGACCACGAGACGTGCGGCGTCCTTCTCGTCCGGCACGCCGAACGGATCCCGATCCCCGTTGACCACGAGCACGGGGATCCCCGCCTGCCGCAGTTCTTCCGCCCGTGACCGTTCCGGCTTGCCCGGTGGGTGGAGCGGGAACGCGAGCGCCACCACCGCCTCGGCCCCGGCGGCACGCGCGGTGCGGCAGGCGACCCGCGCGCCGTTGCTCCGCCCGCCCTGGACGAGCGGCAGGCCCGGGTGGCGCTCGCGGAGCGCGGCGACGATCGACAGCCACGCCTCGTCCTGCTTGACCGCCGACCCCGGCGCCCGCGCGCCGCGCAGCCGGAAGGGCTGCGTCACCCGTGCGACGGTCCCCCCGATCGCCAGCACCGCGTCCCGTACGGCGAGCAGGTCGGGGGCGTCCACACCTCCCCCGGACCCGTGGGTCAGGACCAGCAGCAGCCGGGGATCGGCCACCTCGTCCACCTCGGCCACAGCGCGGCCGTGCGGGGTCTCGATCTCCATGCGGGTGACGGTAGCGGGTCCGACCGGAGCAGGAGGAGGCGACCCTCCGATCGGAGGATGGCACGCGCCCGCGAAAGGGGCCAGAATGTCACGGTGACGGACATCGCATCGCAGCAGCCGCCGCCCGCGACCGGGCACCCCGTCCCTCCGCCGCCGGCGGCCCCCTCGTCCCGCGAGGACCTGCGCGCCGTCATGGCGGCCCGCCGCGACCTCGGCCCCGAGTACGAGGACGCGCTGGTCGACTCGTTCCTCGACAAGCTCGACGTCGAGATCGCCGCACGGATACGCAACGAGGTGGCGGCCCAGCTACGTCACCAGCCGCCCGGCCCTCCGGTCAAGCAGAAGGACAGCGCCGTGGGCGTGGCCATGGGGTCGCTGGCCCTGGGCATCCCGCTGACCGCGATCGCGGTGGCGAACGCGGGCCTCGCGGGCCTGCTCCTGTCCTGGGGCGGGATCATCGCGGTCAACTTCGCCTACGCCGTCAGCCGGCGCTCCCAGCGCTGAGCGGTCCGGCGGTTCAGCCCTCGACGCCCTCCATGGCGGGGCGCACGTCCCGCCCGAGGCGCAGCCGCACCTGGTCGGCCAGCGCCTCGTCGGGGTGGTCGAGGCCGTAGCGCCACACGGTCTCCGCGTCGGCGTCGCGGCCCCGCAGCGGCAGCGTACGGGCCAGCAGTTCGATCGCGAGCGCCCCGGTGCCGGCGTCGGCCCCCTCCTGGCGGCTGTCCTCCACGGCCCCGGCGAACTGCGCGCACGCCATCTCCAGGTGCGCCATGCCGAGCAGCACCCGCAGGCGCGCCGGGTCGGCCACCGCGCTGACCGACAGCGCCTCGAGCAGGACGTCGGCGGCCCGCTCGGGCTCGCCGTCCTCCAGCAGCCGCTCGGCCATCCGCTCGACCACGACGGACAGGCCCTCGCCGGCCTCGCCGCGGTCCGGCGCGTCCTCGTCCGCGGCGAGTTCCGCGAAGATCGCGGCCGCGCCGTCGAGGTCGCCGCTTTCGGCGAGCCGGCGCGCGTGGTCGAGCCGGTCGGACCGCCGCCCGGAATCGATGGCCGTCATACAGGGGCCTCGCATGGTCGCAGGTGATGAGAAACGATCACCGCGATCTTAACGAGACCGGCCGCCGGGCGGGGCCGACATACCCAACTGATCAGTCCTCGTACGCCTCGAGGGGCGGGCAGGAGCAGACGAGGTTGCGGTCGCCGTACGCCTGGTCGATGCGGCGCACCGGCGACCAGTACTTGTCGTCCCGCAGGCCGGGCACCGGGTAGGCGGCCACCGCCCGCGAGTACGGGTGGGTCCACTCGTCGGCGGTGAGGCACTCGGCCGTGTGCGGGGCGTTGCGGAGCGGGTTGTCGGTCTTGTCGTACTCTCCCGACGCCACCTTCGCGATCTCGTCCCGGATGGCGATCATCGCGTCGGCGAAGCGGTCGAGCTCGGCCAGGTCCTCGCTCTCGGTCGGCTCGATCATGAGCGTCCCCGCGACGGGGAACGACATCGTGGGCGCGTGGAAGCCGTAGTCGATCAGGCGCTTGGCCACGTCGTCCACCGTGACACCGGTCTCCTTGGTGATCTGGCGCAGGTCGACGATGCACTCGTGGGCGACCAGGCCGTCCCTGCCGGTGTACAGCACCGGGTAGTGCGGCGCCAGCCGCCGGGCCAGGTAGTTGGCCGACAGGATCGCCTGCTCGGTCGCCTGCCGCAGCCCGTCGGCGCCCATCATCCTGACGTACGCCCACGAGATCGGCAGGATGCCCGCCGAGCCGTACGGCGCGGCCGACACGTGCGCCGGCAGGTGCTCGGCGAGGTGGGCCTTGACCGCCACCGGGCCGACGCCGGGGCCGCCGCCGCCGTGCGGGATGCAGAAGGTCTTGTGCAGGTTCAGGTGGGAGACGTCCGCGCCGAACTCGCCCAGCTTGGCCAGGCCCACCAGCGCGTTGAGGTTGGCCCCGTCGACGTAGACCTGCCCGCCGGCCTCGTGCACCCGCTCGCAGATCTCGACGATCGTCTCCTCGTACACCCCGTGGGTGGACGGGTAGGTCACCATGATCGCGGCGAGCGCGTCGCGATGCTTGTCGATCTTGGCGGCGAGATCGGCAAGGTCGACGTTGCCGTTGGCGTCGCAGGCCACCACGACGACCCGCATGCCCGCCATGACGGCGCTGGCGGCGTTGGTGCCGTGCGCGGAGGACGGGATGAGGCACACGTCACGCCCGTCCTCGCCCCTCGATCGGTGGTAGGACCTGATCGCCAGCAGCCCGGCGAACTCGCCCTGGGAGCCCGCGTTCGGCTGGATCGACACCCGGTCGTAGCCGGTGACCTCGGCCAGCCAGCCCTCCAGCGTCGCGATCAGCTCGGCGTACCCCTCGGCCTGCTCCGACGGCGCGAACGGGTGGATCGAGGCGAACTCCGGCCAGGTGACCGGCTCCATCTCGGTGGTCGCGTTGAGCTTCATCGTGCAGGAGCCCAGGGGGATCATCGAGCGGTCGAGCGCGATGTCCTTGTCCTGCAGCCGCCGCAGATAGCGCAGCATGGCCGTCTCGGACCGATAGGAGTGGAACACCGGGTGGGTGAGGAAGTCCGAGGTCCGCTGCAGGTCGGCCGGGAGCGCGTCGGAGGTCACCCGGTCGAGGTCCTCGACCACGAGTTCGGACGCGCCGAACGCCGCCCAGACCGCCCGCAGGTGGTCCGTGGTGGTCTTCTCGTCGCAGGCGACGCCGACGTGGTCGTCGTCGGCCAGGCGCAGGTTGACGCCCCGCTCCGCGGCGGCGGCCACGACCTGGGCGGCCCGCCCGGGCACGCGGGCGAGCACGGTGTCGAAGAACTCGTCGTGGACGACCTCCACGCCGCCCTCGCGCAGCCCGGCGGCCAGGACGGCCGCGTGGCGGTGCGCCCGCTGGGCGATCCTCCTGAGGCCCTCCGGGCCGTGGTAGACGGCGTACATCGACGCCATGACGGCGAGCAGCACCTGCGCGGTGCAGATGTTGCTGGTGGCCTTCTCCCGCCGGATGTGCTGCTCGCGGGTCTGGAGGGCCAGCCGGTAGGCCGCGCGGCCGTCGGCGTCCACCGAGACGCCGACCAGGCGGCCCGGCATCTGCCGCTGCAGGCCCTCGCGGACGGCCATGTACGCGGCGTGGGGGCCGCCGTAGCCCAGCGGGACGCCGAAGCGCTGGGAGGAGCCGACGGCGATGTCGGCGCCCTGCTCGCCCGGGGACTCCAGCAGGGTCAGCGCCAGCAGGTCGGCCGCGGCCACCAGCAGCGCCCCCTGGGCGTGCGCCCGCTCGGCGACCGGGCGGAAGGACGTCACCCGGCCGCTCGCGCCCGGATACTGGACGAGGACCCCGAAGCACTCGGGCAGCTCACCGGCGAGGTCGGACTCCACCAGCGTGATGCCGAGCGGCTCGGCGCGGGTCGCCAGCACGGCCTTGGTCTGCGGCAGCGCGTCGGCGTCCACCACGAACACGTCGGTCTTCGCCTTGCTCGCCCGCCGGGCCAGCGTCATCGCCTCGGCCGCGGCCGTCGCCTCGTCGAGCAGGGACGCGCCGGCGACGTCGAGGCCGGTGAGGTCCGACACGACCGTCTGGAAGTTCAGCAGCGCCTCCAGCCGCCCCTGCGAGATCTCCGGCTGGTAGGGCGTGTACGCGGTGTACCAGCCGGGGTTCTCCATCACGTTGCGGAGGACGACACCCGGGGTGATCGTGTCGTAGTACCCGAGGCCGATCATCGGGGTCAGCACCCGGTTGCGGCCGGCGAGGGCGCGCAGCTCGGCCAGGGCCTCGGCCTCCCCCACCGCCTCGGGCAGGTTCAGCGGGCCGCGCGTGCGGATGGCCTCGGGCACGGCCACGGCGAGTAGGTCGGCCACCGACTCGTAGCCGACGGCCTCCAGCATCCGGGCGCGGCCGGCCTCGGAGGGGCCGATATGACGGGTGGCGAAAGACGGAGCGGAAAGATCGCGAAGCGTGGACCGATCGGTCATGACAGGGGCCTCCTGGGCGGGTCGAGACCTGCGGCGACCGCCCGTCGCCCTGCGTGGCGCGGCCGGTCGTGAAGCGGTCTCCCCCTCTGTCATCGGACCTGAGAGCTTCACCGGGCCGTCGAGCCCGGCTTTCCCCTTCGGTGAGGCGCCGCCTGGCCGGCGGGCCTGCTTTTCAGAGTCGCCTCGTCCGTGCGGTACGGATGCCTGAGAGATTCCGGGGAGGTTTGCTCCTTCGGCGCCCCTGTAAGCCAGGGGTCTCTCCCGCACGAGGTCGTCGGCCGTGTCCCACTCTACCCGTTACCCCGGATCCGCCCGACTCGCACCCGGCGCGAGATCGGCGCCGAGACCGGCCCGGCGGGCGCGGACGATGGCCTCGGCCCGGTCGGCGACCGCCGGCTTCGCGAAGATGGCGGCGATGTGGTTGCTGACCGTCTTGCCGCTGATGGCCAGGTGCCGGGCGATCGCGGGGGTGGACCGTCCGCCGCGATGAGGTCGAGGACCTCCCGTTCACGCGCGGTGAGCTCGGGAAAGGGCTCAGGAGCCGGCGCACGGGAGGCCCCGCCGCGAAGAAGTCGATGATCCGGCGGGCCGCATTCGGGCCGAAGACGGCGTCGCCGCCCTGCAAGCGCCCGCCCGGGCATCCGCTCAGCCGGTCCTGCGGGCCTTTCTCCGGCGGGCCAGCTCGTCCGACGGATGGTCCCCCTCCGCATCCGGAGCGGCCTCCGCGCGCTCGCCCGGAAGCTCGGCCAGCGATCCCTCGACCTCCCGCCACACCCGCCCGAGCGCGATGCCGAACACGCCCTGGCCGCCCTGCAGCAGGTCGATCACCTCGTCGGCGCTCGTGCACTCGTAGACGCTCACGCCGTCGCTCATCAACGTGATCTGGGCCAGGTCGTTGACGCCGCGGTCGCGCAGATGCCGTACGGCGGTGCGTATCTGCTGGAGGGAGACCCCTGTGTCCAGAAGACGTTTGACGACCTTCAGGACGAGGATGTCGCGGAAGCTGTACAGTCGCTGAGACCCGGATCCCTGGGCGGCCCTTATCGTCGGGAGCACCAGTTCGGTCCGGGCCCAGTAGTCGAGCTGCCGGTAGGTGATCCCGGCAGCCGCGCACGCCGTGGGGCCGCGGTATCCGATGCCCTGGGGCAGCGCCGTCGGCTGCTCGTCGAACAGCAGACCCTGTTCGCCGGCGCGCTCGCGCGCCGCCTGCCGAACCGGGTCGTGCTGGCCGGCCGACTTACCCTCGCCGCTGCTGACCGCCACTGCGGACCTCCGGCTTTCTCTCATCCCACGGTCTGATCTGGGGGTTCGTGAATTACAACCGTGGTTTCCCTTGCACCGTAGGACCGGGGCCATCGTCAGTCAACGACCCCGTCCGGCGCGTCGTGAAGCGTAATCTCCCGAAATCGTCCGGCACGTCAGCCCGCCCGGCCGAAGTCTTCCGGTGTGATTTTGTCCAGGAACTCGCGGAACTTTTCCACTTCGTCTTCCTGGTCGTCGGGCATGCTCACGCCCGCCTCCTGGATCACGTCCTCACTCGCGTAGATCGTCGCACCCGTACGCAACGCCAGCGCGATCGAGTCCGAGGGACGGGCGCTGACCTCCACGCCGTTGGAGAAGACCAGATCGGCGAAGAAGATTCCATCGCGGAGCGCGACGATGTTGACGGTGCGCAACCGCACCCCCAAGGCCTCAAGAACGTCACGGAACAAGTCGTGGGTCAGCGGCCGGGGCGGCGGCTCCTCCGCCTGGGCCAACGCGATAGCGGTCGCCTCGGTCATGCCTATCCAGATCGGCAGGTACCGATCACCGCTCGTCTCCTTCAGGAGAACGATCGGCTGGTTGGTGGGCATCTCAACGCGAACCCCCACGACCTCCATCTGCAACACGGGCGGCTCCGTCTCAAGCGTCGCGGCATATCACCAGGCATTCAACGTAACACCCACGGAGGTGCGGATGTGCCGGTCACCGCCCCAGAACGCCGCGAACACTCCCACGCAGTAACGCATTGTGCAGTTCCTGGAGAAGTCCGGAGATCTCCCGGGCGGTCTCGTCCGCCTCCGCGATCGCCCCCGGCGCCTTGCGCCGCAGCAGCGGCGCCACCGCCTGCTCGATGAGACCGGCCTCCCGCTCCACCGCGGCGCGGACCGCCCTCAGGTGCCGCGCCTGCAGGCCGAACCGCGCCAGCGCCCCCACGCTGCGCGCGACCTCCAGCGCCTCCCCGTCGTAGCGGCGCGCCACGGGAGCGACCAGGCCGAAGCTCTCCATCTCGGCCAGGGTCTCCTCGTCGATGCCCGCGGCCTCGATGAGCTCCTCCCGGCTGAGACGCACGGGCGGGGCGCCGTCGGACACGGCGTGCGGACGGGCCGCCTGCTCGTCCAACTGATCCTTGATCACGCGGAGCGGCAGGTACTGGTCACGCTGCGCACGCAGGATGTACCGCAGGCGCTCGACGTCGTTGAAGGTGAACTTGCGGTACCCCGACGGGCTCCGCTGGGGCTCGATCAGCCCCTCACCCTCCAGAAACCGGATCTTGGAGACGGTCACGTCCGGGAACTCGCCCTGCAGCAGGGCGAGCACTTCCCCGATGCTCATGAACGCCCGTACGGCCTGCGCGCTCATGACTCCTCCTCCTCACCGATCACAGCCCTCCGGGACCACGCGTGAGGAACACCAGCCGGAACTTGCCGATCTGCACCTCGTCGCCGCCCTGCAACGGGGACTCCTCGATGCGCTCCCGGTTGACGTAGGTGCCGTTGAGGCTGCCCACGTCACGCACGGTGAACTGGCCGCCGCGCCGGTAGAACTCCACGTGCCTCCTGGACACGGTCACATCGTCCAGGAAAATGTCGCTTTCCGGGTGGCGACCCGCCGTAGTGAGGTCGCTGTCGAGCAGAAATCGGCTCCCCGCGTTCGGGCCCCGCATGACCACCAGGAGAGCCGTGCCCGGCGGCAACTGCTCGACCGCGGCCCTGTCCGGCAGAAGCGTCTGGCCCGTCTCCGCCTCAAGCGCCTCGAGTGAGATCGTCGAGGTCGTGTCGGCTGCGACGGGCGCCGGAGCGCTCAGCGGCGAACCGCATCGTGAACAGAAACGGGCATCCTCGGGGTTGGCATGACCGCACTGCGTGCAGTAGACGCTGGGCATCGAACGGCTCGGCCTCTCTCACGACTTGCTCTAGGACTAGCTCAAACTGCGAATGCCGCAACTTACGCTGATCAGGCACAAAGGTCAAGACCGCGGCTGGGCGTGGACTGACCAACGCTACAGCCAGCGGAGGTTCAAGGTCCATCCCGCCACACAGTGTTCATTGGCCTCGCCTCCGGCACGGCGGCTCGGGGCGCCTTCAGGCGGCGTCGTCGTGCCGGAGGCGCGCCATGAGCACAGCCCTCGTCGCGTCCTCGCTCGTTCCTCGCTCCGGGCGCTCCTCAGTCCAGTCGCGGCCGCGCCCCTCGCGTGACGGTTGCGCGCCGTAAACCTCGCAATGGGATAGCCGCTTCGCGGGGCGGTTGCGCGCCGTGTCGAAGGGATATCAGTGGGCGCCGGCGGCCTGTTCGACGACGTGGGCCCAGCGTTCCAGGAGGGCCTGGGCGGTGTCCATGTCGTGGCCCTCGGCCCACAAATGGGTGACGGCCTCGGCGGGGTCGGGCAGGACGAGGGCCCAGCTTCCGTCGTCCTCCACGACGCGGACGCCGTCGGTGGTGTCCAGGCGGTGGCCCTCGGCCGCCTCGACGACCGAGCGCATCACGGCCCCCTTGTGCGCCCAGGGCGTGGGAACGGTCCGCTTGAGGAGCTTGGCCTCCGGGATGCGGGCGTCGATCTGGCTGAGCGACAGCCGGGTGCGCGCGACCAGGCCGAGCAGGCGCAGGAACACCGCCAGGCCGTCCACGGTGGGCGCGAACTCCGGGACGATGAAGCCGCCCTTCCCGTCGCCGGCGAAGATCGTGTCGGGGTGCCGGGCCGCCCGCGTCAGCGTGTCGAGGCTCGTGGCCGTCCAGTCGACCTGCACGCCGTGGAAGCGGCACACCATCTCCGCCACCCGGGTCGTGGTTACCGGCAGGGCCACCCGGCCGCCCCGGCGCTCGGCCGCCACCAGGTCGAGCACGACGAGCAGCGCCCGCTCCTCGCTGATCAGCTGGCCCATCTCGTCCACCAGGGAGACCCGTTCCCCCACCGGGTCGAACCGTACGCCGAAGGCGGCCCGCGCCGAGGCCACCAGCTCCGCCAGGCGCTGCAGATCGCGGCGGCGCTCGGCGAGTGTCTCGGTCGGCGAGGCGTCGTCCAGGCGGTTGTTCACGGTGAGCACGTCGACCCCGGCCCGGCCCAGCAGGCTCGGCAGCACGAGCGAGGAGGTGCCGCCCGCGCAGTCGACCACGACCTTCATCTCGGTGTCCTTCACCCCGGACATGTCGATGCAGGCCAGCAACTCCCGTGCGTACGTGTCGACGGCACGGGCGGGGAAGGTCAGCTCCGCGATCTCGCCGGGGAAGGCGCGCCGGTACTCCTGCCGGGAGAAGACCCGCTCCAGCTTGCGCTGGGCCGCCTGGGACAGGTCGGCCCCGGTCTCGTCCATGAACACGATGTCGACGCTCTGGGGGTCGCCCGCCGTGGTGCGCAGGGCGATGCCGCCTCTGACGTTCTCCCGTGAGGTGTTGAACCTGGCGACCGGCAGGGCGGCGGCCTCCAGGTCGACCACGTTGATCGCGCTGGAGTTCAGCGCGCTGATCACCGCCCGCTTGAGCGCCCGCGCCGCGCGCGAGGCGTCGCGGGAGGTGACGACCGTGTCGCCCTTGCGCAGCGTCGTGGCGTACGCGCTGGCCAGCCGTACGCACAGCTCCGGGGTGATCTCGACGTTGACCAGGCCGGAGACCCCGCGGGGACCGAACAGGCTGCGCTGGCCGCGCGACTCCCAGATGACGCTGGTGTTGACGACCGTGCCCGCCTCGATCGTCTTGAACGGGTAGATCTTCACCCCGGAGGAGACGTACGCCTCGGCCTCGATGACGCACTCGTCGCCGACGACGGCGTTCTCCTCGATCCTGGCGCCGGTCATCACGTCGGTGTTCTTGCCGATCACGCAGCCGCGCAGGTGGGCGGCCGGGCCGACGTACACGTTGTCGCTGACCACGGCGCGGTGGAGGAAGGCGCCCTCCTTGACGACGGCGTTGCTGCCGAGCACGGTGTATTCCCGCAGTTCGGCGCCGGCCTCGACCTTGGCGTAGTCGCCGATGTAGAGGGGGCCCTTGAGCACGGCCTCGGGGTCCACCGAGGCGCCCTCGGCGGCCCACACGCCGGGTGCCAGCTCGAACGCGTCGAAGTCGACCTTGACCTTGCCCTCCAGCACGTCGGCCTGGGCCTTGAGGTAGCTCTCGTGCGTGCCGACGTCCTCCCAGTAGCCCTCGGCCACGTAGCCGAACAGCCGGCAGCCGCGTTCGAGCATCTCGGGGAAGATGTCGGACGACCAGTCGACCGACTGGCCGGGGGCGATCTCGTCGAGGACCGACGGCTCCATGATGTAGATGCCGGTGTTGACCGTGTCGGAGAACACCTGGCCCCAGGTGGGCTTCTCCAGGAAACGCTGGATGCGGCCGCTGTCGTCCACGATGATGATCCCGAACTCCAGCGGGTTGGGCACGCGCTTGAGCCCGATGGTGACCAGCGCCCGGTTCTCGCGGTGGAAGCGGAGCATGTCGGTCAGGTCGATGTCGGTGAGCGCGTCGCCGGAGATGACCAGGAAGCGGTCGTCGCGGAGCTTGTCGGCGGCGTTCTTCACGCTGCCGGCCGTCCCGAGGGGGACCTCCTCGGTGGCGTAGTGGAGGGTCATGCCCAGCTCGTCGCCGTCGCCGAAGTAGTTGCGGATCAGCGCGGCCAGGAACTGCACGGTCACCACGGTCTCGGTGAACCCGTGCCGCTTGAGCAGCCGGAGCACGTGTTCCATGATCGGCCGGTTGATGATGGGGAGCAGGGGCTTGGGCTGGTTCGCGGTCATCGGCCGCAGCCGTGTCCCCTCCCCGCCCGCCATGACGACGGCCTTCACGGGTCACCCCTTCGTTAGCTGGCGCACCTGTACGACATACAACACCCCCGCCCACCAATACAGACCAGTTCCCCAGATGGCGAAGGCCCATCCGAAGATCGCGGCAATCTCGGCGTACCACCCCTCGTGGGAGGCGAGGAACAGCAGCGGGAACGCGTACATCAGGGCGGCGGTGCCGGCCTTGCCGAGGAAGTGGACGGGCAGCGCCGGGCCGTACCCGTGCCGCCGCAGCACGGGCGGCACCCACAGCAGCAGCACGTCGCGCAGCGGCACCGCGAGCGCCAGCCACCAGGGGACCGCGCCCCGCAGCACCAGGCCGATCAAAGTGGCGAGGATGTAGAGCCGGTCGGCGAGCGGGTCGATGAGCCGGCCCAGTTTGCTGATCTGGTTCCAGGCGCGGGCGAGCTTGCCGTCGAGCCAGTCGCTGAAGCCGGCCAGCGCCAGCAGCGCGATGGCCCATCCGTCGGCGTGGGGACCCAGCACGAGCCAGAGGAAGACGGGGACGCCGAGCAGCCGCAGGGCGCTCAGCAGGTTGGGCACCGTCCAGATCCGGTCCTCGGCAGCGTTCACGCCCCAGACCCTACATGCCGTTCTCCCGGTCGCTCCGGGCAGGAGCTACGGCCTGGGTGGAGGCCGTCTGCGCGGCGACGAGCCGGGTGTAGCGCCCGCCCAGGGCCAGCAGCTCCTCGTGGGTGCCCCGCTCCACCACCATGCCCCGCTCGACGACCAGGATGAGGTCGGCGTCCCGCACCGTGCTCAGCCGGTGCGCGATCACGATGCGGGTCTGCGTCAGGCGGGACAGCCGCGCCTCGATGCCGGCCTCGGTCGCGCTGTCCAGGTTGCTGGTCGCCTCGTCGAGCAGCAGCACCTTGGGGCGGGGCAGCAGCGCGCGGGCCAGGGCGAGGCGCTGGCGCTGACCACCCGACAGGCCGCCGCCCTCGACCAGGATCGTCTCGTAGCCCATCGGCATCGCCATGATCTCGTCGTGCAGTCCCGCGAGCCGGGCCGCCTCGGCGATCCGGTCCATGCCGGCCTCGGGGAAGTTGAGCGCGATGTTCTCCCGGATCGTCCCGGTGAACAGCGACGGCTCCTGGGTGACCACACCGAACTGGCGGCGCAGCGATCGCGGGTTGAGCTCCGCCGCGGGAACGCCGTCGTACCGGATCTCCCCGGCCGTCGGCCGGTACAGGGCGAGCAGGAGGCGGGCGAGCGTGCTCTTGCCCGACCCCGAGGGACCGACCAGCGCGACCTTCTGCCCCGGCCGTACGACCAGTGAGACGTCGCGCAGCGTCCACGAGCCGCGCGGGTCGTGGCGGAAACCCACCCCGCGCAGCTCGATGCCTCCGCGCAGCCGCAGCACCTCGATCCCGGTGGACGGCTCGGGCTCGGAGGCGAGGATGTCCGACAGCCGGTCGAAGTGCGCCCCGGCCTGCTGAAGGCTGCGCAGGCTGGTCATCAGCGAGCCGATCGGGGTGAGCGCGGCGGTGGCCAGGGCGTTCAGCGCGAGCAGCGTCCCGAGGCTCAGCGACCCGTCGAGCACCCGCCACGCGCCGACCCACAGCAGCCCCAGCGGCGCGAGATAGCGCACCGCCCCGAGCACCGCCTCGATGAGCGCCCGGACGAGCCCTCCCCGCACGTCGGCGTCGAGTTGCTGGGCGAACAGGTCCGACCAGCGCTGCATCGCCCGCGGCTCGGCCCCGGACGCCTTGAGCGTCTCGATGCCGCCGACGGCCTCCATCAGCCGGCCCTGCGTGACGGCGAGAGCGGCCAGCTCACGCCTGGTCAGGTCGCCCACCCGGCGGGCGGTGCCGAGCAGGAGGGCGGCCTGCCCTGCGGCGAGCAGCACGAGGAAGCCGCCGAAGACCGGGTCCCGGGCGAAGACGAGCAGGAGGTAGACCAGGGCGAGCGGCCCGTCGAGCAACGACGAGAGAATCTGCCCGGTCAGCGTCTCGCGCAGGGCGATGACGCTGTTCGACCGGTTCACCAGGTCTCCCTTGCCGCGCACCGCGAAGTACCGGTACGGCAGTGCGACAAGGTGCGACACCAGGTTCCGCGTCACCTCGCCGTCGGTGCGCGAGCGGAGCGCGACGAGCAGCACCGAACGCAGGTAGCTCACCGCGAACTGGGTGACCACGGCGACCAGCACGGCCACGCCGAGGAGCGCGAGAAGCCCGGAGTCCCCGCGTGGGAGGATCCGGTCGACGACGATCTGGAACGCCGTCGCGAGCCCCAGGCCGAGCACCTGGAGCAGCACTGAGGCCGCGAGCACCTGGGCGAGCAGGCCCTTCCTGCGGAACACCAGGGTGCGCAGGAAGTCGCGCCGCCACGCCCGCGCGGCGCTGGACCGCACACGGCGGAACCCCGGCTCCGGCTCGAACGCCAGCAGCACGCCGGTGAAGCCGGCGTCGAACTCGGCGGGCGTGAGCCGCCTGCGTCCCCGGCCCGGGTCCACGATGTCCACGTGGTCGGGCGTCCACCGCTCCACCACCACGAAGTGCTGGAACTCCCAGTGGACGATCGCGGGCATGGGCACCCGCCCGAGGTCGGCCGGCTCCAGCGAGAACGCCTTGGCGTTCAGGCCGAACTCCCGCGCGGCGCGGACGACGGCCAGCGCGCTCAGGCCGTCCCTGCCCACCTGGAGGTGGTCGGTGACCTCCTGCACGGTGGTGCGGTGGCCGTGGAAGGACAAGATCATGGCCAGGCAGGCCGCGCCGCACTCGGTCGCCGAGTTCTGCAGGAAGACCGGGACCCGTCTCACCCGCCACCCCTCAGGACCAGAGCGGTGAGGACGGCCAGCCCCGAGGTGAGCACCGCGACCGCGCACCAGAGCAGGACGAGCGCACGGTTGCCGACCTCCTTGACGGCGGCCGGGGCGGACGGCGGGGCGGCATGGCGGCGCAGCGCCTCGGCGCGGAAGATCTGCCTGTTCACAGCGTGCCGGTCCGCGCCGTGGTTCCCCAGAACCATTCGATCTTCGCGGCCCGGCGGCGTTCGTCGATCCACAGGTCGAAGACCCGTCGTTCGACGCGGCGGCGCGTGTCCGCGTCGAGCTCGGCGCCGGCCACGGAGATCACCTTGAGCAGGACGTCCGGGGCGGGCGAGACGACGTCACCGGGGCGGGCAGTGCCGATCTCGCCCGCGGGCACGTCCTCGACGACCAACCGGGCGCCACGCGTCCGCTCCGCCAGCGCGAAGAAGGAGGCTCCGGCGTCGATCTCGGCCGCCGCCCGCCGGGCCGCCTCGGAGTCGGGGAAGGTGAGGCGGGCGACCCGGGCCGTGCCGAACTCCTCCCGGTGCTCCTCGAAGTACGGCTCGACCCGTCCCGCCGTCACCCGCTCGCGGACGCGGGCGGCGGCCACCTCTCCCGCGACCAGCTCCTGGAGGTCCACCACGGTGAGGGAGCGGCGGTCCATCCACTCGCGCATCCGTTCCGCGGTGAGCAGTCCCCGGGCGCGCCGGAACGCGTCCACCGCCTCCTGGATCTCGTCGTCGGAGAGCTCGACCGGCGCCTCCTCCATCTCGGCCTGCACGAGGGCGGCGGCGACGATCCGGTCCACCAGCCGGGCCTCGTCCCACAGGAAGTCGAGCCAGGCGACCGCGTCGACCACCTTGACCCCGACTCCGTCGATCCGCAGCAGCAGCATCTCGCCGGCCCGCTGCACGCCCCGCAGGGGCCAGGGCAGGGCGCGGTCGGGGCACCAGGACAGCGACACGGTCCCCTCCCCCGGCCGTTTGATCAGAAGGTCGTAGTGGAGCGAGTCGTCGTAGTCCTCCCGCTGCCACAGCAGCCGGAAGCGCACGCCGGGGTGGCGCTCCCGCAACTCCCGCAGGCGCTCCTGGGCCTCGGACGGGTCGACCCCGTCCAGGCCGCGGAGGGTTTCAAGGGCGTCAGGCACCATGCGCGGTCTCCTCTCCGACCGTGCCGTACATCAACAGGTCACACAACGCCGCGCCGATCGGCAGGCCCGTGGCCTTCTCGATCCAGAGCCACTGGCCACTGGGGTTGACTTCGAGGAAGACGTAACGCCCGTCGGGGGTCAGGATGAGATCGATCGCTCCGTAGCGCAGGCCGAGCCGCCGCACGATCCGCACGCAGCGCTCGGTCACCTCCGGCGGCAGCTCGTGCACCTCATGGCGGGTGCCGCCCGGGTCGTAGCGGCGCCAGTCGAGCCTCGTGTGATTGCTCTCCTGCGAGTGGATCTCCGCCGCGAAGACGGCCCGCCCCACGACGGTCACCCGCAGTTCGACCCGCTTGGGCACGTACTCCTGGATGACGACCGGGCCGAACCTGATCGCATCCGCGTACGCCACATCGCGGGTGGACACCGGTTCCGACATCCTGGCCACGCCCTCCCCGTCGGCGCGGGAGCTCGTGGGAGCGCCCAGGGGCTTGGCGATGATGCGGCCCTGGTGCCGGTTGTAGAAGTCCAGGAACTCGTCGGGGTCGTTGGTGATCAGCGTGTCCGGCAGCTCGAATCCGAGACGACCGGCCAGGGCCAGCTGTGACGACTTGCGCTGGGCCAGCCGCACCCGTTCCCTGGGCGCGGGGACCATGCGGCAGTCGAGCTGCTCCCACAGGTCCCCTGCGAACATCGCGCACTCCTGCTCCATGTGGGCACGTGCCACCGGGTCGGTGATCTCGGGATGCGCGACGGGAGCCTGCGGACGGCGGAACCACACCGCCGTCAGACGGTCGAGGTCGACGTCCGCCGTCTCCGTGCGCAGCCGCCGCCGCACCCGCCCGTCGCGGTGGTAAACCGCGTCGAGCACCGCGCGGACCGGATAGCCGGCCGGGTCGAAGACGACCGCCTTCGCCCCCCGCGCGGCCAGCAGACGGGCCACATGCTCCGCGTGGGAGTCTCCGTCGACCGTGAGGATGAGTATCTCGCCGGACATCTCTCGTTCTTCCTTGTCTGGCTTCCTGAACGGGCGCGGGGCGCCGGAAGGGCGCCCCGCGCGGTCACGCAGAAGCGGTCGCTCAGAAGTCGAGGTCCTTGGCGTCGACGGTGCCGTCCGGGGTCATGACCTGGCTCGACCATTCGAACTTCCGGCCGCCGTTGACCAGACGGAGGTCTCCCTCGTCGAGCTCCGGCCCGGCCGCCGCGATGTCGTCAATCCTGATCTTGGGCATTGTGATCCCTCCCACCGTCCGGGGACGGCGCGGTTTCTGATGTGAAGGCGCCCGATCGGGCGCCGGACACAGACGCTAGGAGGGCCTTCTTGGCGTCCACTTTGAACGATCTAGGCATCGGCTGAACGGCCGCTTATGGTCAGGGGTCGCTCCGGGCAGGAGCAACGGGGTTGAACCCGGTGTCGACCAGGCCGAACCGGTGCGCCATCACCGCCGCCTGGGTCCGGTTGCGCAGCCCGAGCTTGTCGATGAGCGCGGCGACATGACTTTTGACCGTCGTGACCCCCACGTGCAGCCGATCGGCGATCTCGGCGTTGGACAGACCGACCCCGACCAGGGTGAGCACCTGCGCCTCACGCTCGGTGAGGCCCGGCGGAAGCGGCATCGCCTGCCGCTCGGCCGCCAGGGCCCGTTCGACGACGCGCCGCAGCACCGACGGCGCGAGCGGAGGCTCGCCCGTCGCGGCCCGCCGTACCGACTCGACCATCCGGGCGGGCGGGTCGTCCTTCACCAGGAACCCGAGCGCGCCCGCGCCCAGCGCGGCGTAGAGGTTCTCGTCCTCGGAGAACGTGGTGAGCACGACGATCCGGGCGGACGGCTGGGCGGCGAGGATCCTGCGGGTGGCCTCCAGTCCGTCGACGCGCGGCATCCGCAGGTCCATCAGCACCACGTCGGGACGGTGCCGCTCGGCCAGCCGTACGGCCTCGGCCCCGTCGGCGGCCTCCCCGCACACCTCCATGTCGCCGGCCGCCTCCAGCATCATCCGGACGCCCGCCCGCACCAGGGCCTGGTCGTCGGCGACCACGACGCGGATCACGCGAACCTCCCCGCCATGCGGCGGCACTCCGACCGGTTCTCCCCCGGCACCGGCAGCGAGGCGGTCAGCCGCCAGCCGCCGTTCCCGGCCGGGCCCGCGGTGACGTGCCCGCCGAAGGCGCGGGCCCGCTCCCGCATGCCCGCGATGCCCTGGCCGTGGGACGGCAGCACGTCCGGGGGACGGGACGTGCCGGGGCCGTTGCGCACCTCGACCGTGAGCGCGTCCGGGCGCATCGCCACATGGACCTCCGCGCGGGCCCCCGGCCCGGCGTGCTTGAGCACGTTCGTCAGCCCCTCCTGGACGATCCTCGCCGCCGACGCCCGCACCACCAGCGGGGCCCGTTCCACCTCGGGCGCGAGACGCAGATCCACGCGCAGGCCGGCCGCCGACATCCGGGAGACGGCGTCGCGCAGCACGTCGCCGGGGTCGGCCAGCATGTTCGCGAGCATGAGGTCGGAGCCCAGTGCCTCGTCCGGGTCGCGCAGCACGGCCAGCAGGCCGCGCAGGTCCTCCAGCACGCGGTGGCCGGTGTCCCTGATGTCGGCCAGCGCCTCGGCGGCCGGGCCGTCGGCTCCCGCGTACTGCGCCGCGCTCGCCCGCAGCACCATCGCCCCCACGTGGTGGGCCACGATGTCGTGGACCTCGCGGGCGATCCGCTCCCGCTCGGCGAGCCGGCCGGCCCTGTCCCGCTCGGCGGCCAGTTCGGCGGCGTGCCTGGTCTGGGCCTGCCGCACGCCGACGTACCGGCCGATCGCCACGGGCGCGGTCACCATCATCATCAGCGCCAGCACCCGGAACGGGGTGACGTCGGCGGGGTCGTCCACGATCACGATCGCGGAGACCGAGCAGGTCAGGGCGTACGCCGCGGCGACCCAGGGCCAGGCGGCGCGGGTCGCGAACACGCCGAGTGCCACAAGGGCGAGCAGTTGCAGGCTGTTGCCGGTCCTCGGGACGTACTGGTCGGCCACGACCAGCACGAGGCTCTCCAGCAGCAGCACCGCGCCGGGCAGGTGCCGCACGACACCCAGCGCGAGCCCCGCGAGCATCACCCCGAGCGCGACCGCCCACACGGGCGGCTCGCCGCTGTGCCAGTAGGGCCAGGTGGTCAGCACCGACAGCGCCACCCCGCCGCCGGCGAGCAGCAGGTCGAGCAGCGGCGCGGGGTCCTCCTTGCGGCGCCCCTCCTGACCGCGCAGGTAGCGGCCGATCAGCACCGGGGCCGCGATCAGTCCGACGGAGTAGAACCAGGTGTTGCTCGTGAGGGCGATGCCGGGGTCGGCAAGGTTCACCGCGGTCGCGGCGGAGGCCAGCACGGCCGCCGGCGCCGTCCAGCCCCAGCCGCGCGACCTGGCCAGCACGCCCACCGAGATCGGCAGCAGGACCTGCAGGGTGTTGACGGTGAACGCGCCGATCTGGTCGCACACCACCAGCAGCACGGACAGATAGACGGCCACAGGCCCCGGCCATCGGCGCACCAGGCCCATCGGCAGCCCGGCCAGCAGGGCGAACCCCATCCCCACCCACGCCGGGGCCGGGCCGCTCCCCCCGCTCCAGGAGCCGGCGCTGACGAGCACGTCGAGCCCGGTCCCGCCCACCGCCAGGCCGATGTCGAGTGCCGTGCCGCGCGAGAGCGCGAAGGGCCTGCCAGTGAAGGGACGCTGAGGGACGAACCGGCGCGTCGAGGGCCACCGCATGAGGGAACGCTACCGCCCGCCCGTGCGGAGGCCCGTCCTCCGTTGGGAGGACGCTTCTCCTCCTTCTGGCCGCTTCCGCCCGCCGAGGGGCCGTACGCGGTGATCCACTTGGCCGCCAGGTCGGTCCGGACGGCGGGCGGCCCGGGCGGTCGCGCGGCCCTAGCGTCGCCGCATGGCGAACGAAACAGCGGTCTTCTTCGGGCAGTTCCTGCGCTCCCCCGCCGTGACCGGGGCGGTCGCGCCCAGCTCACGGCGGTTGTCGGAGGCGGTGTGCGTACCGGTGCCGGAGCGCGGCGACCCCGTCGTGGTCGAGCTGGGGCCGGGCACCGGCCCCTTCACCGCCGAGATCCAGCGCCGCATCGGCGGGCGGGGGCGGCACCTGGCGGTCGAGATCAATCCACGGCTGGCCGGCCACCTCGGCGCCCGCTACCCGGGGGTGGAGCTCGTGGTCGACAACGCCGCGCGGCTGCCCGAGCTCCTCGCCGGTCGGGGCGTGGACGCCGCCGACGTGATCGTGAGCGGGCTGCCCTGGGCGGCGTTTCCCCCCGCCCACCAGGCGGACCTGCTGCGGGCCGTGGTCGCCTCGCTCGCGCCGGGGGGCGCGTTCACGACGTTCTCCTACGTCCACGCCCGCGCCCTGCCCGCGGCCCTGCGGTTCCGCCGCAGGCTGGGCGAGGCGTTCGAGGAGGTGGTGGCGGGGCGCACGGTGTGGCGGAACCTGCCGCCCGCCTTCGTCTACCACGCGCGCCGCCCCCGCCGGTGATCTCGCAGCCCGCCGAATGCCGTTCTAGAGTGGCGGGCATGGACTTCACGCTGCCGGAGAGCGCGCAGGCGGTGCGCCGGGGCATCGCGGACATCTGCTCGCGGTACGACATGGACTACTGGCAGCGCTGCGAATCGGACAAGCGCTGGCCCGAGGAGGTGTGGGCCGAGCTCGCCAAGGGCGGCTGGCTCGGCCTGGCCGTGCCCGAGGAGTACGGCGGAGCCGGACAGGGCCTGCTGGAGCTGGCCGTGGCCACCGAGACCCTGTCGGCCTCCGGCTCCGCCGGCGGCTCGGCGTTCATGTACGTGCTGACGCCGGGGTTCGGGGCGCTCACGCTGGCCAGGCACGGCTCGGCGGAGCAGAAGGCCGCGCTGCTCCCGAAGCTGGCCACGGGAGAGATCGAGACCTGCTTCGCGCTGACCGAGCCCGACGCCGGGTCCAACTCCCTGGCGATCTCGACCTTCGCCCGAAGGGACGGCGACGACTTCGTCGTCAACGGCCAGAAGATCTGGATCACCGGGGTCCAGCGGGCCGCCTGGATGCTGCTCGTCACCCGGACGATCCCGGCGGCGCAGGCCAGGCCGCGCAGCGACGGGCTGACAGTGTTCCTGGTGAACGTGCCGGAGGCGGTGGCGGCGGGGCGGCTGTCCTACCGGCCGATCCCCAAGATGGGCGCGAACACCACGCCGTCCAACATGGTCTTCATCGACGACCTGCGGCTGCCCGCCTCCAGCGTGCTCGGCGAGGTGGACCGGGGGGCGGCCGTGCTGTGGGACGTGCTGAACCCCGAGCGGATCCTGCTGGCGGCCAGTGCCCTCGGCGGGGCCGAGGTGGCACTGCGGGTGGGCGTGGACTACGCGAAGCAGCGGGAGGTCTTCGGCCGGCCCATCGGGGCCAACCAGGCCATCGCGTTCCCGCTTGCGCAGGTCAAGGCCAAGATCGAGCTGGCCAGGCTGATGCTGTACAAGGCGGCCTGGTCGTTCGACAACCGCCTGCCCTGCGGCACGGAGGCCAACATCGCCAAGCTGACGGCCTCGCAGGCCGCGTGGGAGGCCGCCGACGCCGCGTTCCAGACCCACGGAGGCATGGCGTACTCGCTGGAGTACCCCGTCGCACGCCTGCTGGCCGACGCCAGGATCGGCCGGATCGCGCCGGTCACCGAGGAACTGCTGCTCAACTACCTGGCCACCCAGGTGCTCGGCCTGCCCAGGAGCTTCTGACCGCTCCGATCACTTCCGGCCGCTTGCGCGCCGCCCCCGGGGGGCACTTACTTGAGGCAGCGGAAGGAGTCACACATGCGCGGTCCGTACGCCAGCACGGTGATCAACGCGGACGCCGGGGACGTCTGGGCGTTTCTGCGCGAGTTCGGCAACCTCCACGAGTGGCTGCCGGGCGTGTCCACCTGTGAGATCGAGGACGGCGCACCGCTCGCCCCGGGGGTCGTGCGGCGGGTCGAGGGGGCGGGCGGGGTGTTCCGCGAGCGGCTGCTGACCCTCGACGACGAGGAGCGCACGCTGACGTACACCGCCATTGAGTCCCCGCTGCCCATGCGCGACTATCGCGCGACGTGCCGGGTCGCCCCGGTGACCGACTCCGGGCAGGCGTTCGTGGAGTGGTACGCGAGCTTCGAGGCCGACGACCCGGAGAAGATCGCCAAGATCCTCACCCGGGGCGTCTTCGTCCCCGGCCTGGAGTCGCTCCGCAAGCGCTTCTCCTAGCGTGCCTCCTCACAGCTCCGGCCGGAACCGGGGCGGACGCTTGTCCCGCAGGGCCAGCACGCCCTCGGCGGCGTCGGGGCCGGTGAAGCCGAGGAACTCCATGGCCAGCGAGGCGTCGAACGACGGCCCGGCCATGCGCAGCCAGTTGTTCAGCGCGTACTTGGTCAGCCGGATCGCCTCGGCCGACCCGGCGGCCAGCCGTGTCGCGATGTCCAGCGCCCTGTCGTGGACCTGGTCGTCGTCGACGCACAGGCTCACCAGGCCCATCGCCTCGGCCTGCTCGCCGGTGACCGGCTCGCACAGCAGCAGGTGATACTTCGCCTTGGCCATCCCGCACAGGAGCGGCCAGATGATCGCCGCGTGGTCGCCCGCCGCGACGCCCAGCCGGGTGTGGCCGTCGATGATGCGGGCCGTCCGCCCGGCCACCGAGATGTCGGCCAGCAGCGCGACGGCCAACCCCGCCCCCACCGCCGGGCCCTGGATCGCCGAGACGACAGGCTTCGAGCAGTTGAGCACGTTGTAGACGATGTCACGGGCCTCGGCGAAGACCTCCAGGCGCGTGGCGTGGTCGCGGATCATCTCCTCGATCATCGACAGGTCGCCGCCCGCCGAGAACGCCTCGCCCTCCCCGCGCACGATCACCGCCCTGACGTCGTCGTCGCGGTCCACGTCGCGCCAGATCTCGGCCAGCTCGCGGTGACCGGTGCGGTCCACGGCGTTGCGCCGGGAGGGCTCGCTGATCACGACGCGCAGGACGCCGTCGGCCGCCCAGCCGACCTTCAGCTTCTCGTACTCCCTCATGACGCCACTCCCAGGGCTTCCCTGATCCTGGCGGCGAGGAAGTCGCGGCCCTCCAGCGCCTGGTCGAAGAACCCGGGCAGGCCGAGGAAGCCGTGCAGCGCGCCCTCGAAGCAGCGGTGCTCCACGGGGACGCCCGCCTCGGCGAGCGCCCGCGCGTAGGCAGCGCCCTCGTCGCACAGCGGGTCGCACTCCGCCGTGATCACCGTCGCGGGCGCCAGGCCCGACTTGTCCGGCAGGTGGATCGGCGCGAGACGGGGGTCGCGAGGGTCGGCGCCACCGGCGTACTGCTCGATGAACCACCTCATCTCCGCCGCGTCGAGCCCGAACCCCTTCCCGTACGTCCGGTAGCTGGTCGTGTCGGCCGCGACGTCGATGACCGGGCAGATCAGCGCCTGGTGGGCGAGGCCGAGCCCGGCGTCCCTGGCCAGCCAGGCCGCCACCGCCGCGAGGTTGCCGCCGGCGCTGTCGCCGACGACCGCCACCCTGCGCGCGTCCACGCCGTAGAAGGCGGGGCGGGCGTGCACGTCGCGGACCACGCCGAAGGCGTCCTCGGCGGCCGCGGGGAACGGGTGCTCGGGCGCGAGGCGGTAGTCCACCGAGACGACGACCGCTCCGGTCCTGTGGGCGAAGTCGCGGCCAAGGGCGTCGTTGCGCTCGACGCTGCCGAAGACCCAGCCGCCGCCGTGGAAGTAGACGAGCACCGGCAGCGGATGCTCGCCCGGCTCCGGGCGGTAGATCCGGACCGGCACCCCGGCCGCCGTCTCGTCCCTGACCACCGGCAGGTCGATCCTGGGGCCGCGCTGCTCCACCATCCCGTCAAGGGACCGCATCTGGGCGATCTGCTCACGGGTGAGGGAGGCGATCTCCACGCCGAGATCCGAGGGGAACAGCTTGAGATAGGCCTCCGCCTGGGGATGCAACGCCATGCCCCGCACAGTAACAGCGCCCGCCGACACAACCGCCGAGGCGGCCGCGGCGCGCTCTCCCGGCGGACCGGCCGTCCACGCCGTCCGCGCCGCCGCCGCGACACGGTCCGTGCGGGTCAGGGGCGGGCCGCGTCCACCAGGGCCTCGACCAGGCGGTTGTCCGCGCCGCGCTCGGGGTGCCACTGGACGCCGACGGCGAACCGGTGCCCCTGGAGTTCGACGGCCTCGACGATCTGGTCGTCCGCCCACGCCACCGCGATCAGGCCGGTGCCGAGCCGCCGGACGGCCCGGCGGTGCGCTCCGGTCACCTCCGCGCGGTCGCCCACGGCCTTGCCGACCGTGCTCGACACGCTGACGGTGACCACGTGCGCGGCCGTCTCGTGGCGATCGTGGCCGACGGCTTCCGGCAACGATGTGATCAGCGTGCCGCCCTGGGCGACGTTGAGCACGTGCATGCCGCGCGAGATCGCCAGCAGCGGCACCTCCGCCTCCACCGCCGCCTGCGCCAGCGCGGTCTCGAACCGGTCGCGCTGGGGCTGCGGCCCGCCGAGCCCGTCGTCGTCCGGCTCCCCCGCCGGGACCTCGCCGTACAGCGCCGGATCGACCTCCACGCCCCCGGCGAGGATGACCGCGTCCAGGCGTCGCACGTAGTCGCCGGCGGACACGGGGCTCAACGGCGGCAGCAGGACGGGCGCGCCGCCCGCCTTCTCCACCGCCCGCGCGTACGCCTGGGGTGAGACCGCCGCCTCACGGACCCACGTGCCCCAGCGCGCGGCCTCGAGATAGGTGGTGATGCCGACGATGGGACGCGCCATGGCCATCTCCTGGGGGTGTGCGATCAGGCAGGCCCATCATGGCGCAGATCGTTTCCTTTTTGTCAGTTTTCACATCAGTCACACGAGTCACAGCGGCGGCATCACGATAAATAACGAAGTGTTCACAGTAGGTTGCCTTGCGGGGAATCGGTTGTGACGCCCGAGAGCGAGTGGAACACTCCCCGTTGAGCGATCGGTCGAGCCGGGGCCGCCGGCGCTCGTCACCCGGAGCCGTCAGGGAGGTGGATCGACAGACCGGAGCACGCTTCCGGTCCCTAGGGTGGGACACAACTGATGCCGCTGAATCCACGCCTCGTCAAGGAGAGCTTCTCGGTCGTCGAGCCCGTCGCCGGGAAGGCCGCGGGGTACTTCTACGGACGACTGTTCACGCAGTGCCCGCACATGCGGGGAATGTTCCCGCCGGCCATGGAGGTGCAGCGCGACCGGCTCTTCAACGCGCTCACGAGGGTCGTCTGGATGCTCGACAGCCCCGAGGGGCTGGCGTCCTATCTCGCCCAGCTCGGGCGGGACCATCGCAAGTACGGCGTGTCCCCCGAGCACTACAGAGCCGTGGGAAGCGCACTTCTCGCCACGATCAGGCACTTCGCCGCCGAGATCTGGACCGACGAGATCGAGGCCGCCTGGACCGAGGCGTACGCCATGGCGGCGAAGATCATGATCGACGCCGCCACCGCCGAGACGGCGCCCCCCTGGTGGCTGGCGGAGGTGATCGACCACGAGCCGCGCACCCGGGACATCGCGGTGCTCACGCTGCGGCCGTCGCAGCACATGGACTTCGTCCCCGGGCAGTACGTCACGGTCCAGACGGCCAGATGGCCACGGGTGTGGCGGCGGTTCTCCATCGCCAACGCGCCCCGGACGGACGGCACGCTCCGCCTGCACGTCCGCGCCGTGCCGGGCGGCTGGGTGAGCACGGCACTGGTCCGCCACACCCGAATCGGCGACCAGCTCCTGCTCGGCCCGCCGGTGGGCACGATGACGCCGCCCGAGTCCGACCGCGACCTCCTCTGCGTCGCCGGCGGCACCGGCCTCGCACCGCTCAAGGCCGTCATCGAGCACGTCATCGCCTCCGGCGACCGCCCGAACATCCACCTGCTGTTCGGCGTCCGACGCGCGTGCGATCTGTACGACATGCCGGACCTGGCGAGGATGGAGTCCGGCTTCCCCTGGCTGCGGGTCGTGCCGGTGGTCTCCGACGACCCGGCCTACGACGGGATGCGCGGCCGGCTCCCCGACGTGGTGGAGAGGTTCCACTCCTGGGCCGACCACGAGGCGTACGTCTGCGGGCCGGCCCCGATGGTGAACGAGACCGTACGGCGCCTGCAGATCTCGGGGGTGCCGCTCGCGCGGATCCACCGCGACCCGATACAGAGCGACACAAGGCAAAGCGACTCAGCGCGGAGCGGCACAGTGCAGAGCGGCACAGTGCAGAGCGGCACAGTGCGGAGCGAGGCTTGACCGGAACGGCGGGCGACGTGGACGCTTTCCTGGCAGGATTCGAATCGAAAACATAATCGAAATCGGCACAGGGAGGACATATGACCGCACTGCTCGCGATCGGTACTCGCAAAGGATTGTTCCTCGCGCGCTCCTCGGACGGCGGCTCGTTCGAGGTCGAGCCCGTGCGGTTCTCCACGATCGGGATCCACTCGGTCGCGATCGACACCCGCGGGAGCACGCCCCGCATCCTCGCCGGCATCGAGTACGGCCACTTCGGCCCGTCGGTGATGTGGTCCGACGACCTCGGCGAGACCTGGGAGGAGGCGGCGACCCCGCCGGTGGCCTTCCCCGAGCGCACCGGGGCCGCGCTGGCCCGGGTCTGGCAGCTCCAGCCGTCGCCGTCCGAGCCGGACGTGGTCTGGGCGGGCGCCGAGCCCGCCGCGCTGTTCCGGTCGGAGGACCGCGGGACCACCTACACCATGGTCGACGGCCTGTGGGACCACCCCACCCGGCCCCAGTGGCAGCCCGGCGGCGGCGGCCTGTGCCTCCACACCGTGATCCCCCACCCCTCCGACCCGCGGCGCATCGGGGTCGCCGCCTCCGCCGTGGGGTTCTTCCGCAGCGACGACGCGGGGGCCACCTGGCGGCCGTCCAACAAGAACATCCGCGCGCCATTCCTTCCCGAGGGCGCGCAGTATCCCGAGTTCGGCCAGTGCGTGCACAAGGTGGCGCAGCATCCCGCGGCGCCCGAGCGGCTCTACCTGCAGCACCACTTCGGGGTCTACCGGTCCGACGACTTCGGCGACTCCTGGACCGAGATCGGGTCCGGCCTGCCCTCCGACTTCGGGTTCCCGATCGCGGTCGACCCGCACGACCCGGACAGGCTGTACGTCCTGCCGCTGCACGGTGACGTCGACCGCACGCCGCTCGGCCACCGATACCAGGTGTTCCGCAGCGACGACGCCGGGGCCACCTGGCAGGGACACTCCGCCGGACTGCCCGAGGGCCCGGTGCACGCCTCGGTGCTCAGGGACGCGATGTCCGCCGGACCCGCAGGGGTGTTCTTCGGCACCCGGGACGGCGAGGTGTACGGCTCGGCCGACGCGGGCGAGACCTGGTCGCTGATCGCCCGTCACCTGCCCGACGTGCTGTGCGTGCGGGCGGCCGTCCTCTGACCCGCCGCTGACCCGCCGCGCGCGGGCCCCGCGGCGCCCTTCCGGGCGACCGCGGGGCCGCGGCTCAAGAACAACCCGGCGGATCAGACCTCAGTGCTCAGTGGCTCAGACCTTGCGGTAGCCGGGAACCCAGGCGCCGTCCTCGACGACGTAGTCGCCGAACAGGGCCGGGGCCTCCTCCCGCATGATCTCCCCGATGCGGTTGAAGACGAGGCGGATCTCCTCCTCGGCTCCCGCGGCCGTACGGGCCTCGATCGTGTGCCGCAGGGTGCGCACGTTGGCCGTCCAGACCAGGCCGGTCCCGACGCCCTCGGGCGCGAAGCGGCGCATGAACGAGGTGCGGTGCTTCTTCTCCGCGAACGGCACGCCGTCCTCGTCCAGCCCGAAGTGGGCCGCCATCCAGTTCTGGAACTCCTCCATCCGGTCGAGCATCTCGGTCGCCCGCTTCATCAGCTCGGCGTCCTCGCGCGCCCACTCGGGGAACCAGAACGGGATGTCGTTCAGCCGGACGAACCGCAGCGACTCCTGCGAGATCGCCACCCCGGGCCGGTGCCGTACCAGCTCGTGGGTGAGCACCCGCGAGACGTTGTGCAGCACGAAGCTGAAGCTGAGGTGCTCCAGGACGCTGCCGTGCGCGCTGGCCAGGATGTTGCGCAGGTACGCCTCCTGGTCGGTGCGCACCCTCGTGACGTTCGGGTTCAGGCCCGGCTCGAACGACCGGTAGCACAGCCGTCCGGCGAACTCGGCGAGGTTCTGGGCGTCGAACTCGCCCCGCTCCAGCCGCTCAAGCCAGCTCTCCCCGCCGATCTCGTGGAGGTAGCGGGACAGCTCGTCGTAGTCGACAGACGGTTTGGCGACGAGGAAGACCTCGGGCTCGACGCTGCGCATTCACATTCCCCGTGAAGTGGTGCCGATGGGTGACCGTCCAAGCAAACCAGTTCGGCCTCACGATCGCGACCCGGCCCCCACCACATGACCCACAGCAAGCGACGGCAGCCCAGCCATCCGGGCATGACCGTCCGCTATCGCTGACATACTCAGCGTATGCGCGCCCCCAAACGTAAGCGCCCCTTGCCGCGCCTTCCGAAGCACCCGCCGCCCGGGGTATCGCTTGCCGATCTCGCCACCCGTGCGTCCTACGTCGGCAGCGCGGAGCACAAGTCGTATCCCTCATTCGCGGGGCAGCCACGGCTCCGGGCCGACGCGAGCAAGTGTGACCCGAAATTCGCCGACCCCCACGAAATCACTTCGTGGTTACGGCAGGCGATCACCCATGGCAATGTCGGCGCGCCGTGGGAGAGAGAACTCGGTCACTACAAAGGGGTATCCCCTCGAAAAGGACGAGTGGCCCACAGGGCTGAATGAGGTCGGCGAGGGAGTCACGTGATGGGGACGGCTGGTGGGCTGAGCTTCCGCTGGGAATGGGAGAAGGCCCCAGGAGTCCGAGCGCCCGAGCACCGCGCCACCTGGGCCAGGATCGAGATAGGCGTGGGACCCGAATGCGTCACGCTGGTGGAGGACGAGGAGTCGGGCAGTTCCCGCCGTTCGATTTACTGCCCGCTGTACCCTCTGGCGGAATGGGTGGCGTACAACTGGTGTTTCCTGCGGGCCGATGCGAGACTCGCCCGAACCCCCGACCTCAGCCGTCTGCATCGCATCGACGCTCGCCTTTATCGGAGGCATTCTCTGCGCGGCTGCGGGGACGGCTTCCTGTGGCCCAATCTGCTGATCGTGCCGGAGGGCGAGGGAAAGCGTCTCGTTTGGTTCCGTGACCGGACGCCGTCGCCTCCGCGCCGCCCTATCCGCTTCCTCTCGGAGGGGGAGGCGCTGCTGGACGGAGCGAGCGTGGAGGGAGAACTCGCGGGCCTGGTCGGTCCGGGGGTCGCCCCCGGATGTATGTGGTCAGGTGATGTCACGGCGGACCGTGGTGGCGGTGGCGACGGCGGCGAACAGGACGCCGTAACCGACCAGGACGGCGGCGCCCGCCCAGGCGGGCAGCCATTCCGGCCTGCCCAGGCCAGTGTCCACGTCGATGCTCATCAGCGCCTGCGCGGCCCCGCCCGGCAGCCACTTGCCCACGGAGTGCAGGGCCGGGATCCCCGTGAAGATGTTCTCGATCACGTACGCCCACACGACCGCCGCGACGATCCCGGCGATCTGGTTGCGGACGAGCGCCCCCAGCCCGATGCCGAACACCGCGTACAGCGCCAGCGTCACCAGGATGCCGAGGCTGATCTGCGGAATGCGCGAGGCGGACAGGGAGAACCCGCCCCCGGAGAGCGTCACGGCCGGGATCACCGTGACCGCCTGGAAGACCAGCACGGCCAGCGCGAACAACGCGCCCACGAGCAGCCCGGCCACCACCTTGGCGACGATCACCAGGCCCCGCCGGGGGGTGGCGAGGAAGGTGCCGGTGATCGTCTGGTAGCGATACTCGGAGGTCATCATGACGACGCCGAGGATCATCACGAAGATCCCACCGGTGGACCCGCTCGACCAGGCGATCTCGGCCCACTCCGCGGTGTCCCGCGCGGGCAGCGCGCTGCCGCCGTTCTGCTCCACCCCCGCGAAGGCGATGAGGAAGCCGAGGCCCACCCCGACCAGCACCAGCATGACGAGCAGCATGATCCACCACAGTCTGGTGGTGAACAGCTTGCGCAGCTCCGCCCTGACGAGCCCGCTCATCGCCCCTCCGTCAGATCGAGGAAGACCTTGTGCAGCCCGGATCGCTCCTGCGCCACCTCGGTGAGCACGACGCGCAGGTCCAGGGCGATCCGGCCGACGGCTTCAGGGTCCAGCCCGCGCACGCGCAGCAGGCCGTCCTCCACGCGTTCGACCACCCCGCCTGCCGCTTCGAGCGCGGGGGCGAGGTCGGCGGCCTGGGCGGCACGCACCCGCACCACCTCCGCGCCGTCGCTGGTGAGCTCGGCCAGGCTGCCCTGGCGCACCAGGCGGCCCCTGGCGATGATCACCACGTCGTCGACGGTCTGCTCGACCTCGGCCAGGACGTGGCTGGAGACGAGCACCGCCGCGCCCTGGTCATGGGCGAGGTGGCGCAGGAACCCGCGCAGCCACTCGATCCCCGACGGGTCGAGGCCGTTGGCCGGTTCGTCGAGGATGTACACCCGAGGCCGGCCGAGCAGGGCGGAGGCGAGCGCGAGCCGCTGCCGCATGCCCAGCGAGAAGCCACCCACGCGCTTGCCCGCGGCGTCCGCGAGGCCGACCTGCTCCAGCGCCTCGTCCGCGCGGGCGTCGGGCAGCCCGGCCGCCGTGCAGAGGATGCGCAGGTGGTTGCGGGCGGTGCGGCCGGGGTGGAAGCTCGTGGCCTCGAGCACGGCGCCGACCTCGGCCGCCGGATCGGCGAGCGTGACATAGCGCTCGCCGTTCACCAGCGCCTCACCGGAATCGGGCGTGACGAGGCCGAGCAGGCAGCGGAGCGTGGTCGTCTTGCCTGCTCCGTTGGGGCCGAGATATCCGGTGACGGATCCGGCCTCCACGCTGAACGAGACGCCGTCCACGGCCTTGACCGGCCCGAACGACTTCACCAGATTTCGAATCTCAATGGCAGCCATCGGGCGTGATTATTCCGCGCAATAAATCGAGAATCATCCTCATAAAGGAGGATCGTTTCGGCCCGGATAAATCCATTATTTCAGAGGCGATAAACGCGGCGGGCGTTGCCCGAGCCGATCATGTGAGCGATCCGGGCGGCGTCGGCGGGGCTCCACTCACCCTCGGCGATCCGGTCGGCGAGCACGCGGGCCAGGCCGCGGCGATGGCAGAGCGCGGCCAGGAAACACAGCTCGGCGGCGCCGTGGCAGCCGGAGCCGTACATCTGTTTGTGGAACGGGACGAGTTCGAGCAGCTCGCGCAGCACGTGGGCGGAGCCGGCGGCGGTGTGGGCGACGGCGGGGCCGGCGTCCACGTACACGTGCGGGAAGACGCCCGCAAGGTACGCCGCCTGACGGTGGTAGGGATAGCAGTGCAGCAGGACGACCGGCACCCCGAGCGGGGCGAGGGCGCGGACGAACCCGGTCAGCAGCGCGGGATCGGCCAGGTGGCCGGCCCCGAAGCCGGACAGGCCACCGCCGGACAGACCCCAGCCGGACAGACCCCCGCCGGATAAACCACAGTGGAACTGCAGCGGCAGACCCCGCTCTCTGGCGACGTCGACCGCCGCCCAGAGCAGGTGCCGTACGAGGACGGGGTCGTCCAGGCGCGACTTGGGGTCGGCGAGCCTGCGCCCGGCCGCCGCGATCACGCTGCCGCGCGAGGGCCGGGAGGGGTCGAAGCCGAGGCCGCAGTGGTGCACCGCGACCGACTTGAGCGCGGCGGCGCGGGCCGCGCGGACCGCGAGCTCGTCCCGCAGCGCCCCGGCGTAGTCGGCGGCGGGCAGCCCGGCCTCGGCGACGTCCTGCTCGGCCTGCTCCAGCCGGACGATCTCGTCGGCGGCGGCCGAGCCGAGACGTCCCATCTCGGCGGGCGAGAGCAGCGCGGGGGCGTCAGGTCCGGTGTCGACCAGGAAGGCCGACACCCCGGCGCCGCGCAGCAGCCGCCGGTTGACCTCGGCCGCGCCGAGTTCGGCGCGGCGCGACAGGTAGACGGTGGGTGAGGCGTGCGGCTCCAGGCCGAGGACCGGCGCGCACCAACGGCGGATGGCGGCGCCGGCCGGAGTGTCGAAATGCGTGGTGCCGGGCGGCGCGGGCGTGCCGCCCTCGCCGATGAGCTGCTCGAATCCCGACCTGGTGGTGTCGTCCCGGCGCACGCCGCAGCAGTGCTGGTCGACCATGGGCGCGAGCAGGGCGGCCCGCACCGCGTCGGGAAGGGGTACGGGCAGCAGGTCATGGGATCTCGGCTCCGGCACGGCAGTGGACTCTACGGCTCCGCCGCCGCGCCGGCACCGCCCTAAACGGCCCCTTTACTCAGCCATGGCGCGTGCAAAGCCGCAGGACGTTGGCGATGATCCGCGCCCCGGCCCCGCCCTGCGTGGTCAGGATCGACTCGGGGTGGAACTGCACGCCGAAGCGCAGGTTCTCGGCGTCCTCGATCGCCATGGCCGCGCCGTCCGGCGTGTACGCGGTGACCCGGAAGCCCTTGACCCCCGGCTCCTTGGCGTGCACGGAGTGGTAGCGGGCCGCGACGAACTCGCCGGGCAGGCCGTCGAGCAGCGCGCTGTCGCCCTCGCGGCGGACCCGGCCGCGCTTGCCGTGCTCCGGGTAGGGCAGCAGTTCGAGCGTGCCGCCCGCATGCTCGACCATGGCCTGCAGGCCCAGGCACACCCCGAACACCGGGAGCCTGCGGGCGTACAGCGCCTCGATCAGCGCCGAGCAGCCGAAGTCGGACGGCCAGCCGGGCCCGGGCGACAGCACGACGAGCGTGGGCGCGATCTCGTCCAGCTTCTCCAGCGGGAACCCGTGCCGCAGCGTGACCACCGACGCGCCCTGCTGGCGGAAGTAGTCGGCGAGCGTGTTGACGAAGGAGTCCTCGTGGTCCACGAGCAGCACGCGGTGGCCCTCACCCGGCAGGTCGGCGCGGGGCTCCGTCCGCACCTCCTCCCGGGGACGGGCGGACGCGGCGAGCGCGCCGAGGAGGGCGCTGGCCTTGAGCTCGGTCTCCCGCTCCTCGGCCTCGGGGTCGGAGTCGTACAGCAGCGTGGCCCCGGCGCGGACGGTGGCGACGCCGTCGCGGATCTGCGCGGTGCGCAGGGTCAGGCCGGTGTTCATCGAGCCGTCGAAGCCGATGAAGCCGACCGCGCCGCCGTACCAGCGCCGGGTGGTCTCCTCGTGGTCCTCGACGAACTGCATGGCCCACGTCTTGGGAGCACCGGTGACGGTGACGGCCCACATGTGGGTGAGGAACGCGTCGAGGGCGTCGAACTCGGGGCGCAGGCGGCCCTCGATGTGGTCGACGGTGTGGATCAGCCGGGAGTACATCTCGATCTGGCGGCGGCCGATCACCCTGACGCTGCCCGGCACGCAGATCCGCGACTTGTCGTTGCGGTCCACGTCCGTGCACATGGTCAGCTCCGACTCCTCCTTCACGCTGGACAGGAGCGTGCGGATCGCCTCGGCGTCCTCGACGGGGTTGGCCCCGCGGGCGATGGTGCCGGAGATCGGGCAGGTCTCGACCCGGTCGCCGGTCACCCGGACGTACATCTCGGGCGAGGCGCCGACCAGGTGCTCGCCGTCGCCGAGGTTGAGCAGGAACTCGTACGGCGCCGGGTTCTCGGTGCGCAGCGAGCGGTAGAAGGCGGACGGGTCGGTGCAGGCGCCGTGGAAGACCTGGCCGGGGACGACCTCGAACAGGTCGCCGCGCTGGAACTTCTCCTTGGCCTTGGCGACGACCTCGGCGTAGGTCCCCCGCACCGGGTTCGGCGGGATCTCGCGGGGCGCGACCAGGGGGAACGTCTCGCCGGCGCGCTCCAGGCCGCTGGTGGAGACGCCGTCCACGGTGAACTCGTAGCAGTGCTCGACGCTGGTCTCGCGGACCCGGTCGATCACGACGAGCCGGTCGGGCAGGTGCAGCACCAGGTCGCGCTGGTCGCCGGGGCGGGTCAGGCGGTAGCGGATCGGCTCGAACTGGAAGGCCAGGTCGTAGCCGAAGGCGCCGTACAGGCCCAGGTGCGGGTCGTCGGACCGGAAGGCCGCGATGATCTCGCGGATGGCGGTGAAGACGGTGGGCCTGCGGCTGCGCATCTCCTCGGGCAGCAGGTCCTCGGACTCGGGGACGTGCACCTCGACGTAGCCGTGGGCCGGCTCGGCCACGGGCTTGCCGGCCGCAAGCAGGCAGGAGGCGACGACGGGCAGCACGACCTGTCCCCGCTCGTTGAGCGCGCGGGCGGAGATGCGCCGCCCCCGCGCCACGATCTCCAGGCAGGGATCGACGTAGCCGAACGCCCACCTGCTGTACCGGCCCGGGTAGTCCATGCCGGACGAGAAGGCTCCGCCGCGCCGCTCCCCCAGCGACGTGACGATCTCCTCCAGCGCCTCCTCGGCCACCTCGCGCACCCGGCGCTCGACCGCGATGCCGCCGGCCGTGGTATATCCGCTGATCTCCACTGTCCACGCCCCTTTTTTCGTATGCCCCGGGGCGGACATACAGAAGGCCGCCACTCATGGGGCGGCCGGTCTATTCGACGCGAATGCGAAAACGCCGCCTGTCAGCGGCGCCACCACTGGGAGGGTGCATGAGTTCGCATGCGTCAAGGGTAGCGGCGGAAACCGCGATCATGCAACGCGGCACGACTGGAAGGGCGAACAGCGGATAGATATTCTGTTACTGGTAGGGAAACCTCACTCTCGGCGCGGGGCGATACGCCCGGGGCCGGGGAAGGAGGGGGCATGGTCCGCGTGCCGGCCCGCCTGCCTGTGCACCGCCACGGCCCGGGAGGGCTGGGCGGACCGAGGGGTACGAGCGGGGGTACGAGCGGGCCGCAGGGCCGCCGGGTCCGGGTCCGCCGTGACGTGCCCGTTCCGATGCCTGACGGCGTGACGCTCCTGGCCGATCACTACACGCCCGTCGGCGCCGACCGGCCCCCGACGATCCTGATCCGCACGCCGTACGGCAGGGGCGGGGTGGTCGGCTGGATGTACGGCTGGACCTTCGCCCGGCACGGGTTCCAGGTGCTGCTGCAGAGCTGCCGGGGCGGCTTCGGCTCCGGCGGACGGCTCGATCCCCTGGTCCACGAGCAGGAGGACGGCCTGGCGACGGTCGAGTGGATGCGGGCGCAGTCGTGGTATGGCGGCAGCTTCGCCATGCACGGGCCCTCCTACCTCGGCTACACCCAGTGGGCGATCGCGGCGGAGACCCCCGACCTGCGGGCGATGGCCGTCCAGGTGACCGCCTCGTGCTTCCGCGACGCCGCGTACGTCGGAGGGTCGTTCGCGCTGGAGTCGACGCTGATCTGGACGACGCTCACCGCGCACCTGGAGGGCAGGCTGGGCGGCGTGGCCGCGTTCATCGCGCCCCGGCGCACGCGGCGGGCCGTGCTGTCGGGCCGCCCGCTGCCCGAGCTCGACCTGCTGTCGGCGGGCAGGCCGCTGCCGTTCTTCCGCGAACTGCTGGCCCACCACGGCGAGGTCATCTGCTCGTACTGGGACAAGGCGGACTTCTCGGCGTCGGTGGGGCAGGTCGGCGCGGAGATCACGATGACCGGCGGCTGGTACGACGTGTTCCTGCCCTGGCAGCTCAAGGACTACGCGGCGCTGCGGGCGGCCGGACGGCAGCCGCACCTGACCATCGGGCCGTGGTATCACGCCGACATCCGCCATGGGCGGGCCGCCAACGCCGACGCCCTGGCCTGGTTCCGCGCCCACCTGCTCGGCGATCCGTCGGGGCTGCGCACCTCCCCCGTCCGGCTGTACGTCACCGGCGCGGGCGAGTGGCGGGACGAGCCCGACTGGCCCCCGCCCCGCATGGGGCGCGAGCGCTGGCACCTGCAGCCGGGCTTCGCCCTGTCGCGGGACAACCCGGCGGGCGGCGAGCCGGACCGCTACCGCTACGACCCCGCGCACCCCACGCCCGTGATCGGCGGCCCGGTGCTGATCGGCAACTCCGAGCCGAGGGACAACCGGCGCCTGGAGGCCCGGCGTGACGTGCTCGTCTACACCTCGGACGTGCTCGGCCGGGACACCGACATGATCGGCCCGGTGAGCGCCGAGCTGTTCGCGCGCACCGGCAGGGAGCACACCGACTTCGTCGTACGGGTGTGCGACGTGCATCCCGACGGCACGTCGATGAACGTCTGCGAGGGCGTGCGCCGCCTGACCCCGGCGGACCGCGGCGACGAGGACGGCGTGCGCCGGGTGGAGATCGACCTGTGGCCGATGGGCCACCGGTTCCGCCGCGGCCACCGCATCCGGGTGCAGGTGGCGAGCGGGGCCTATCCGCGCATCGCGCGCAACCCGGGCACCGGCGCGCCGCTGACGGCGGGCACTCCGATGGTCGCCTCCGACCAGGAGATCCTGCACGACCCCCGCCATCCCTCGGCCGTGATCCTCCCCGCCCTGCCCTGAGCCGGCCCACGGCCGTTCCGGGCGTTGCTACCCTCGCGGTCGTGGCGATCAGGAACTCCCACTGCTCCTTCTGCGGAGCGGCCTACGCGCCCGGCCTGCCCTGGCCGAGGACCTGCCAGGAGTGCGGCGGCACCGGCTATCTCAACCCCCTGCCGGTCGCGGTCATGGTGCTTCCGGTGGACGACGGCCTGCTCGTGGTCCGCAGGGACGTCGAGCCGCACCGCGGCCTGCTCGCCCTCCCCGGCGGCTTCATCGACATCGGCGAGTCCTGGCAGCAGGCCGCCGTACGGGAGCTCCGCGAGGAGACGGGCGTCGTCGCCGACGCGGCCGGCGTCCGGCTGTTCGACGCGGTCAGCGCGCCCGACGGCACCGTGCTGATCTTCGGCCTCGGGCCGCGTACGACCGCGGACGCCCTCCCGCCGGTCGCGCGCACCGCCGAGACCAGCGAGTGGCTGGTGATCGACGGCCCTCGGGAGCTGGCGTTCCCGCTGCACACGCAGATCGTGACCCGCTACTTCGGCTCCGGCCGAACGTTGTGAGCGCGGAGGAGGGCGGGACCCGGATCGGCCCGCCCTGGCGGCCGCTCTGACGCGCGTACGCGACCGGGCTTTCAGCCTTCGTGGATCCGGCCGGCCTCGACGACGATGCGGCGTGTCGTGTGGACGGCCTTCAGCATGCGCCGGTCGTGGGTGACGAGCAGCAGGGTTCCCGTGTACGAGGCGAGCGCGGACTCCAGCTGTTCGATCGCCGCGAGGTCGAGATGGTTGGTGGGCTCGTCCAGGACGAGCAGGTTGACCCCACGGGCCTGCAGGAGAGCGAGGGCCGCCCTCGTGCGCTCGCCCGGCGACAGCGTCGCCGCCGGGCGGAGCACGTGATCGGCGCGCAGGCCGAACTTGGCCAGCAGCGTGCGGACGTCGGCGGGCGGCATATCGACGAGCGCGCCGAACGCGTCGAGCAGCGGCTCGTCGCCTTCGAAGAGGGCGCGGGCCTGGTCGACCTCGCCGACGACCACACTGGGGCCGAGCGCCGCCGTCCCCGCGTCGAGGGGCACCCGGCCGAGCAGCACGCCGAGCAGGGTGCTCTTGCCCGAGCCGTTCGCGCCGGTGATCGCGACCCGGTCCGCCCAGTCGATCTGCAGGTCGGCGGGCCCGAGCGTGAAGGCGCCACGTCGCGCGACCGCGCCGCGCAGCGTCGCCACCACGGCACCGGAGCGGGGCGCGGCGGCGATCTCCATCCGCAGCTCCCACTCCTTACGCGGCTCCTCGACGACCTCCATCCGCTCGATCAGTCTCTCGGTCTGCCGGGCCTTGGCCGCCTGCTTCTCCGTCGCCTCGGTGCGGAACTTCCGCCCGATCTTGTCCCCGTCGGTGGCCTTGCGGCGCGCGTTCTTGACGCCCTTCTCCATCCAGGCGCGCTGGGCCCGGGCGCGGGCTTCCAGGGACGCCCTGGTGTCGGCGTACTCCTCGTACTGCTCGCGGGCGTGCCTGCGGGCGACCTCGCGCTCCTCCAGGTAGGCGTCGTAGCCGCCGCCGTACGCGCGGACCTGCTGCTGGACCAGGTCGAGCTCGACCACCCTGTTCACCGTGCGGGCGAGGAACTCGCGGTCGTGGCTGACGACCACGGTCCCGGCGCGCAGCCCCGCCACGAAGCGTTCGAGCCGGTCCAGGCCGTCGAGATCGAGGTCGTTGGTGGGCTCGTCGAGCAGGAACACGTCGTAACGGCTGAGCAGCAGCGAGGCCAGCCCCGCCCGGGCGGCCTGGCCGCCGGACAGGGACGTCATCTCCTGCTCCAGGCTGACCGTGAGCCCGAGGTCGGCGACCACCTCCTCGGCCCGCTCCTCCAGGTCGGCGCCGCCGAGGGCGAGCCAGCGATCGAGGGCCTCGGCGTACGCGTCGCCGGGATCTCCGCTCACGAGCGCCTCGGTGGCCGCGTCGAGGGCCCGCTGAGCGTCGGCGACCCCGGTCCGGCGGGCGAGGAAGGCGGCGACGGTCTCACCGGGCCGCCGTTCGGGCTCCTGCGGCAGATGGCCGACGTTGGCGGTGGGCGGGCTGAGCCGGACGCTGCCGTGCTCGGGGGCGTCGAGGCCGGCCAGCAGGCGCAGCAGCGTCGACTTGCCCGCGCCGTTCACGCCCACCAGCCCCACGACGTCCCCGGGCGCGACGACCAGATCGAGGTCGGTGAACAGGAGGCGGTCGCCGTGCCCGGCGGCGAGTTCCTTCGCGACAAGAGTGGCGCTCATCAGGACACCGACCCTACTGGGTCCGGAGCCGGGGGATGTTCCTAGAGGTCCTCGGCGAGCGAGAGCAGGCGGGTGACGGTGTTCCAGTTGCGCATGGTGGCCGGGCCGGTCGAATGCTTCTCCATGAGCGGCGGCAGCTTGGGACGCCGCAGCCCGTCGGGGAAGTAGATGTAGAGCTCCCGCTCGCCTATCCGCATCTCCTCCGGGGCGTACGCCGCCGGGTCGATGCTCGCCAGCCCCTCCCGGTCGGGCGGCCGGGCCAGGAAGACGACGGCGAATCTGGCGGGGTCCCTGACCTCCAGGGGGTTGTGCTCCACCACGCCGCGAAGCTGCTCGGCCGTACGGACGATCACCGCGACGGACAGGCCGAGCTCCTCCCGGATCCCGCGCTCGATCGCGGCGGCGATCGACTCGCCGTCCCCGTCCGCGGTGAACAGGGCGTTCCCGCTGCGCAGGTGCGTGCGCACGTTCCCGTACCCGAGCCGTTCCAGCAGGGCCCTGAGATCGGCCATCGCCACCGCGGTCGCGGGGTTCACGTTGATGCCGCGCAGCAGCGCCACGTATCGCATCACATCGCCTCCTTCCGGCGGGACGCTACCGCCCGTTCCTGTCAGACCGCGTCAGGTATAGGGCGGGCATGTGGCCGGCGGCCTCCCCCCGCGAGCGCCACCGTGGGCGCCCCGGTTCACGTCGTCGCCGGTCGTCGGCGATCACTTGAGATCATGGGCGGATCACTGGCGCGATCACTGGCGCGATCACTGGCCGATCGTCGCTGGGCGCGCCAACACGACCGTTCGGCGATCGGTGATCCCCCTGTGACCTGTGAGTCCTTACGCTTCCGCCGAATAACCGTCCCGCTGGTCCGCGTGACGGCCCGTCACGCGGATCTGCCGGGCACGCCTGGTCCGTGTCCGATTGGAGAACGTGTGACGACCCCCCGCGCCGACCGCGGCAGAAATCCCGACCGGAGCCCGCTGAACTGGCTGCTCCTGGTGCCGATCGTGATCCCGCTCATCCCGCCCCTGTTCAACGCCGACGAACCGCGGCTGTTCGGCATCCCGATGTTCTACTGGCTGCAGCTCGCCTTCATCATCCTCAGCGTCGCCGCGACCACCGTCGTCTACCTGGGGACGAGGAGGAGCCGGTGAAGACCACCGAGATCGTCATCTTCACGCTTCTGTTCCTGGTCGTCAGCGGCCTGGGATTCGTGGCCGCCCGCTGGCGCCGTCCCGGCGACCTCGCCACGCTGGACGAATGGGGTCTCGGCGGGCGCAGCTTCGGCAGCTGGATCACCTGGTTCCTGGTGGGCGGCGACCTCTACACGGCCTACACCTTCGTGGCCGTGCCCGCCCTGGTGTTCGGCGCGGGTGCCATGGGGTTCTACGCGGTGCCGTACACCGTGGTCGTCTATCCCATGGTGATGCTCGTGCTGGTCCGGCTCTGGTCGGTGTCGCACGTGCACAACCTCGTCACCCCGGCCGACTTCGTCCGGGTCCGCTTCGGCTCCCCCACGCTGGCGCTGCTCGTGGCGATCACCGGCATCGTCGCGACCATGCCGTACATCGCGCTGCAGCTCGTCGGCATCGAGGCGGTGCTGAAGACGATGGGACTGACGGGCGACCTGCCGCTGATCATCGCGTTCGCGATCCTGGCGGCCTACACCTACCAGTCCGGGCTGCGCGCCCCGGCGCTGATCGCGTTCGTCAAGGACTCGCTGATCTACCTGGTGATCATCGTCGCGATCATCTACATCCCGGCCAAGCTCGGCGGCTTCGACGCGATCTTCGGCTCCGTCAAGGAGAAGTTCGACGCGACCCCGAACCAGGCCGACGGCCCCCTGCTCAACGCCAACAACCAGCTCCAGTACGTCACGCTCGCCTTCGGCTCGGCGCTGGCGCTGTTCCTCTACCCCCACAGCGTCACCGGCATCCTGGCCTCGCGCAACCGCAACGTCATCAAGCGGAACATGTCGGCCCTGCCGGCCTACAGCCTGCTCCTCGGCCTGATCGCGCTGCTCGGCTACATGGCGATCGCGGCCGGGGTCACGCCCATCGGCAAGGACAACAACACGGTCGTGCCGAAGCTGTTCGACGCGATGTTCCCCGACTGGTTCGCGGGGGTCGCCTTCGCCGCCGTCGGCATCGGCGCGCTGGTGCCGGCCGCCATCATGTCGATCGCGGCGGCCAACCTGTTCGCCCGCAACATCTACCGCGAGTACATCAACCGGAACGCCACCGCCGCGCAGGAGGCCACGGTCAGCAAGGTCGCGTCGCTGGTCGTGAAGGTCGGCGCGGTGCTGGTCATCCTGCTCATCGACCCGCAGTTCTCGATCGACCTGCAGCTCATCGGCGGCGTGATCATCCTGCAGACGCTTCCGTCGGTCGGCCTCGGCCTCTACACCCGGTGGTTCCACCGGGGCGGCCTCATCGCGGGCTGGGCCGCGGGCATGGCGGCCGGGATGCTGCTGCTGTACAACATCGCCAACCCCGCCACCAACCACGCCCACTTCGGCAGCTCGGCCTTCCCGCTGTCGCAGCTCGGGTTCGACACCAAGATCACGGTGTACGCCGGGTTCCTCGCGCTGATCGTCAACCTGGTCGTCGCCGTGCTCGGGACCTTCGTGGCCCGCGCGTTCAAGAGCGCGGACGGCCCGGACGGCACCCGGCCCGAGGACTACTTCGCCGACCAGGGCGACCCGCGCGTCCACGAACTGGAAACCACGGCGCCCGCCGCCTGATCGGGGTCCATAGGGACTTGTGGCCGGCTTGACGGGGCGGCGCGCGCCGCGTCAAGCCGGCCACAAGCACGCGGTGGCACAAAGAGGCATCACCTCGAACATCGAAGGAGCGAAGGATGCCTCTCACCAACGACCTGATCGTCACCGGCGGCCACGTGATCGGCATGGATCCGGCGGTGCCGGACGGCCCCGCCGACGTCGTCGTCCGCGACGGCGTGATCGTGTCGGTCGGCCCCGCCGCCGAAGCGTCCCCGGAGGCGGAGGTCGTGGACGCCTCGGGCTGCGTGGTGATGCCGGGCCTGGTCGACACCCACCGCCACACCTGGCAGTCCGCGCTGCGTCACATCGGGCTGGACTGGAGCCTGATGGACTACCTCGGGGCCGCGTTCCTCCAGCTCGGGCCGAACTTCCGGCCCGAGGACGTCTACGCCGGCACCCTGCTCGGCGCGCTCGGCGCACTGGAGTCCGGGATCACCACGCTCGTCGACTGGTCCCACATCCAGAACACCCCCGAGCACAGCGACGCCGCCGTGGCCGCGCTGCGCGACAGCGGGATCCGGGGGGTCTTCGCCTACGGCTGGCCCCAGGTCGACCCGCTCAGCTGGGTGGGCGACCACAGCGACGCGGAGCTTCCCGCCGACGTCCGCCGGATCAGGGACGTGCTCCGCGACGACACCGCCCGCGTGACGATGGCCCTGGCGGCGCGCGGCCCCGAGATGTCGGCTCCCACCGCCGCCCGGCGCGACCTGCTGCTCGCACGGGAGCTCGGCCTGCGGGCCACCATGCACGTCGGCTCCGCCGACAAGGCGGGCAGCGTCGGCTGGCTGCACGACGAGGGCCTGCTCGACGAGACGATCACGCTGGTGCACGCGAGCGGGACCGGCGACGACGAGCTGAAGGCCGCCGCGGGCGCCGGCGCGACCGCGAGCGTGTCGCCGTTCATCGAGATGACCATGCCCGGGCTCGGCACGCCCGCGACCGGCCGTCTCCTGCGGGCGGGCCTCGTCACCGGCCTCAGCACCGACACCGAGGTCGCCACCTCGGGAGACATGTTCACGCAGATGCGCGCCGCCCTGGCGCACCACCGGTTCACGCAGGACCCGGCGCCGCTGACCGCCGACGGCCTGCTGCGGATGGTCACCGCCGACGGGGCCGCGGTGGCCGGGCTGTCCGCCGTCACCGGCAGCCTCACACCCGGCAAGCGGGCCGACCTGATCGTGGTCGAGGCCGGCACCCTCGCCATGGCGCCGATGCTCGACCCGCGCGCCGCCGTCGTCCTCGCCGGCCACCCCGGGCTGGTCCGCACGGTCGTCTGCGACGGCGTGGTCGTGAAACGGGACGGCGTGCTCACCGGGCCGGTCGGGCGGGCCATGGACGCCGCGGCCGCGAGCCTCGCCCACCTCCGCGAAGCCGTGCCCGCGGTGCTCCACGCCTGAGAGCAGGACTGCTCTGTCTGAGAGAGCGGGATGCTCCGCGCCTGAGGGCTCAGTCTCGGCCGATGATCGTGGCACAATCCCGGCATGGCGGTCATGTTCCGGGTGCTCGGCCCGGTCGAGGCGTACGTCGACGGCGTTCCCGTCGACCTCGGCGGGCCGCGGCCCCGGTTGCTGGTGGCCCGCCTGCTTGTCGCCAGGGGCGCGACCGTGTCGGTGGACGCGATCCTCGACGACCTGTACGACGGCACGCCGCCGCCGCGCGCCCAGAGCACGCTGCACAGCTACATCTCCAACCTGCGCCGGGTGCTCGAACCCGGCCGCGCTCCGCGCACGCCCTCGTCCGTGCTCCTCAGCCGCCCTCCGGGGTACGCGCTCGGGCCGCACGAGGTGGACGCCGACGAGTTCGTCCGCCTGGCCCAGGCCGGCGAGCCGGAACGCGCCCTGGCCCTGTGGCGCGGCATGCCGTACGAGGAGTTCGGCGACGTGCCCTGGCTCCGGCCGGAGATCGAGCGGCTCGCCGAGGCGCATCTGGTGACGCGGGAACGGCTCCTGGCCGGGCGGGTGGGCGACCCCCACGTGGTGGGCGAGCTGGAGGCCCTGGTGGCCGCGCATCCCCTGCGCGAGGGGCTGTGGGAGCTGCTCGCCCGCACGCTCTACGCCCTGGGCCGGCAGGCGGACGCCCTGGAGGCACTGCGCACGGCCCGGGCCCATCTGGCCGAGGAACTCGGCCTCGACCCCGGCCCGGCGCTGCGGCGCCTGGAGGAGGCGATCCTCGCCCAGGACCCGGCCCTCGACGGCCCCGCCCCCGTACGGCAGGGCCGGGCGGCGCCGATCGAAGCAGCACGGGCCGAAGCGGCGCGGGCGGACCGGCCGGAGCGGCGCGCCGTTGGCCGGGGAACGCAGTTCGACCGGCTCGACGAGCTGGCGCGGGACGTGATCCAGGCGGCCCGGGGAGTGGCCCAGCGCGGGCCGGGGATCGCGGTGATCTCCGGTGAGCCGGGGATCGGCAAGACGTGGCTGGCGGAGGCGTTCGCCGGACGGCGGGCCGCCGAGGGCTGGCTGGTCGCCTGGGGCAGGTGTCACGAGACCTCCGGCGCGCCCGCGCTGTGGCCGTGGCAGCAGGTCGTCCGGGATCTCGCCGCCCGGGTCCCCCCTTCCCCCGCCCAGGCCGCCGCCCTGCGGGTGCTGCTCGGCGACGCCGCTCCGGGAGACGACCCCGCCCCGGAGGCCGGACGGCCCGCCGAGGCGAGCGAGGCCCGGTTCCGGCTGCACCAGGCGACCGCGGCTTACCTGGAGACGGCCGCGGCCGACCGGCCGCTGCTCGTGGCGATCGACGATCTCCAGTGGGCCGACACGGCGTCGCTGGGCCTGCTGTCCGACCTCGCGTTGCTGCTGCGCGGCGCGGTCGCCATCGTGATCACCGTGCGGTCCGGCGAGGGCCCGGCCGTGGTGCACGACACGCTCGGCCTGCTCGGACGGCACGACGCCCTCCGCCTGCCGCTGGCCGGGCTCGACCCCGCCGCGGTCGCCGAGCTGTCGGGGCTGCGCGACGCGGCGAGCGTGGCGGCGCTCGCCGAGCGCACCCGGGGCAATCCGCTGTTCATCCGCGAGACCCTCCGCCTGGCCGAGGACCAGGGCATCGAGAGGGCGCTCACCGGGGTGCCCGAGGGCCTGGCCGACGTCCTGCGCCGCCGCCTGCTCGACCTGCCCGCCCGGCACCGCCCCGCCATCGACGCGGCGGCCGTGCTCGGCACGGGCGCGGACCGGCGGCTGCTGGCCGAGGTCGTCGCGGACGCCTCCGGCGCGGACGTGGACGAGGCGCTCGACGCCGCGACCACCCTCCGCGTTCTGGACGAGGACCTGCGCTTCACCCACGATCTGGTCAGGGAGACGGTCTACGCCGACATTCCGCCGCGCCGCCGGGCCGGGCTGCACCTGGCCGCGCTCCGGGCGCTCGAACTCCGGCCGGGGGCCGACCTCGCGGTCCTCGCCAGGCACGCGCTCGCCGGCGGGCCCGCCGCCGCGGCGGACGCGGTGCGCTGGGCGTCGGCCACGGCCGGGCAGGCGGCCGGACGGCACGCGTACGAGGACGCCGCGCAGTGGTGGCGCCGGGCGGTGGAGGCGCACGGGACGCTGCCCGGCGCGGACCCCCGCGAGCACGTCGAACTCCTGCTCCAGTTGGTCCGCGCGCAGCTCGCCGCCGGTCACGGCTTCTCGGCCCGGCAGACCCGGGCGGAGGCGGTGCTCGCGGCCGACAGGTCGGGCGACCCGCTGCTCGCCGCGCGGGCGCTGACCAGCCTGGACGCCCCGGGGTTGTGGAAGTTCTACACCTACGGCGACATCGAGCTGCACACCGTGCGGCGGATCGAGGACGCCCTCACCGCGCTGCCCGAGGGGGACTCCGAACTGCGCTGCAGGCTGCTCGGCTGCCTCGGTATGGAACGTTACGACGGCTCGGCCGACCCCCGCTGCGACACCGCCACGGCCGAGGCGCTGTCGATGGCCCGCCGTCTGGTGGCCTCCGGCGAGGCCGGCCTGGAGCTGCTGGCGATCACGCTGAACGCGCGGTATCTGGGCGTGCAGCTCCCCGAGCACATGGCGGAGCTCGACGCGATCGGCGAGGAGCTCACCGGGCTCGGGCTGCCCGGGTTCGAGCTGCTCGGCTACATGATCAGAGAGCGGACTCGGATCGACCTGTTCGACATGGCCGGCGCCGACCGGGCCGCCGAGCGGGCGGGGGTGCTGGTCGAGCGGCTCGACCTGCCCTGGCCCCGGTTCCAGCACCTGATCTGGACCGGGACCCGGCGCCTCCTCGACGGGGACTTCGAGGGCGCGGGCAACGCGTACGCCGCGGCGGCCGAGGCCGGTGAGCGGCTCAACCTGTGGCACACGAGCAGCACGCTGTCTTCGGCGCTGCTCACCCGGCACTTTGCCATGCGGGACTTCGACGGTGCCGAGGAGCTGATGGCGCGCTACTCCCCCTTCCCCGCCCACCGGCAGGTGATGGGCGTGCTCATCGGCGACTGGCGGGGCGACCGCACGGCGGCCGAGGCGGCGCGCGAGCAGGGCTGGCACCTGCTGCCGCGCGACTTCGGCGAGCTGCCGGGGCTGTGCCTGCAGGGCGAGGCCCAGATCGTCGCGGGCGACCACGAAGCGTGCGCCCTGACCTATCGCAGGCTCCTGCCGTACGAGGACAGGATCGCCTTCGGGGCGGGGACGTTCTGCGCCGGGCCGGTCGGCTACTACCTGGGGCGGATGGCCTACCTGGGCCGGGCGGCGGGGCCGGAGACGGCGCGGGCGCATCTGGACACGGCCGCCAAGCGCTGCGTGGCGGCCGGGCTGACCTGGTGGGCCGCCCGGATCGCCCGCGAACGCGAGGCCGTACGCGGGTGACAACCGGCCGGGAAGCGGGCCGCAAGTGAACGTTGAGTGGCGGTGAAGGGGGCGGGGCCATCGTGAGGCCATGACAACACCGACGCAGACCCGGCGCCGACCGGGCGACCCCGCTCCCGACCTCGTCATGTTCCTCGTCTTCCACGCCGGCCTGCGGCGCGAGTTCGGCAGGCTGGCCGAGGTCCTCGACCGCTGCGACCCCCGCGACGAGCGGCGCCGCGCGGTCGTCGACGAGCACCTCGCGCTGCTGCTGCGCGCCCTGCACCACCACCACACCGAGGAGGACGAGGCGATCTGGCCGCTGCTGCGCGGCCTCGTCCCGGAGGCCGCCGCGACGCTGGACCGGCTGGAGGCCGACCACCAGGAGATGGACGCCGTCATCGGCAGGCTCTCCGCCGGCGGCAGGCCGGCCCGTGAGGTCGCGGCCGACCTGCGCGCGCTCGACCGGCTGCTGAACACCCACCTCGACCTGGAGGAGTCCGAGGTCGTCCCGCTGATCAGAGAGCACGTCAGCGCGGCCTGGTGGGACGAGTCGGGCAAGAAGGTCACCAAGAGCCACGGCCGCGACGTGCCGATGCTCGCCGCCTGGCTGCTCGACGTGGCCACCCCCGCCGACCGCGAGCACATCTTCGGCTCCGCCCCGGCCATCATGCGGGTCCTCTACCGGCTCTCCTGGCGCCGCGCCTACGAGCGCCGGGTCTCCCAGGTTTACGGGTAACAGGTCTACGGGTGACAGGCCTATGGGTGGCGGCCTCCGCCACGTGCGAGTGGGGAGGCCGCGCTCGGAGACCCCCGGTCAGTCGCCGGGGCGGCAGACGGTGCCACGCGGGGGCACGGTCAGGTCGGTGAGATACCGGGTGACATGCCCGATCACGCACAGGTTGCCGGACAGGTAGAGGACGTGACCGGGGCCGTCGTACCTGATCGTGGCCGAGCCGGGGACCCGCCGGACCAGGCTTTCCGTCAACGTGAAGTCGCTCCAGGTCCCCGCGCCGAGCAGCGGCGGCAGGCCGCGGACCGGCAGGGGGCGGGACGGGTTCGCGACCGGCAGCGGCCACCCCGCACAGGCGAGCTGGTCGAAGGTCGCGCCGCCGAAACTCGGGGATGTCCTGCGCGCCTCGCGGCGCACCCTGACGTACTCCTCGTACCCGTGGTAGCCCCGGTCGTCGGCGCAGGTCATGCCGATCGTGAGGGGCATCGTCCAGACGCGGGCGTTGCCCAGGGCCGCGTCGGCGAACCCCGAGCCGTCGCCGCGCCGGACCTTGTCCACCGCCTCGGCGAAGGTCAGCCATCGGGAGTCCCCCGGCCCGGGGTCGGGGGCGAACCCGAACCACCGCAGGGAGGAGCCGGTCAGCTTCCCCTGGCCGAACCGCTGTGAGGTGACCGGGATCGGCGACCTGTCGGCCCGCGCGGTGAGGTCGCGCCACACCTTTCCTGCGTCCTCGCCGTGCAGGGCGCAGGCGGTGGTCTTCGCGCACCAGGCGGTGAAGCGGCCGAAGATCCGCTCGAGGTCCCGGTAGCCCAGCAGGCTCTGGTCGGCCCAGCCGGCGGTCTGGTTGACCACGCCGTCCAGGTACATGGCGCGGACGCGTTCCGGGAACAGCCGGAGGTAGGCCTCGGCCGGCACCCCTCCTGCCGACTCTGTCATGAAGTTGAGCCGCGGCTCACCCAGGGCCGCGCGGATCGCCTCCGTGTCGCGGGCCACCGAGATCGAGTCGAGCCTGCCGTACAGCCCGCTGCGGTCCTCGGCCTCGCATCTGCGGATGGCCGCGGCGATCGCCCGGGCCTGGGCGTCGTACTCGGCCCGGCTGCGGGGCTCGGTCAGGGCCGGCACCGCCGGCTGCGCGCAGGACTCGGGCAGTTTGGCGGCGAGCCCGGTGTTGCGCGGATCGTAGGCGATGAGGTCGAAGCGCTCCCGGATCCCGGCGAGGTCGCCCGCCGCCTGCTTGATGTCCTCGATCCCGCTGTTGCCGGGGCCGCCGGGGATGTGCAGCACGCTGCCGATCCGGCGTGCGGGATCGGTGGCCGGCAGCCGCGCGATACGCAGGGTCGTCGTCCTCCCCTCCGGGTGCGCCCAGTCGAGCGGCACGTCGAGCGTGCCGCACCGCGTTCCCGCCGGGAACCCCTCCCCGGCGCACGCCGTCCAGTCGATCGCCGGCCGGTCCTCCGCGGCCCGCGCCTGCGCCGGGACGAGCCCGGCCGTCATCGCCGCCGTCGCGAGCCCGGCGGCCACGAGTCGTGTTCTGCCACGCATGCGTCACGTCCTCCTTCGCGTTGTCCCTCTGTCTTTCACGCTCGCCGAGACGCCTGCCGGGGGAAATCCGAGAGGCCCCCCGATCGGAGGTAGGGACATCCCCCCGCCGCCGGCGCCGACGAGCGGAGCACCGCGGCGAGGTCGGTGGGGATGAGCACGGTGTGATCGATGTGGTCGATGTGGTCGATGCCGGGAGTCGTCGTACCGGGAGCATCCGTGATCGTGTTCCTTGGGGATCCGTGACATGCGCGTTCGGCGTGCCGGGTGGTGATCGCCTCGGTTCACACGGCCGCTGCGACGGCGGCGGCGACGAAGAGCAGCTGCAGAGCGGTGCGGACCGGCAGCGGAGTCACCGGCTTTCCCGCAAGGGTGAGGCCGCGGCGCGCGGCCGAGACGTTGGCCGGGAACATGGCGATCATGAGCAGTGCGAGCCCGATCGCGGCGTACGGTGCGAGCGGCGGCAGCAGCAGTCCGGCGGCGCCGGCCAGCTCCAGCATCCCGGTCATGGTGACCAGCAGGGCAGGCCGGGGGAACGCGGCGGGGATCATGGCGACGAAGTCGCGCCGCGACGACGGCAGGAAGTGCGGCACACCGGTGACGACGAACATCAACGCCAGAGCGCCCCGCAGTGCGGGCTGCCAGCCGTCCAGCATGTCGACGCCGACCATGCCCAGCAGCCGCATGGCGACGAAGCCCCCGATCAGGGCGGTGAACGGAACCATCTCTTCTCCAATCTTGTCAGCGGCTAGATTGGAGGAGACTCTCGGTCTTGTCAATGTCAAGATAGGGTGAGACCGGACAAGGCAGTCAGCACGGAGGTGAGGGAGATCAACCAGTCGGCCTACCACCACGGCAATTTGCGACGGGCCATCATCGACGCCGCCCTTGAGGCCATCGGCGAGTCCGGTCCTGCCGGATGGAGTCTGCGCGAGCTGGCCCGGCGTGCGGGCGTCTCGCATGCCGCGCCCGCGCACCACTTCGGCGACAAGGCGGGACTGCTGACGGCCGTGGCCGCCGAGGGCTTCGAGCTGTTCGCCGACGGCCTGGAACGCGCGGCCGGGGACGTCTTCGCGGTGGGGGTGGCCTACGTGCGCTTCGCCATCGACCACAAACCCTACTTCGAGGTGATGTTCCGTCCGGAGTTGTACCGCGCGGACGATCCGGGGATGCGCTCGGCGCGTGAGCGTGCCGCCAATGTGCTCGTCACCAGCGCCGGCAGACTGTCGCCGAGCCCGAAGCAGGACCGGCTGACCACGATCGCCGCGTGGTCGCTCGCCCACGGTTTCGCCGGCTTGTGGCTCAGCGGCTCCCTGCCGGAGAGCACCCAGGGCGATCCGGAGATCATTGCCCGCGAGCTCATCCGGCTTGTCTTCGAACCCATGGACAGGACCACATCGGCGTAGGCGGCATCCCGCGGGGCTCGGGCGCGCACTGCACCCTTTTATCCACCCTTCGCCTTTATCCACCCTTCGCCGTCCGGATCGTCCCGCTCGGTCGTCGTGTGGCGGACGCCGGATGGCGACAGTGGCCACCACGCCGAATTGTGACTATGCCGGAGCGGCGAACGATTCCTATGCTCTGCTGGAAATGGTGCGTTTATGGGTTCTCGGCCAGTTCCGGGCCGAGGTGGGCGGGCGTCCTGTCGATCTGGGGCCGCCACTGCAGCGGGCGGTGATGGCGCGCCTGGTCTGCGCCGGCGGGCACGTGGTCTCCACCGACCGGTTCATCGACGACCTGTGGCAGGGCCAGCCCCCGCCGAAGGCGCTGGGCGCGCTGCAGGTCTACGTCTCCAACCTGCGCCGCCTCCTCGAACCGGGCCGCGCGCCGCGGACCCCGGCGAAGGTCCTGGTGACCGCCCCACCCGGATACGTACTGCACGCCGACGCCGACGCCGTCGACGCGTGGCGCTTCCCCACGCTCGTGAACACGGCGTCGGCCCTCCTCGCCGAGGGGGATGCGGCGGGGGCACTGCGCGTGGTCGACGGGGCCCTGTCGCTCTGGAGGGGGGCCGCCTTCGCCGAGTTCGGCGACGAGGACTGGGCGGTGCCCGAGGCGGCGCGGCTGGAGGAGCTGCGGGTCCTGGCCGCCGAATATCGCGCGGAGGCGAAGCTCGCGCTCGGCCGGCATGCCGAGGTCGTGCCGGAGCTGGAGCGGCACGTCGCCGACCACCCGATGCGCGAGGACGCCGTACGGCTGCTGGCCCTGGCCTACTACCGCTCGGGACGGCAGGCCGACGCCCTGGCGGCACTGCGCAGAACCCGGGCCAGGCTCGCCGAAGAGCTGGGCATGGACCCGGGCCCCGCCCTGCGGGCCCTCGAGGCCGGAATCCTCGCGCACAGCGAGGCCCTCGACGCGCCGAAGGCCGTCACGACGGCGGCGCCTCCCGCCCCGTCACCGGCCGCCCCATCACCGGCCGCGCAGTCACCGGGCGTGCAGTCACCGGCGGCGCCGCCGCCGATGATCGGCCGTACGGCGGAGCTCGCCCGCCTGGTCTCCGCCGCCGAGCAGGCCGGGCACGGTTTTCGCGTGGCCTGGCTCGGCGGGGATCCCGGCGCGGGCAAGAGCACGCTGGCCGACGCCCTGCTCCGGCGTCTCGGCGACGAGGGCTGGCGGGTCGCGGTCGGCCGGTGCCCGGAGACGCTCGGCGGGGTGCCTCCCGCGTGGGCGTGGAGCGAGGTCCTGCGGACCCTGTTCGCCGTCCGCCCCCCGGATCCGGGGACCGAGGCGCGGCTCGCACCCCTGGTGCAGGAGGACTCCCCCGGCGTCGGCCAGTTCCGGCTGGCCCAGGCGGTGGGCGACTACCTGGAGAGCGTGGCCGGGCCGCTGCTGCTCGTGCTGGAGGACGTGCACCGCGCCGACGACGCGACTCTCGAGTTGCTGCGTCATCTGGCGACCCGGCTGGCGGACACGCCGGTCCTGGTGGTCCTGACCCACCGGCCCTCGGAGGCTGGCGACGACCTGGCGGCGGCCGGGGCGGCCCTGGCCGTGCAGACGGCCGAGAACGTGACCCTGCAGGGACTCGGCGAGGACGACGTCCGGCGCCTGCTGGTGGAACGGTCCGGCATGGAGGTGGACGCCGGCACCGCCCGGACGGTCGCCGAGCGCACCGGAGGCAATCCGCTGTTCGTGGCCGAGACCGCCCGGCTGCTGGCGACCGAGGGGGCGGCGGCGGCGCACTCGCTGCCGCCCGGGGTCCGCGACCTCATCCGCAGGCGGATCGCCCGCCTGCCCGCGACGGCGCAGACGACCCTGCGCAACGCCGCCGTCATGGGCCGGGACGCCGACGTGGACGTGCTGGTCGCCGTGCAGGACGCCGACGAGGAGACCGTCCTCGACGGCCTGGAGGCGGGTGTGCTCGCCGGGCTGCTCACCGAGCCTGCCCCCGGCAGGGTCCGGTTCACACATGTCCTGGTCCGCGAAACCCTCTACGAGGACATCCCGCGGCTGCGCCGTACGCGGCTGCACGCGAAGGTCCTCACCGCGCTGGAGCGGGTGCACCCGGGCGACGTCGGCGCGCTCGGCTACCACGCGCTGGCCGCCGCCACGCCGGCCACGGCGCGCGCGGCCGCGGAGTACGCGTGGAGGGCGGCCGGGCAGGCGTCCGGCGTGTACGCCCACAGGGAGGCGGCGACCCTGCTTGAGGGCGCACTCGAGGCCCTGGATCTCGCGACCGAGCCCGCCGACGATCTCCGGCTGGACCTGCTGTGCCGCCTGGTCTCCGCGCAGGCGAGCGCGGGCCATCTCGTAGGGGCGGCGGCCACGCGCAAGCGTGCCCTGACGACGGCCCGGCGGCTCGGCGACCCCCTCGCCGTCGCCCGCGCCGCGGTCGCCAACGACGCGCCCATGATCTGGAAGAACGACCCCGCCGCCGATCCGGACCTCGTGGACGCCATCCGCTCCTGCCTGCCGGTCGCGGCCGGCGAACTGCGCTGCCGGCTGCTCGCCGCCCTGGCCTACGAGATGGGCGGTCATGACGAAAGGACCGTCGACGCCGCGAGCGCCGAGGCCGTCGAGATCGCCCGGGGCCTCGGCGATCCCCCTGTGCTGTGCCTGGCGCTCGCCGCGCGTTACTGGGCGACGTTCATTCCCGGCCGCCACGACGAGCTGGAGGCGCTCGGGCTCGAGCTGCTGGAGATCTCCGCCCGGGAGGGGCTGCTCGGCTACCAGACCCTCGCTCACCACGCGCTGAGCATGGTCGCGCTGGGGCGCAACGACTGGGCGGCGGCCGAGCGGCACGCCGGGCGGGCGGTCGAATACTCCACCAGCGGCCAGCTGGGCCTCGTCCTGGCCATCATCGCGTTCCTCGACGCCCTCCGCCTCCTGGTGGAGGGAGAGTTCGAGCAGGCCGAGGCGGCCTACACGGTGCTGTCCGACCGGATGGGAGAGGCGGGGGGCCAGAACGACGTGGTCTTCGGGAGCCTGGCCCGGTTCGTCGTACGCCTCGCCTGCGGCCGTGCGCACGAGTCGGTGGCCGAACTCGCCGCCGCCCGCGAGGCCATTCCTCATGAGACCGACGAGTTCTACGTCAGCGCGCTGATCGCCGCCGGACGGCTGGAGGAAGCCCGGTCCGCCTGGCCGGACCGCCGGCCGACCCGCTGGGTCTATCACACGATCAACGTGGCGCTCCGCGCCGGCAGCGCGATGGCATTCGGCGCCCGGGATGTGGCCGAGGAGTGCTACCGGCTTCTCCTCCCGTTCCGGGAAGAGATGGCCGGCCTGCACACCGGGGCGATCACACTCGGCCCCACCGCTCTCGTGCTCGGGCGGCTGGCGGAGTTCCTGGGCGATCCCGCCGCGGCGGCGGAGCACTACGCCACGGCCGCGGGCGTCGCCGGACGGCTCGGCTCGCCGCACTGGCACGAGGAGGCGACGCGAGCGCTCGACACGCTGAAATCGTGAGGACAGCACCGCCAAGTGGCCGCCAAACAGGCGTTTAGCGGGCGGAGCCACCGTGGTTTCGAGACCGATTCGGACATCATGGAGGCTCACGTTGGACACACCCGAGCTCACCGGGATCCGCATCATCCACCGCGCCATGCGCGGCGACCTGCACCGGCTCCGCGCGCTGGCCGAGGACCTCGACGCGGGACGCGGACGGGCGGACTCCGCCCGCGCCGCCGCCGTCGCCCGCTACGCGGAGGACGTCTGCGCGGCGATCCATCACCACCACACCAGGGAGGACGAGATCGTCTGGCCGGTGATCGAACGGTCGGCGGGCGCCGCCGTGGACCTCGCCGACCTCTCCGACGACCACTCCGAACTCGACCCCCTGCTCGACCGGGTCCGCACGACGGCCCGGGCCTTCGCGAGCGGCCGGGGCGTCGGCGACCTGGCGACCGCGCTGCGCACGCTGTCGGAGCTCATCGACGAGCACATCGAAGAGGAGGAGCGCAGGATCTTCCCGGTCATCGAGAAGTACGTGCCGGCGGCCGAATGGAAGGAGATGGAGAAGTCGCTCAGGGGTGGCGACCCGCGTTTCGAGCTCGCCTGGGTCGACCGGTACGCGAGCCCGGAGGAGATGGCGCACATCCGCACGCTCGCCGGGCCGGTTCTCAGCCTGCTGCTGGTACTGCTGCGTCCCGGCCACCGGCGCCGCCAGCGGATCGTCTTCGGGAGCTGAGCGGACATGGCACGACGCTCCCGCCTGTTCAACCTGGTGATCAAATGCATCTGCGACTGGCAGGTGCGCACCTATCGCAGGACCGGCGGGCGAAGGCCCGCCACCATGCGCGGCATCCCCGTCCTGCTCCTCACGACCCGGGGCCGCAGGACCGGCCTGCCCCGGACCCGGCCGGTCGGGTACGGCAGGGACGGCCGGCGCTTCGTCATGATCGCCTCGAACGGCGGCGACGACGCCACTCCCGCCTGGTGGCTCAACCTGCGCGCCGACCCCGTCGCCGAGATCGAGGTGGGCGGCGCCGCCGGGCTCACCGCGCTCAAGGTGCGTGCCGTCGAGGCCACGGGAGAGGAGTACGAACGCCTGTGGCGGTCGATGAGCCGGCGGCACCCCGTCTACGAGGGGTACAGGGGCATGACGGCGCGCCATATCCCGGTCGTGGTGCTCGACCCTATCGACGTCCTCCCGGCGTGATCCGGCGTGATCCGGCCTGCCGGTACGCCGGGGCGGCGACCCGCCGCGGCCCCCGCCCCGTGAGGACGAGGCGGGGACGCGGCGGGGACGCGGCGGCGCGTCAGGGCTTCGTCGTGTCCGGCGCGGCCCGCTGGGCGTCGAACTCCTCGTCCGGGATGACCAGCTCGTTGCCGGCCAGGCCGGCCTCGCCGGAGACGGCGGCGAGCTCGGAGCCGAGCGACTCGCGGGCGGCGGCGCGGTGCCTGCGGCCGACGCGGTCGGTCAGCAGCGACGACAGGGCGGCCACCACGCACGCGGCCACGGCGAACCAGAACGCGATGACCAGGCCCTGGTGGAAGGGGCCCGCGATGAGGTGCGGGAAGAACTCCTTGCTCGTCAGGCGGGCGCCGCCGTCGGGCAGCCGGTCGAGGATGCCACCGAGGAGCTCCCGGAACGGGTTGTATCCGAGGAACGCCGCGAACAGCACGGCGATCGGCGGCAGCTGGGCGATGCCCTCGGCCTGCGCGGCGGGCACGCCCTGGGCCACCAGCTCGTCGTGCATGGTGTACGGCAGCGACTGCGACAGGCCCGCGATCATCAGGCTGAAGAACACGCCGATGGACAGGACCATCGAGGAGTTCTGGAAGGTGGCGGTCATGCCCGCGCCGACGCCTCGGGACTCCGCCGGGACCGAGTTCATGATCTCCGCCCGGTTGGGCGAGGAGAACAGGCCGGAGCCGACGCCGTTGATCAGGATGAGCAGCGCGAAGACGCCGTAGCCGAAGTCCGTGGGCAGGGTCATCAGGGCGTAGAAGCTCGCCGCGGTGACCAGCGCGCCGCCGACCGTGAACATCCGCGGCCCGAACCGGTCCGACAGCCAGCCGGAGATCGGCGCGGACAGCAGGAAGCCCACGGTCAGCGGGATCATGTAGATGCCCGCCCACAGGGGCGTCTCCTCGAAGCTGTAGCCGTGCAGCGGCAGCCAGATGCCCTGCAGCCAGATGATCAGCATGAACTGCAGGCCGCCGCGCCCGAGGGCGGTCAGCAGGCTCGCGACGTTGCCCGCGAGGAAGGCGCGGTTGCGGAACAGCGAGAGCCGGAACAGCGGCTCGTCCACCCTGGTCTCGATCCAGGCGAACAGCGCGAGCAGCAGGACGCCCCCGCCGAGCGCGGCGATCACCCAGGGGTTGCCCCAGCCCATCACGCCGGTCCCGTACGGCTGGATGCCGTAGGTGATGCCGACCAACAGCGCGATGAGGCCGACGGCGAAGGTCGCGTTGCCCCACCAGTCCATCCGCGCCCGGCGCCGCACGCCGTTGTCCTTGAGCTTGACGTACGCCCAGATCGTGCCGAAGACGCCGAACGGCACGGAGACCAGGAAGATCGCCTTCCAGTCGACCGGGGCCAGGACCCCGCCGACGACCAGGCCGAGGAAGGAGCCGGCGATGGCGGCGATCGAGTTGATGCCGAGCGCGGTGCCGCGCTGGCGCACCGGGAAGGCGTCGGTCAGGATCGCGGTGGAGTTGGCGAACAGCAGCGCGCCGCCGACACCCTGCACGATCCGCCAGCCGATCAGCCACATGGCTCCGGCGTCGCCGTCCATCCAGGTCAGCGACAGCATGATCGAGCACAGGCTGAAGACCGCGAACCCGAGGTTGTACATGCGGACCCGGCCGAACATGTCGCCCAGGCGGCCGAACATCACCACCAGTACGGCCGTGACGACCATGAAGCCCATCATCATCCACAGCAGGTAGCCCGTGTTGCCGGGGTCGAGCGGGTTCAGGTGGATGCCGCGGAAGACGTCCGGAAGGGCGATCAGCACGATGGACTGGTTGATCGTCACCATCAGGACGCCGAGGGTGGTGTTGGACAGCGCGATCCATTTGTACCGCGAGGGCGGCGCCGACTGCGGCGACGCCCCCGCCAGGGACTGGTTCGCTACGGCCACGGAGTGGTTCCCCTCCTCTTGGTCCGCACAGGGCACGGCCTGTTTCCGCGCAGCGCGCGACGGACGGACAGTTAGTTAGCGCAACTAAATTACCCCGACCGGGCTACATCGATGTTTCAGGGGCATGCGCCACGAAGGCCACCATGGGGCCCTTAATCCGCTTTGGGCGTTATCTGACCTGATTTGGGGCGACGAGCAGAGGCGGCGTCAGGACGTGAGCGCCCCGGCGATCACGTCGGCAAGGCTGTCCACCACCGTGTCGCGGTCGAGCCCGGGGTTCTCCAGCCACCAGTCGCCGATCGCCTGCACCATGCCGACGAACGCGTGGCCGAGCACCCGGGCGCGTACCGGGTCGGCCACGCCCTCCTCCGCGAGCACCGCGCCCAGCTCCTCGCCGACGCTGCGCACCATGGCGGCCATCTGCGTGCGGGTGCGGCTGTCCTCGGCGCTGGCCCGGTGGAACAGGAAGCGATAGAGGTTGGGGTTGGCCGAGATGGTCTCCAGGTAGGCCTCGATGGTGCCCCGGGCGCGGACCCGGGGGTCGGCCATGGCCCTGGCGAACTCCGGGCGCAGCAGGTCGATCACGACCCGCGTGTGGCGTTCCGCGAGCGCCTGGTACAGGCCGCTCTTGTCGCCGAAGTGGCGGTAGAGGATCGGCTTGGTGATCCCCGCCTCCGCCGCGATCGCGGCCATCGACGCCTGCGGGCCCTCTCTGCGGATCACCCGGTCGGCCGCGTCGAGCAGGTCCCTGCGCCGCTCCGGGCTCCGGCCTCCCGTGGCGCTGCCTCCCGCCGCGCCTCCTGCCGCGCCTCCCGCCGTGCCGCCCGTCGTGAGCCCCGTCATGAGCACAGCATAGGTGCCGATTCCGCGTCTCCTGGATCAAGACAGGGCCCTATGGGCGATCACTCCGGTAATGTGCCGGACGCGGGATTCCTGAAGATTTTCTGAACGCGGTTTCCGCCGGGTCCTCTGGAGGTGCGGGGTGGGCGAGGCGGGCGGGCCGCTGGTGCCGGGCTACGAGGTGCTCGGGATCCTGGGCCAGGGAGGCTTCGGGGTCGTGTACCGGGCCAGGCAGCTCGCGGTGGGCCGCGAGGTCGCGCTCAAGGTCGACAACCGCGTGCTCGTCTCCGACCGCGACCGGCGCAGGTTCATGCGCGAGGTGACGTCGGCCGGCGCCCTGTCCGGCCATCCGCACGTGGCCGACGTCTACGACGCGGGCGTGCTGCCCGACGGCCGGCCGTACATGGTGCTGGAGCTGTGCCCGAACGGGTCGCTGGCCGACCGGCTGCGCGACGCCGGCCCGCTCGGCCCCCGCGAGGTGCGCGACATCGGCGTCAAGATCGCCGATGCGCTGGCCGCCGCCCACGCCGTGGGCGTCCTCCACCGCGACGTCAAGCCCGCCAACATCCTGGTCAACTCGTACGGCATGGTCGCCCTGTCGGACTTCGGCCTGGCCACGATGCCGGGACAGGGCGGCGCGGCGCGGGGCGAGGTGTCGGTCACGCGCGAGTCGCTCACGCCCGCCTACGCGCCGCCGGAGGCGTTCGACCTCACCGAGCCCACGGCCGCCGGGGACGTGTACGCGCTCTCGGCCACGTTGTACGCACTGCTCCAGGGCAGGCCGCCGCGATTTCCCGACAGCGGCGTGGTCAACATCGCGGCCATCATGGCGCTGCACCGGCTGCCGATCGCCGACATCCCCGGCGTGCCCGCCGCGCTCACCGCCGTCCTGCGCCGCGGCATGGAGACCGATCCGGCCCAGCGGATCCCGACGGCCGCCGCGCTGCGGGACGCGCTCGCCGCCCTGACGCCGGACGGCTCCGCCTCCGGGGACCACCCGCATTCCGCCGCGTCCGGGGACCGGGCCGGCGGCGTCCCGGGGTGGGGCTCCCCGTCCCCCTCCGGGCCCGTTCCGTCCCCCTCCTGGCCCGCCGCAGTGACCGGACGGCACCCCGGGGAGCAACGCCCCGGCGAGACCCGCGCCCCCGCCGCGCCGGGGCACTCGCTCACCGGCCCGGCCGGAGGCGTTCCCCCGAGCGGTCAGGACCTGCGCCGCGCGGCGACCGCGCCGAGCGCGGCGCCGGGGCCGCGAGCCCGGCCGCAGCCAGGCGGGCCCCTGCCAACCGGTCATTGGCCATCCGGTCCTCGGCCATCCGCTCCTCGGCCACCCGGTCATCTGCCGGACGGTCATCTGCCGGACGGGCACCGGCCGCAGCGCCCCCGGCGAGGGTCCGCTCCCCCGCCCCCGCCGCACACCGGCATGTCCCGGCAGTCCATCGTGTTCGCCGTGATCGCCGCGGTCTTCGCCCTGCTGCTCACGGCCGGGATCGCGGCGCTGACGCTGGGAGACGGCGACCGGGGAGCGCGGCCCCCCGCCGTCCCCGGCTCCACGTCCGGCCTCGGCGCGCACCACACCGGACCGGATCCCACGGGCGACTCCTCCTGACCGCCGCCCTCCGGGTGGCCCGCCGTGGGCGCGGAGGCGTCAGGCGGGCGGCGGCTCCGGAGGCTTGCGCGTCCGCCTCGGCTTCGGCGCCGCGCCCTGCCCCTGCTCCTGCTCCGGCCCCCGCCCCGGCCCGCCGGCCGCTCCCGCGCCGCGCGCCGCCGCGCCCGCCTTCGCCGTCCTTCGCGGCTTCGCGGTCTTCCCAGGCTTTCCGGGCTCCGCGGGCTTTCCCTGCTCCGCCGTCCTCTGCTCGGGCGGGGCCGCCAGAGCGCCGTACTCGGCCAGCGAGTCCCGCAGGTAGTCGATGAGGTCCCACACGTCGGGCACCATGTCGCGGTCGGTGACGATCCCGAAGCCGAGCCTGCCGTCGTAGGAGAACACCGTGATGTTGATCCCCCCGCTGACGTCCGTGATCACCGACATCGGGTAGAGCGCGGTGACCCGCGCCCCGCACACGTAGAGCGGCGTCTGGGGCCCCGGCACGTTGGAGACCAGCAGGTTCATGGCGGGAGCCGCACGCGAGGCGATCCGGAAGGCGGACCTGGCCGCCAGCGCGCTCAGCGCGGCCGGCATCGCCTGGCTGAACTCCAGGAGCCAGGCCGCCGACGCCGCGGCGAGCCGTTCCTTGATCAGGCTCATCGAGCGGTTCACCGACAGCAGCCGGTCGCGGGGGTCGGCCACGTCCGTCGGCAGGGTGGTCATGGTCAGCATGACCTCGTTGGCGGCCGAGCCGTTGGCGGCCTGTCCCCGGGTGGAGACCGGGATCCCGGCCACGAGCGGCTGACGGGGCAGCTCGTCGCGTTTGGCCAGCCAGCGCCGCAGCGCCGTGGCGCACATCGCCATGACGACGTCGTTCACGGTGACGCCGAAGGCGTTCTTGATCCGCTTGACCTCGTCCAGGGGCAACTGGCCGAAGGCGAATCGGCGGTGCCGCGAGATCCGCCCGGAGAACGGCGTCCGCGGCACCACCGTGCGGGGCAGCTCGGGCAGGGGCTCGGCGTCCCCGCCGCCGATGCCCCGGACGAACCGCGAGACCAGCCCCGCCCCCGGGAGCTGCGCCACGAACGGCACCTCGTCCAGCCGCGGCACCGCCTCGGCGATGAATCGCAGCAGGGCGAACGGGTTGTCCAGCACCCGCGCGACACCCCTGATCACCATCTCCACCGCGTCGGGGGCCTGCTGCGGCTCGATCCCGGCCTCCGGAGCGGGAACGGCGGCCGGCTCGGGCTCGAAGTCCATCACGGCGGTAAGCACCTCGGCCCCGGTGACGCCGTCGACGGCGGCGTGGTGGACCTTCGTGTAGATCGCCACCCGGCCCCCGGCCAGGCCGTGGATCAGGTAGATCTCCCACAACGGCCGCCCCCGGTCGAGCCGTGTCCCGTGCAGCCGGGCGACCTGCTCGGCGAGCTTGTGGTCGTCTCCGGGAGGCGGCAGCGCCAGATCCCGTACGTGGTAGTCGAAGTCGACCTCGCGATCCTCCGCCCAGTAGGGGTGGTCGAGCCCGAAGGGCACCTCGACCAGCCGCCTGCGCAGCGGCGGCGCGAGATGGAGCCGCCGCTTGAGCAGCGCGATCAGGTCCTCGCGGGTCAGCGCGCCGCCGGGCCTGCCGGAGGGGTCGAGAATCGTGAGCGCCGCGATGTGCGCGAGGTTGGTGCCCGTCTCGAAGTTGAGGAACTGCGCGTCGAAGGCGCTGACTTGCTGTGCCATGCCTACTCACGTGCCCCGAAACGCCGGGGTCGGACCGCCAGGAACCGGGTGTTTCGCATGGTCAGTGCCGGTGGTCGGCGTCGGGCTGGGCCGGGTCGGCCGGATGCTCGTGCCCCGGCGTGAGCACGACCGCGTCGGCGTGCCGTGCGTCGAGCCACCGGGCGAAGGCCCGCTCCTCGTTCTCCTTCGCCAGCTCCGCGCGGATCCGCTCCCGCACGGCCGCGTACGGCTCTCGCCGCGCCGCCTCGATCCGCTCGACCACCAGGGTCCAGGGGCCGCCGGGGCCCTCCACGGGCCCGATCGTCTCACCTTCGCGGGCGGCGAAGACCGCGTCCTCGAGCGGCCCGGCGATCTCCCCGCGCCGGACCGCGCCGAACGGAAGGACCCAGCGTGTCTCCGGCGTGGTGAACCGGTCGAGGTTGCGCCGGTAGTAGTCGCGCACCTCCTCCTCGGACGGCTCGCGCCCCGCGGACAGCGCCCGGCACACCGCCCTGGCGGCCGGCGTCGTCACCAGGACGGCGGCCGCGACGCCGCCCGTGCGGAGCGCGCCGGCCGGCGTGAGCACCGCCCGCGGCCCCGGCGGGGCCGGATGCCCGGCCGGCAGGCCGAGACGGGCCGCCTCCTGCTCGGCCAGCGCCTCGGCCACCATGACCTGCACCAGCCAGCGGCGCAGGTTGCGGCCCTCGGCGGTCTCCGGGCGCGGCAGCCGGGCCGCGAGCGGGCCGCTGCGCAGCAGGCGTAGCCGCCGGTCCACCTCGGCGACCGTGATCACTCGATCCCCCGCCGTCGCCGCGGCCCGCACGGCAGGCGGACCCGAGCGCCGCCCGCCGTCCTCTCCGCGTGCCGCCGGTGCGGCGCCGCCGGTCGGGGGTGCGTCCGGGCCGTTCACCGCTCGACCTCGACCTCGATCGTGTCGGTGTAGTGCAGCCACCCGGCGCAGGCGATCTTCACGAGCGCCCACCAGCGGCCCGGGCGAGCGCCGGGCGGCACGCGTACCGGGAAGCGCACCTCCGCCTCGCCCTCGGGCGGCACGACGGCCCCGCCGTTCCACTCGGGGAACATCTCGAACGTCTGCCACGGGCTGACGAGCTGCGCCTGCGCGGCGACCGGCGACCGCGCCTCGGACCGCAACCGCACCACGACCTCCGCCCGGCCGCCGGGCGTCAGCCGCAGGTGTGGCGGGTGGCCGAGACCCTCCAGCGTCACCTCCAGCCCCGGCGACCGCCGCCCGCCCTCCCCCGGCCGGAACACGTGCAGCCGGGTCACGTCCTCGTACGCCTGGCCGCCGAACTCGGTGCGCGCGGCGAGCAGGTGGAGGCCGGCCTCGGCACCGGGGGGCGGTGTGAGCCGCACCGGCACGGTGGCGTGGCCTCCCGGAGGCAGCACGTACGGCCGGACGGCGGGCGCCACCGACCAGCCGTCGGGGGCCGTGAGCGTGACCACGCCCTCCGCCCGGTCTTCCGTGAGGCTGGAGGCGATGGTCAGGGTCAGGTCCACCGGCCCCGCGACGTCCAGGTCGGGCGGGGACAGGTGCACGGCGACCGGCAGATCGCCCATCGGCGCGGGCCCGGTGTTGCCGAGCCAGTAGCGCGTGTGAACGGGCTGGTGCGGCTCGGTCTCCGGCACCGCGGGGACGGCCCCGCCGTCCGCCACCCTGCCGTCCGTCCCCACGCCGTCCGTCCCCGCGCCTTCCGGCGGCGGACCGGGACGGAGCGGAGCGACCAGCGTGACGATCTCCATGCCGTCGAGTGTGCCGGGGGCGTCCCCGGTGACGTTCTCCAGAAGATCGGCCCGCCGCCACGGTCCCAGGGGCAGTGTCGTGGCGACCGACAGCGGGACGGTCCCGCCGCCGGCCTCGTGGACGCGGGCGGTCAGCGCGGTCACCGGACCGGGCGTCCGGCCCGAGGCGATCGGGTTCCCGGCCGCCTTGAGCGCGGTGAGGACCAGGCCGGGCCCGGTCTCCAGGAACGACCGCGACTCGCCCGCCGGTCCGTCCTGCCAGTCCCGCCCGTCATGCCCCGTGGTCGCCGCCAGCGGGTGGTTGACGTCGTGGCCGAGCCGTACGAGATCGGCCGCGCGCCAGTCGCCCGGGGCGGCCACCAGCGAGCACTCGAACGAGTGGGTCCAGTGCTGGAGCTGGAAGCCGGAACCGTCGGGCGCGGTGCGGCGCGGCGGGTCGATCCACACGCCGGACGGCCAGCCGGTGCACGATCGCATCAGAGACACGTGCAACGCTCCCGAAGGATCGACCGCGAAGCCCGGGATGCCCCGGTTCACCAGCCCGATCGTGTAGTCGTCGAGAACCGCGTCGGCAGGCTCGGCGTCCGTCACCACCTCCACGGCCGCGTCGGCGAGGTCCGCGACCAGCTCCCCGACCGCGCCCTCGCCGCAGACCACGAGCACCGGAAGGTCGCGGGGGCCGGTGAGATCCGCGCCGGGCACCCAGACCTTCTCCAGCGGCTCGTCGGCGGGCACCCACAGGCGGGCCCGGCCCTCGGCGTCGAGACGCGCGCGCAGCTCCGCGGCCTCCGCGTCGTCCAGCAGCGCCGCGACGAACGGGTTCTCCTCCGGCGTGCCGATCGCGATGCGCACGTCGGGCAGGTTGGAGTCCACGGCGAGGTCGCCGTACCGGGGGCCGGGCCCGGTGGAACACGTCGAGGTCACCCCCTGCCGTACGAGCGCCACGGCGAGGTCTCTCAGGTCGCCGGCGGCCGCGTCCCGCGGCGCGATGATCTCGGCGACGCCGACGGCCCGCGCGCCGAGGGGGCGTCCGGCGGGCGAGCGCAGCGCGACGCGGGCCGTGGACGACAGCGCGAACCAGTTGTGCGCGGGGTTGTCCAGCGTCCACGGGTGCTCCGCGGAGTCCACGTCGATCAGGCCGAACCCGCGGCCGACGACGGCGCCGGCGACCTCGCTCACCGGCAGCGCCCCCGGCACCCGCACCGGCCAGCGCAGCCGGAGCAGCACGTCGGAGCCGTGGAACTCGTCCACGTGGGTGGTGAGGTCCACCCGCGGCAGCCCGTCCCAGAGCGTGATCTCCTGCGTGTAGACGACCGGGCCGACCCGGCCGCCGACGGTGATCCGCCGGCCCGCGGGGCACTCGGCGACGGTGACCTCCGCGGGGGAGGCGGCCGAGCCGCTCACCCCGCCGCTCGGCACCAGGTGCCAGGGGCCCTCGCCGAAGCGGGGGTGGGCCGGGTGCTCGTCGTAGACAAGCAGTTCGTTGCCCACCCGGTCCTGCTGCAGCAGCTCGCGGCCCCCGACGGTGAGGCTCGACACCGCCCCGCCGCGCTCGGGGTCGACCTCCACCGCGTGCGTGGCGTTCTCGATCCTGCTCCCCTCGCGTACGGCCCAGCCGATGGGGGCGGGCTCGGCGGTGGGCACCAGCCGGAACGTGCGATACCCGAGCGCGGGCACGTCGCCGGCGACGAAGACCGCGTCCACGGCCGCGAGGCTGCCGTCGGGGTGCCGCTCGGGATGCTCGAGCAGCAGACCGCGCGCGGGCGGGTCGAGCGCGACGCCGTACGCCCCCGGCTCGGGCAGCGTCAGCCGCACGCGGACGAGGTCGGTCCTGGGCCAGGAGGAGGGGTTCCAGACGGCGACGCCGGTCAGCCCCTCGCCGAGGCGGCGCAGCGAGGCGTCGAGGACCCGCCCGCCCAGGTCGTACGCCTCCCGCCAGCCCGTCATCAGGTCGAGGTAGACCTGGTCGGACTCCGACCCGGTGATGCCGTCGTGGTGCGCGCCGTACGCGATCTGACGCCAGGCCTTGTCGAGGGCGGCGTGCGGGTAGGGCGCGCCGAGGGTCGCCGCGGCGACGGCGGCGAACTTCTCGGCGTCGGCGAGCCGCGTCTCGGCGTGCCGCTGCGCCTGTTTCGTGTCGATGTACGACACGTCCTTGCCGGTGTAGATCGGGTTCATGTCCCGCGTCTGCGGCGTCAGGCGGACGCCCTCGTCCCGCACGGCGGCGAAGAACTCCCTCGGCAGCCCGCACACGAAGCGGGGCGAGACGTAGCGCCGGTTCCAGTCGCGCTGGATCTCCATGACCCACTTGTTGGGCGGGGTGTAGTCGGTGCCGACGGGCAGCAGCACGTTGCGGGTCGCGGCGACCTTCTTGAGCAGCGTGAACAGTTCGTAGACGGCCGCCTCGGCCTGCTCCAGGGCCGGCGCGGAGTCCATCCACCACCCGGCGCTGTAGTGGGCCGGCATGTAGTGGGTCGTGACCCCGCGCCCCGACGGCGACAGCCACTCGAACTCCGAGGGGAACTGCATGACCGACGGGTCGCCCCAGCCGCCGCGGGCGAGCATCGGGCCCCATTGGTGGTAGGGCCCGCGCGCCCACGAGCTGGAGGTCAGCCCCGCCTCGGCGATCAGGCCGGGGAACTGGGGGTCGTGCCCGAACGCGTCGAGCTGCCAGGCCGTCGCCGGATCGCCGCCGAGCACGTCGCGCTGGAAGCCGATCCCGTGGACGATGTTGCGGATCGTCGCCTCCGGGCCGGTCAGGTTGGTGTTCGGCTCGTTGTACGTGCCGCCCATGATCTCCAGCCGGCCCTCCGCGAGCAGGCGACGCAGGTATGCCCGGTCCTCGGGGTGGGCGTTCCAGTACGGCTTGAGGTAGTCGACCTCCGCGAGCACGAACTTGTATTCGGGCTCCCTTCTGGCGGTGTCGAGGTGGAGCCGGACGAGGTCGAATCCCGCGTGCTGGAACTCCTGCCGGTTCGCCTGCGCCAGGCCGCCCGCCTGGTCCCAGGTGGCGGTGTAGGCGGCCTGGGTGTTCCACCAGACCGGGTCGTAGTGGAAGTGGGGGATCATCCAGACCGTCCACCCCGGCTCGGCCACGAGCAGTTCGCCCTCGGCCGTGCACCGCTCCCGGCCCGCGGCGGCCCGCACGGTGATCGGGACGCGCGCGCCCGGGACCGCGGCGGGCGCGGCCGCCTCCACCGGCACCTCCACCATCAGGGGCAGCCGGGCCGGCACCGGCACCGTGCCGGGCGGCCGCCCGTCCGCCGTGTGCTCGCCCCGCACCCCGGGGCCGGTGACCTCGACCACCGGGGACGTGTCGTCCGGCACCTCGTCGAGGACGACGCGGACCACCTGGCGCGGGCCCTCGCCGGTGGCCATGCGGACGAACAGCTCGGTGGATTCGACGGCGGTGATGCGCATGCGCACCCCTAACTGCGGCTCCCCACGGCGGCCGCTGGGGGACAGGTGACGGTCGAGACATCCCCCTTCCGCACCGGCCTCACCCCTGCGATCTCGGCGGCCGTCCCGCTGCGGTACCGCTTCCACGTGCCGCGCCGTACGCTGATCATGATCCGCGGTTCAGAGGTCCTGCACGAGAGGAGACCGGACGGTGTCGGTATGCGTGGCGATCCTGCGGGCCAAGCCCGAACACGCGGGCGAGGTGGAGGCGACGCTTCGCGACATCGCCGCCGTCACCCGGGACGAGGAGGGAGCCGTGGCCTTCGTGCTCCATCGGCAGGGCCCCGACACGTTCATCATCTACGAGAAGTACGTGGACGACGCAGCGCGCGAGGCCCACTTCGCGATGCCGTACGTCTCGGGTTTCGTGGCCAGGTTCGGCGAGCTGCTCGTCGCCGAGCCCCAGATCGAGTTCGCCGAGGAGCTGGCCGGCTTCACCCGGTGAGGCGGGCCGCGGCGTCCCTGATGAGTCCGGAGGCGCCCTCGGTGACGGGCTCGCCGTGGCCGAAGCAGGCGATCTCGGCGTCGAGGGCCGCCTGCCGTGCGAGCGAGGCGACCGCACCGGCCGGATCGGCGTTGAACACGCCGAGGATGACCTGCCCGTCGGGGGCGCGGGCGACGGTGTCACCGGTGAACAGCACGCCCGGTCCGGGCAGGTGCACCGCGAGGCTGCCGGGAGTGTGACCGGGCACGGCCAGCACACGCGCCCCGCCGCCGAAGTCCAGCGTGTCGCCGTCGCCCAGCTCGCGGTCCACGCGCACGGGCGGCGCGGGCACGTGCGGCATGCCCGCGTGGACCGCGTCCCACAGCTCCCGCTCCCATCCGGACAGGATCGGCGCAGGTCCGGCCGCCTCGCCCCGGACGAAGGGCGCGTCGTCGCGGTGGGCGTACACGGTGACCTCGCCCCAGGAGGCGATGTCGGCGGCCGAGCCGGCGTGGTCCTCGTGGAAGTGCGTCAGCACCAGGCGCCGCACGTCGGACGGCGAGTGCCCGAGTGAACGAACGGCGTCCTCGATGAGCGGCGCGGAGCCGGGAAGCCCTGAGTCGATCAGGGTCAGCCCGTCAGGGTCACGCCACAGGTAGACGTGCCCGACGGGAAAGCGCAGGAAATACAGGCTCGGGAGCAGTTCGACCAGATCCATGTGGCGACGCTAGGTCCGCCCGGCCGCCCGCCGGCGCGATCTTCGCTCGCAGCGGATCCGCCCTCGGCGGAAGCCGGGCCGCGTGCGTGAAACTTTCCTCGCCCACGGCTGGTGGCGAGTGTCCGGGAGTCACATCGTTTGACCCGAATTCGCGGCGATTCCTACGGTCGGCGGGGACATCGAGGAGGACGTGATGACATCCCGGCTGAGACCCGTCTGGATACCCGCGCTCGTCGCGCTGCTCGCCGTGGCGCTGGGCGCCGTCTTCATCGGCGATCGCGAGGCCGCGCGGGCGGCGGACGCCCCCTACAAGGATCCGAGCCTTCCGGTGAGTGCGCGGGTGGACGACCTGCTGTCCAGGATGTCGCTCGACGACAAGGTCGGGCAGATGACCCAGGCCGACCGGTCGGCCCTGACGACGGTCTCCGACGTGGCGACCTACCGGCTGGGCTCGATCCTGTCCGGCGGCGGCTCTGCGCCCTCCCCGAACACCCCGTCGTCCTGGGCCGACATGTACGACAACTTCCAGCGGCAGGCGCTGTCCACCCCGCTCGGCATCCCGATGATCTACGGGATCGACGCCGTGCACGGGAACAACAACGTGGTCGGCGCCACGATCTTCCCGCACAACATCGGGCTCGGGGCGACCCGCGACCCCGATCTGGTGGAGCGGGTCGGGCGGGCGACGGCCGAGGAGGTGGCGGGCACCGGAATCGACTGGACCTTCGCCCCCTGCCTGTGCGTGGCCCGCAACGACCGCTGGGGGCGCACGTACGAGTCCTTCAGCGAGGACCCGCAGCTCGTCACCCAGATGACGACGATCGTCGACGGCTTCCAGAAGGCCGGGAACGCCTCCATCCTCGCGACCGCCAAGCACTACGTGGGCGACGGCGGCACCACGGGCGGCAGGGACCAGGGCAACACCGAGCTCAGCGAGGCCGACCTGCGGGCCATCCACCTCGCGCCGTTCAGGGCCGCCGTGCAGCGCGGGGTGGGCTCCGTCATGGTGTCCTACAGCTCCTGGAACGGCGTGAAGATGCACGGCAACAAGTACCTGCTCACCGACGTGCTGAAGGGCGAGCTGGGCTTCACCGGCTTCGTGGTCACCGACTGGGCGGGCATCGACCAGCTCGACGGCCAGACCGGCTTCACGGCGAGCGAGATCACCACGGCGATCAACGCGGGCGTCGACATGGTGATGGTGCCGACCGACTTCAAGAGATTCGTCTCGCTGCTGAAGTCGGAGGTCCAGGCCGGGCGCATTGCGATGTCACGGATCGACGACGCCAACCGGCGCATCCTTACGAAGAAGTTCGAGCTGGGGCTGTTCGAGAGGCCGCTGACCGACCGGTCCTACACCTCCACCGTGGGCGGCGCGGCACACCGCGCCATCGCCCGCGAGGCCGTGCGCAAGTCGCTGGTCCTGCTGAAGAACGCGGGCAACGTGCTCCCGCTCGGCAAGAGCGGCGGCAAGATCTTCGTGGCCGGCAAGAGCGCCGACGACATCGGCAACCAGAGCGGCGGCTGGACGATCAGCTGGCAGGGCTCGTCCGGGAACATCACGCAGGGGACCACGATCCTGCAGGGCATCCGCGACGCCGTCGGCTCCGGCACGCAGGTCACCTACAACCGCGACGGCAGCGGCATCGACTCCTCCTACCGCGCGGCGATCGCCGTCGTGGGCGAGACGCCGTACGCGGAGGGGCAGGGCGACCGGACCGGGTCGATGGGCCTCGACTCCACCGACCTGGCCACGCTGCAGCGGCTCAAGGCGTCCGGCGTGCCGCTGGTCGTGGTCCTCGTCTCCGGCCGGCCGCTGGACGTCGCCGCTCAGGTCGACCAGTGGAACGCGCTGGTGGCGGCCTGGCTGCCGGGCACCGAGGGACGCGGCGTGGCCGACGTGCTGTTCGGCGACCACGCCCCGAGCGGGAAGCTGCCGATGACGTGGCCGCGCAGCGCCGACCAGGAGCCGATCAACGCCGGGGACGGCAAGCAGGCGCTGTTCGAATACGGCTTCGGGCTGACCTACACGGGTTCCAGCCCGTCCCCCTCCCCATCGCCCTCACCCTCCCCATCACCGTCCGCGTCGCCTTCTCCGTCCCCCAGCCCCTCGCCCAGCGCCAGCGCGTCGCCCTCGTCGTCGCCGTCGCCGTCGTCCGGCGGGTGTGTGGTGACCTACAAGGTGAACGACTGGGGCAGCGGCTTCACCGCCGACGTGACGATCACCAACAGGTCGTCGAGCCCGGTCAACGGCTGGCGGCTCCAGTGGACCTACGCCGGAGACCAGAAGGTCACCGGCTACTGGAACTCGACGATCACCCAGTCGGGCCGGCAGGTCACCGCGTCCAACGCCACCTGGAACGGAACCATCGGCGCGGGCGGCGGCACGGCGAGCTTCGGCTTCCAGGGGTCCTACAGCGGCGCCAACCCCGCCCCCACCGCCTTCACCCTGAACGGGGCGGCCTGCGCGACCGAATGACCCATGCGCCGGAGGGGGCGGGGACGGAACGTCTGGGCTCAGAACGCCTGGGCCAGCGCCACCCCCGCCCCCGCGGTGAACAGGACGATGCCGACCGCGAGGAAGATGCCGCCGAGGAGCGTGCCGCTCCCGGCCGCGCTGTCGATGCGGATCCGTGTCGGCCTGGCCGGGTCGTACAGCACCGTGACCTCCTCACCCGGCCGCGCGGGCGGCGGGTTGCTCCCGTAGGTGGTCTCGGCCTCGACCTGCTGGCCGTAGACGGTCGTGAAACGAATGATCGGGTAGTACGAGGTCCCGTCGTCGGACCGGCTCGCCCGCAGCCCGACGACCAGGCCGCGGGTGCGCTGCGCCCGGCGGCGGAACTCCCGGGCGTTCATGGTGATGCCGCCGCCGATGAGGCCGAAGACGAGCCCGAGACCCGAGAGGATCAGTGTGATGAGAGCGGTTTGTGACACGGTCGGACCTTAGGGCCCCACGCTTGCGATCGGCTTGCACCGTTCCCGAACCGCGACGCGCGCACGGATCAGGGGCGCATCCGCATGAGCGTCTCGGCCACGTCGACGACCGGCTCGCCGAGGTCGAAACGGCTGAACAGGTGGATCTGCTCGCCGGCGTCGATCTCCAGCAACTCGGTCGTCAGGCCGTAGCGGCGGTGGGCATCCACCCGGATGCGGTCCACGTCGTTCCAGGAGATGCGTTCCCGGCCGGAGAGCCCGGTGACGACCAGCCCGTCCTCCCCCGCCGTGAGCCGCACCGGCGCGACCAGGTCGCGGCCGGTCAGCAGGCCGAAGCCCAGGGTGGCCACGCCGGCGAGGAAGAGCTGCGCGCCGTCGCCGGCGACCGCCAGCACACCGCACAGCATCGTGCCGACGGCCTTCAGCGCAACGATCCCGCGCGGCACCCGCCATTCGTGCCGCGGCTCCTCAACTCCCGCCATCGAGGCAGCGTAACGAATGCGAGGTCCTCTCGCGGCTCCTTCCCCGCCCCGCACGCCACGCGGCGGCGGCCCGGCCGCACGGCCGCCGCCGTCTCCCCCTGTGGCGTCTCGTCCTACGGCGTCTCGTCCTCCACGCGCATCGCCTGCTCCTCCGCCGTGTAGCCGCCGAAATCCGGCCCCACATCCTCGGCGATCATGTCCTTCTCGGTGTCCACGCCCATGCCGCCGTCCGGATCGACGAGCCGACCGGCCCGGCCGGGCTCCGCGGTGCCGTACCTGCCGGGCTGGGCGGGGTCGGCGGTCGCGTAATCGGCCGGTTCGCCGGACCCGTAGCCGCCCGCCTCGTCGCCCGTGCCGGTCCCGTACCTCTCGTACGGCTCGTCGCCGCCCTCGCCGAGGACGTCGGCCTTGGCTCCGGAGGAGTAGGCGAGCTCGTCCTCGGAGGAGTCGAGCAGTTCGTCGTCGGCCTCGCCCGCCTTCTCCTCGCGACGGCCACCCGCCGTGCCGGGCTCCGTGCCGAACCGGACGTCCACGTCGGGGACCTCACGGGACAGGCGGCGGCCGATGGACTCGCCCTCGCGCATCTCGTTGGGCGTGGTGCCGTACTCGTCGAGGCCCAGGGGCCGGTCGCCGGGCAGCGGCATCTCCTGCGGGTCCTCGGCCCACTGCTGCTCGGGCGTGCCCTCCTGCAGGTCCGGAATGCCTTCGTCCTCGAACCGCGAACGCGGGTCGGGCTGTGGTTTGTTCTCTCTCATACCGGCCCCATGCCCCGCCGTACGGCCCTTAGGCAGGTCAGGTGACGGGGACGATCTCGGCCCGCCGCAGCACGCCGCCCTCGACGTCGAGGATTCCGATGGTGCCGTGCGGCTGGCGGCGGCGGTCGGTGGGCGAACCGGGGTTGAACACCCGCACCCCGTCGCCGGTCAGATCCATGGGGATGTGCGAGTGGCCGAAGACGACCAGGTCGGCCTCGGGGAAGCGGCGCCGCATCCGCGCGGTCCGTCCGGCGGCCTGTCCGCTGTCGTGGATCATCGCCACCCGGAGCCCGCCGAGGTCGAGTTCGAGGGTCTCGGGGGCGCCCCAGGCCGCGACGTCCGGGCCGTCGTTGTTGCCGAGCACCGCATGGACCGGAGCGTACGCGGACAGCTCCACCAGGACGCCGGCGGTGCAGACATCGCCGGCGTGCAGGATCAGGTCCGCCCCTCGCAGGTGCTCGGCGACCGCGGGCGGGCAGGACTTCCAGCGCCGGGGAGCGTGGGTGTCCGCGAGCACGACGACCTTCACCGTTCCATCTTCCCCGCAGAGAAGAGGTGCCAAATCACATATTCGGGGAATAGAGATGCACGACCCGCACGACCCTCATGTCCTGCACCCCTACACCGGTCTCCCCCGGCCGGTCCCGCTCGGGAGGAACGATGAGCAGGCAGATCGCCGACGGCTTCCAGGCCCCCACCCTGTCCGAGCTCGAGGCGCGCGTACGCGGGCTGGAGACTCAGGTCGCCCACCTCACCGAACTGGTCAAGACGCTGTCCGGCCAGAGCAGGGAGAGCCGCTGACGACGGCCGGTCCGGCGGCGAGGCGCCCCGGACGACGGCGTCCCCGCCAGGAAAGACCTGACGGGGACGCCGACGCCGGCGTGGGCCTCGCTACGCGCGACGCGCGGAGGCGGCGACGGCCCGGACCTGCCGGTCCAGGCCCCGGCCCGCGGCGCGCCCGTTCACGTGTCCGTTGCCGGACGCGTTGACGGGCGTGTTCCCGGACGCGTTGACGGGCGTGTTCCCGGACGCGTTGACGGGCGTGTTCCCGGACGCGTTGACGGGCGTGTTCCCGGACGCGTTGACGGGCGTCTTCCCGGACGCGTCCGCGCCCGTGCCCGCCGGGACGGGCGCCGCCCGCCCGTAGGACTCGTGCCCGGTGCCCACCGCCATCACGCCCAGCCATACGAGGGTCGCGATCGCGATGACCACCACGGCTCCGAGCACCAGCACCGCCACCGCCGCCAGGGAGACCACGGCTCCCAGCAGCTCCACCATTTAGATTCCTCCAGAGGTCGACCCCGATTACGGCACTCCGGTGGCCGGTGGACGATCACCTGCCACGTAGAGGAACGGAAATTGCCGATTATTGGTGCCTTGCCCCGTTTGGATGACCTTCATACCTTACTGATCGGCCACCGGGGGCCGACCCATGGGCAGGCCGTCGAGCCTGCGCAGGATCACGCCCTCCCGCAGTGCCCACGGGCAGATCTCCAGCACCGGCAGCTCGAACAGGTCCATCGCGGCGTCCGCGACGACCGCGCCGGCGAGAAGCTGCGCGGCCCGCCCCGCGGACACGCCGGGAAGCTCCGCCCGGCGGTCCGCCGGCATGGTGGCCAGCCGGGCCGTCCACTCGACCAGGTCCTCGTGTGTCAGCGTCCGCTTGACGTACGGGCCCTCGCCGGACGACGCCGCCCCCGCGATGCGCGCGAGCTGGCGGAAGGTCTTGGACGTGGCGACCGCGTGGTCCGGCCTGCCGTACCTGGCGACCGCCCCGACCGTCCGCGCGATCTCGGTGCGTACGTGCCGCCGCAGCACGCGGACCTCTTCGGGATCGGGCGGGTCGGCGGTGAACCAGTCGCGGGTGAGCCGTCCGGCGCCGAGCGGGAGGGAGACGGCGACGTCGGGCTCCTCGTCGATGCCGGAGGCGATCTCCAGCGACCCGCCCCCGATGTCGGTCACCAGCAGCCGCCCCGAGGACCAGCCGAACCAGCGGCGGACGGCCAGGAACGTCAGCCTGGCCTCGTCGTCCCCCGACAGCACCTGGATGTCCACCCGGGTGTCGGCCTTGATCTGGGCCAGCACGTCCTCGCCGTTGACCGCGTCGCGGACCGCCGAGGTGGCGAAGGCGACCAGGTCCTCCACGCCCTTGTCCTCCGCGATGCGGGCCGCTTCGCGCACGAAGGCGCCGAGCCGCGCCGCGCCCTCCTCGCTGAGCCTGTCGCCGTCGACGAGATGCTCGGCCAGCCGCAGCTCCTCCTTGTGGGAGAACGCGGGCAGAGGCCGGGCACCCTGATGCGCGTCCATCACCAGCAGGTGCACCGTGTTGGAACCGACGTCCAGGACTCCGAGTCGCATGCCCTCGACGCTACCGCCCGCGCGGAAAAGATCCATGGCCCCTCCCGGCCCCCGGCCTCACAGGGGGCTCACTCCGGTGCGACGTCCACGAGCACCTTGCCGACCGCACCCGACTCGACCGCGTCGTGGGCGTCCGCCGTACGCTCCAGCGGGAAGTGGTGGAGGGGCAGCCCGGCCTCCTCCCCCACCCGCAGCGCCCCCGCCGCGACCGCCGCGCGCACGTCCGCCACCGCGGCGTCCTTGGCGGCCTCGGGAACCGTGTAGACGAGCACGAACTGGTAGCGGATGTTGCGGGTGAACAGCTCCCGCACCGAGAGCGCGACCTCGTCTCCCCCGTTGTTCGCGTACACCGCTACGACCCCCTGCGGCGCGGTGACCGCCCTGTCCAGGGCGGCGTTCGGTCCCGGCGCGACCTCCACCACGATGTCGGCGCCCTCCGGGGCCACGGCGCGGATCTCCGCCGCCGGGTCCCCGTGACGGTAGTCGACCACGTGGTGCGCCCCCGCGGCCCGGGCCAGCGCCGCCTTCTCCGGCCCGCTGACCGTGGTCACCACGGTCGCCCCGGCCCAGCGGGCGAGCTGGATCGCCGCGTTGCCCACGGCCCCGGCGCCGCCCGCGACCAGGACGGTCCTGCCGTCGAGGGCCCCGGGGGCGAGCCGGTCCGGCCCGCCCTCGGCCACGGTCAGGCAGCGATGCGCGGTCAGCGCGGGGATGCCGAGGCTCGCACCGAGGTCGAGGGAGGCTCCGTCCGGCAGCGGCACGACCTGCCGCTCGGGCAGGACGACGTACTCCTGAGCGGTGCCGTCCGGCCGCCCCCAGGCGGCCTCCCAGAGCCACACCCGGTCTCCCTTGGCCACTCCTGTCACGCCCGGCCCGGTGGCGTCCACGATTCCGGCGCCGTCCTGGTTCGGCACGGCCTCCGGGTGGCTCAGCGCGTTCCGCCGCGCCTTCCAGTCGGTCGGGTTGACGCCCGAGCGCACCACCCGCACGCGTACCTCTCCGGGCCCCGGCTCGGGCACCGGCCGGTCGGTCAGGCGCAGGACACCGCTGTCACCGGTCTCGGAATACACAATCGCTCTCATATCGGCTCTAAGCCGCCGGGTCCCTGACGCTATTCCGGTTCGGCCCTTTCCGCTCGGGTAGTTGCAGGCCGATCCGGCGAGGGGGTGCGGTGGAATGAGCGTCAGGCAGAGGTACGGGGGCCTGTCCGGCGGAAGGCCCGGCGACAGGCTCGCGGGCACGGGGGGCGGCTGGTCGAGGGACTGGTCGGGAAGCTGGGCCAGGGGCTGGGCGGGGGGGCGCTGCGGCCGGCACTTCGGACGCAGGGGCAGGCGCCTGCGGGCCACGGCCAGGGAGGCGTTCGGCTGGCAGCAGCTGCGCCCGGGCCAGCAGGAGGCGATGGAGCTCCTGCTCGCCGGGCGCGACGTGCTGCTCGTGATGCCGACCGGCGGCGGCAAGTCCGCCGTCTACCAGGTGCCCGGGTTGCTCCTGGAGGGCCCGACGGTCGTCGTCTCGCCGCTCATCGCCCTGCAGCGCGACCAGGTCATGGGCCTGCTGAAGGCGGGAGCCGCGGGTGCGGTGGCCGTCAACTCGGCCGGCTCGGTCGAGGCGGGGCTCGACCAGGTCACGGCGGGCGACGCCGAGTACGTGTTCCTGTCGCCGGAGCAGCTCGCCAAACCCGAGGTGGTCGAGCGGCTGGCCAAGGCCCGGCCCTCCCTGATCGCCGTGGACGAGGCGCACTGCGTGTCCGCCTGGGGCCATGACTTCCGGCCGGAGTACCTGCGGCTCGGCAAGGTCATCGAGCAACTGGGCCATCCCCCGGTGATCGCGATGACGGCCACGGCCGCGCCGACCGTGCGCGAGGAGATCGTCGAGTCGCTCGGCCTGATCGGGGCCCAGCAGATCGTGCGGGGATTCGACCGGCCCAACCTCCGTCTCGAGGTCCACCGCTTCACGAGCGACGACGACAAGCGCAGGGCCCTGGCCGACCACGCCGCCGGGCTGGACGGCGTCGGGCTGATCTACGTGGCGACGCGGCGCCAGGCCGAGGAGTTCGCCGGCCTGCTGAAGGAGCGCGGCCGCCGGGCCGAGGCGTACCACGCGGGGATGAAGGCGAAGGAACGCCGCAGCATCCACGAGCGGTTCCAGGACGACGACCTCGACACCGTCGTGGCGACCTCGGCCTTCGGGATGGGCATCGACAAGCACGACGTTCGCTACGTGCTGCACGCCGCACCCCCCGAGTCGCTCGACGCGTACTACCAGGAGATCGGCCGGGCGGGCCGGGACGGCAACCCGGCCGACGCCGTGCTGTTCTACCGGCCCGAGGACCTGGGGCTGCGCAAGTTCTTCGCGGCGGGCCGGGCGGACGCGGCCCTGATGCGGCGCGTCGCGACGCTGGTCCACGAGCACGGCGGGGAGGTGGCCGCCGCCGACCTGCGCGAGCTCCTCGACATCGGGGCCGCCAGGCTGACCTCGCACGTCAACCTGCTGGAACGGGCGGGCGCGGTCGAGGTCACCCACGGCGGCGCCCTGTGCTACGCGCCGGACGGCCCGCCGCCGGACGAGGCCGCCGCCCGCGCTGTGGAGATCGACGACCTCCGGCACCGGATGGAGGACTCCCGGCTGGAGATGATGCGCGGCTACGCGGAGACGACCGGCTGCCGGCGCCGCTTCCTGCTGGAGTACTTCGGCGAGCCGTACGAGCGGTCGTGCGGCGACTGCGACACCTGCCGCTCCGGGACGGCGACCCCGCCGGAGACCGGCGACGGGCGGTTCCCGATGCACGCGGACGTACGGCACGCCGAGTGGGGGCACGGGATCGTGATGAGCCGCGAGCAGGACCGGATCACGGTGCTGTTCGACTCCGTGGGCTACAAGACGCTGGCGCTCGGCCTGGTCGACGAGCTGCTCGAAGTGGTTTGACGGATCACGAGAAGCACCCGCCCGGCTGGGCAATCATTACCGATCGTGTCCTTGGCACCACTTGCAGTGGTTTCACCCTGTGTTGAGACTCGTAGGCGGGGGTCGTGAATTCGGGGGTGGTAACGGTGCGGGAGGAAGTCGGCACCAGGGAGGCGTGGCCGTTCGAGTGCCTGCACTGCCTGCTGGTCTGGGAGGAGGAGTACGTCGTCCACCGCACGCGCGACGAGCAGGGCGTCGACGTCGTGGTGTGGATTCGTGGAGACGTGGCCGTCGAGCCGCCCTGGTCCGGGACGACCTGCCCCGGATGCGGCTGCGGGACCGTGACCACGTTCCCCACCGGCTACCTGGCCCACCACCCGGAGATCACGCTGGGCCGGCCCGCGCTGGACGCCCCGGCAGGCGAGACGCCCGCACGGCGCGCGCCGTTCGCCTCGCACGCGCTGCTCACCCTCGCGCTCCTTCTGCTGACCGGGGCAGGACTGTACGAGCGGCTCCACGTCCGCTGAGCACGCGCCGGGGCCGCGGGCGGCCTCCGGTGGAGGTCCGCCAGGCCACGGCGGGGGCAGGTGGAGTGGAGTGCCCGGAAGGACCGGTTGTGGTCACCGCGGCTCGGTGCGGCCGTACAGCCGCTCGTATTCGGCGAGGTCGGCGGTCGCGACCACCGCCCCCGACGCGAGGCGCCGGATGCCCGGCGGGTCGGCCGAGACGCGGTCGACCGGCACCCCTTCCACGTCGCTCGACTTGTACGGGTAGCGTTCTCCGGCGTTGGCCCGCACCGACTGCTCGTATCGCGTCTCCGCCAGATCGCGGCTCGGATAGTCGATGACCCGCCAGTCCCCGCCCGACTCACGGATCCTTTCGAGCACGAAGCGCACGCCGTCGTCGAACGGATCGCGGTATTCGGTCAGGGTGATGGCTCCCTCGAACAGGGAGTGCGTCTCCGTGCGGCGCAACGTCGTGCCGCCCTGGAAGGCGCCGCAATAGGTCTCCCAGCGCCGTTCCTTGAGGGTGCCCCAGCTGCCGTAGAGGCATTCGGGCTCGTTCTGGTCGTACAGAACGCGTGAGCCGTCGCTGCGCCGCACCGTGTAGAAGGGCTTGTGGGTGCAGGGCACCTGCTCCCACCGCCCCTGGTGCATGGCCATCAACCGGCGTATCGCCGCCCACGCCGCGTGCTTGTCCGGAAATCGGCGCGCGCCGAATCCCATGTGGTCGACGTACCACTCCCGGCCGCGCAGCGATCCCACCTGGATATGCGTGGGGCCGTCCATCGGGCCGGAGTCGCGCAATTCCCACTGCATCGCGGGCCGGAATCGCCTCGTGTCCGCGTCGAGCGGCATACCGGGATTCATATGCACGACAAGGACGATAAGCCCGTCGTCCTTTCTCCTCCAATGGCCGGGCGGAGAATTCGAAGGCGGCGGGACGGACGACGGCGGCGGCCGGCATCAGGCCCCGCACCGGTTGTCCACAGGTGGAGCGAGGGGGCCCGGCGGATCCGGCAGAATGAGAGCCTCCGGAGAGGGTGGCCCCCGGAGAGGCCGGACTCGGAAGAAGGCGGATCAGGATCGTGACGACGTCCATTCAGCAGCGGATCGCCGAAGAGCTCGGCGTGCGCGAGAGTCAGGTCACCGCGGCCGTCGACCTGCTCGACGGCGGGGCGACGGTGCCGTTCATCGCCCGCTACCGCAAGGAGGCCACGGGCGCGCTCGACGACGCCCAGCTGCGCACGCTGGAGGAGCGGCTGCGCTACCTGCGCGAGCTGGAGGAGCGGCGGGCCGCCATCCTCGACTCGATCCGCTCGCAGGGCAAGCTCGACGAGGCCCTGGAAGCGCGGATCATGGAGGCCGACTCGAAGGCCCGGCTGGAGGACATCTACCTGCCCTTCAAGCCCAAGCGCCGCACCAAGGCGCAGATCGCCAGGGAGCTGGGGCTGGAGCCGCTGGCGGACGCGCTGCTCGCCGACCCGTCGCTGGACCCCCAGGCGACCGCCGAGGGGTACGTGCGCGAGGGCGTGGCCGACGCCGCCGCCGCGCTGGAGGGCGCCAGGGCCATCCTGGTCGAGCGTTTCGCCGAGGACGCCGACCTCATCGGCGACCTCCGGGAGCGAATGTGGTCCCGCGGGCGGCTGATCTCCCAGGTGCGGGAGGACAAGCAGGAGTCCGGGGCCAAGTTCTCCGACTACTTCGACTTCTCCGAGCCCTTCACCCGCCTGCCCTCGCACCGCATCCTCGCGATGTTCCGGGGCGAGAAGGAGGAGGTGCTCACGCTCACCCTCGACCCGGAGGCCGAGGAGCCGAACGACTACGAGGCGCGGATCGCCCGGCGCTTCGGCATCGCCGACCTCGGCCGCCCGGCCGACAAGTGGCTGCTCGACACCGTGCGCTGGGCCTGGCGGACCCGCGTTCTCGTGCACCTGGGCATCGACCTGCGCACCCGGTTGTGGCAGGCGGCCGAGGAGGAGGCCGTGCGCGTGTTCGCCGCCAACCTTCGCGACCTGCTGCTGGCCGCCCCCGCCGGGGCGAGGCCGACCATGGGCCTCGACCCGGGGCTGCGCACCGGCGTGAAGGTCGCGGTCGTGGACGGCACCGGCAAGGTCGTGGCCACCGAGACGATCTATCCGCACGAGCCCAAGCGGCAGTGGGACCAGTCGCTCGCGGTGCTGGCCCGGCTGGCGACCGAGCACAAGGTGGAGCTGATCGCCATCGGCAACGGCACCGCGTCGCGGGAGACCGACAAGCTCGCCGGTGAGCTGGTCAAGCACATGCCGCACCTCACCAAGATCGTGGTCTCGGAGGCCGGGGCCTCGGTGTACTCCGCGTCGGCCTACGCCTCGCAGGAGCTGCCGGGCCTGGACGTCTCGCTGCGCGGCGCGGTGTCGATCGCGCGGCGTCTGCAGGACCCGCTGGCCGAGCTGGTGAAGATCGACCCCAAGTCCATCGGCGTCGGCCAGTACCAGCACGACGTGTCCGAGGTGAAGCTTTCGCGCTCGCTCGACGCGGTGGTGGAGGACTGCGTGAACGCGGTGGGTGTGGACGTCAACACCGCGTCCCCCCCGCTGCTGACCCGCGTCTCCGGCATCAGCGCCGGACTGGCGGAGAACATCGTGGCGCACCGTGACGCCAACGGGCCGTTCCGCTCACGGACCGGGCTGAAGGAGGTGCCGCGGCTCGGCCCGAAGGCGTTCGAGCAGTGCGCGGGCTTCCTGCGGATCCCGGGCGGCGACGACCCGCTCGACGCCTCCAGCGTGCACCCGGAGGCCTACCCGGTGGTGCGCCGCATCCTCGACTTCACCAAGGGCGACCTGCGCACGCTGATCGGCAACACCTCGGCGCTCCGGTCGCTGAAGCCGTCGGAGTTCGTCGACGACACCTTCGGCCTGCCGACCGTCACCGACATCCTCAAGGAACTGGAGAAGCCGGGCCGCGACCCCCGCCCGGCCTTCAAGACCGCCACCTTCAAGGAGGGCGTCGAGAAGCCGTCCGACCTGTCGCCCGGCATGATCCTGGAGGGCGTCGTCACCAACGTCGCCGCGTTCGGGGCGTTCGTCGACATCGGCGTGCACCAGGACGGCCTGGTCCACGTGTCCGCGATGTCCAACTCGTTCGTGAAGGACCCCCGCGAGGTGGTCAAGCCGGGCGACATCGTCCGGGTCAAGGTGCTCGACGTGGACCTCCAGCGCAAGCGCATCTCGCTCACGCTTCGGCTGGACGACGAGACGGCGGGCAACGGCCGCAAGGGCGGGCCGAACGGCGAGGCCCGCGACGACCGGCAGGGCGGCCGGCGTGGCCAGCAGCGCCAGAACCCGTCCCGTCAGAACCCTTCCCGCCAAGACCAGGGTGGCCAGAACCAGGGTGGCCAGAACCGGGGTGGCAGGGGCGGGGCGGGCCGCGGCAACGGCCGGGGCTCGGGCGGCGCGCCGCTGGGCGGGGCCATGGCCGAGGCCCTGCGCCGGGCCGGTCTGGCCGACCCCGGCTCCGGCGACCGCCGCTCCCGCTGACGGTCCCACTCGATCCGGGCTCTCTCGCCCGGCGTCCGTCTTCGGTGCGCCGGGCCCCGTCCGCCCGTGATGGAAAATGCCCCGCGAAGCGATACGCGGGGCACAGGGTTGATCAGGCACGATGGACGGTCATTGGGTCACTGCTGCTGCTGCTGCTGTTGCTGCTGCTGCTGACCCCCACGGCCGTGCTGCTGCTGTTGTTGCTGCTGCTGCTGTTGCTGCCCGCCGCGGCCCTGTTGCTGCTGTTGCTGTTGTTGCTGCTGCTGCGGTAACTCCTCCCGGTGGTGGCGATGGTGACGGTGACGGTGCCTGTCGCGGCATCTGCCCCCTGGGCAGTCCCCCGTGGTCGACGGCCGGATGACCTGCTCGGTCGTGCCGGCGGCGCTGGCGGGCTGCGTCTGCATCGCGACTGGGACGACGAGGGCCGAAGCCGTCATGACGGCAGCAGCCAATGCTTCTTTGAACATGGGTATCCCTCCGTCGGCTCCGTGATGAGAAAGCGGACGACATCCGAATTCACGGAGCTCGAATCGATCCATCGAACCCTGGATCTGGACCCTGATTCTCACGCTAGAGGCAGCAAACGCCCCAGTCACCCATCAGGGGGCAAATAAGCATTTTTTGGCACCAAAAGCGCATAGGCCCGGCAGTACGGGGAATGCCCGTCTCCATTCGAACAGGTCGGCGATTACGGCTTTGCCGAGACCCGGAGTGAATTCCCCTTGATTTGGGATTCCGATTGTTGCTTCCATGACATCGAAGGTCCTCACGACCGCCGCCGTGTCGCCCGAGGCAAGGCTGTCCCCGCGCTCAGCGAGCGGCGCGGAGGCCGTCGGCGGCCGACGTGAGCAGGTCCTCCAGGACGGAGGCGAGGGCGGCGACCCCGGCGAGGCAGTCGGCCTCATCGGCGTGCTCGTACGGCGAGTGCGAGACGCCCGTGGGATTGCGCACGAACAGCATGGCCGCCGGGACCTCGCCGGCGAGGATGCCCGCGTCGTGCCCCGCCCCCGTGGGCAGCACGGGCGCGCCGCCGAGGACGCGCGCGACGCGGTCACGAAGGGGCACGTCGAAGTTCACGACCGCCGTGTAGGACTCCCGGGTCACCTCGGCCCCCTCGGCCGCCCGGGCCGTCTCCTCGACGAGCCTGTCCAGCAGGGCGGCGTCCGGCGCCCGGCAGTCGAGCCAGGCGCTGACCAGCGACGCGATGGCGTTGGTGCCGTTGGGCTCGACCCTGATCCTGCCGAAGGTGGCCAGGGCCCCCAGACGCTCGGCGTTCGCCCTGGCGGCCAGCACCGCCGCCGCGTACGCCGGCATGGGATCGCGCCGGTCCTCCAGCCGGGTGGTCCCGGCGTGGTTGGCCTCCCCCCGGAAGTCGAAGCGCCAGCGGCCGTGCGGCCAGATCGCGGAGGCGACGCCGACCGGGTGCGGCGTGGCGGCGAGGTGGCGGCCCTGCTCCACGTGCAACTCCACGAACGCGCCGATCCGCGCGAGGCGCTCGTCGTCACGCCCGGCGGCTCCCGGGTCGCGTCCCGCCCGTTCCATCGCCGCCGTGAGGGTGACGCCGTCCGCGTCGCGCAGCGCCCCCGCCGTCTCGGGACGGACCGCGCCGGTCATCAGCCGCGATCCCAGGCAGGCGAGGCCGAATCTGGCTCCCTCCTCCTCGGTGAAGTTCACCACCGCCAGCGGCCGCTCAGGCCCGAGCCCGCGCGCCCGCAGCGCGTCGAGCGCGGCGAACGCTCCCACCACGCCGAGCGGGCCGTCGTACGCCCCGCCGTCGGGCACCGAGTCCAGGTGTGAGCCGGTCACCACGGCGTCGCCCGCCGTGGGATCGCCCAGCCACGCCCACTGGTTGCCGTTGCCGTCGGTCTCGTACGCCAGGCCACGTTCCCGGGCCTGTTCGGCGAACCAGGCCCGGGACTCCGCGTCGGCCGCCGTCCAGGCGTGCCGGCGGTATCCGCCCGTCGCGTCGCACCGGCCCACGGGGAGCAGGTCGCGCCACATTCCGCGGAAGCCGTCCGCCACCTCCTCCGGCAGAACGCGCGCCGCCCCCTCAGACATCGGCGTCGGGGCCGGCCGGCTCCGCCTCGGCCATCGGAACGCGTACGCCGCGCTCCCCGGCGACCTCGGCGGCACGGTCGTATCCGGCGTCCACGTGCCGGATCACGCCCATGCCCGGGTCGTTGGTCAGCACCCGGCGGATCTTCTCCCCCGCCAGCGGCGTGCCGTCGGCGACGGTGACCTGTCCGGCATGGATGGAACGGCCGATGCCGACCCCGCCGCCGTGGTGGATCGACACCCAGGACGCGCCGGAGGCGACGTTGACCATGGCGTTGAGCAGCGGCCAGTCGGCGATCGCGTCGGAGCCGTCCAGCATGCCCTCCGTCTCGCGGTAGGGCGAGGCGACCGAGCCGCAGTCGAGGTGGTCGCGCCCGATCACGATGGGCGCGGAGATCTCCCCTGAGGCGACGAGGTCGTTGAACCGCTCGCCGGCCCGGTCGCGCTCGCCGTACCCCAGCCAGCAGATCCGCGCGGGCAGGCCCTGGAATCGCACCCGCTCCCCCGCCATCCGGATCCACCGGGCCAGCGGCTCGTTGTCGGGGAAGAGTTCGAGGATCGCGCGGTCGGTCGTCGCGATGTCGGCCGGGTCGCCGGACAGCGCCGCCCACCGGAACGGGCCCTTCCCCTCGCAGAACAGCGGCCGGATGTAGGCCGGCACGAATCCCGGGAAGTCGAACGCCCGGGCATACCCGGCGAGGCTCGCCTCGCCTCTGATCGAGTTGCCGTAGTCGAACACCTCCGCGCCCGCGTCCTGGAAGCCGACCATCGCCTCGACGTGCCGGGCCATCGACTCGCGGGCCCGGCGGGTGAAGCCCTCGGGGTCCTTGCGCGCCAGCTCGGCCATGTCCTCGAACGCGACGCCAAGCGGCAGGTAGGCCAGCGGGTCGTGCGCACTCGTCTGGTCGGTCACGACGTCGATCTCCGCACCCCCCGCGAGCAGTGCGGGCACGGCCTCGGCCGCGTTGGCCACGACTCCGATCGACAGCGGGCGGCGCGCGTCCCTGGCCTGGTACGCCAGGCGCAGCGCCTCGTCCAGGCTCTCGGCCCGGACGTCGAGGTAGTGGTGGCCGATGCGGCGCTCGACGCTGCGCGGGTCGCAGTCGACGCAGATCGCCACGCCGCCGTTCATCGTGACCGCGAGCGGCTGCGCGCCGCCCATGCCGCCGAGCCCGGCGGTGAGCGTGATCGTCCCGGCGAGACTGCCGCCGAACCGCTTGGCCGCGACCGCCGCGAACGTCTCGTACGTCCCCTGCAGGATGCCCTGGGTGCCGATGTAGATCCACGAACCGGCCGTCATCTGCCCGTACATCGTGAGCCCGAGCCGCTCCAGCCGCCGGAACTCCGGCCACGTCGCCCAGTCGCCAACGAGGTTGGAGTTGGCGATGAGCACCCGGGGAGCCCACTCGTGGGTGGTCATCACGCCGACCGGCCGGCCCGACTGCACCAGCAGCGTCTCGTCGGCCCGCAGGGTGGTGAGCTCGCGCACGATCGCGTCATACGACGGCCAGTCGCGGGCCGCCTTGCCGCTGCCGCCGTAGACGACGAGCCGCTCCGGATGCTCTGCGACCTCGGGGTCGAGGTTGTTCATGAGCATGCGCAGGGCGGCCTCCTGCTGCCAGCCCCGCGTGTTCAGCGTGCCGCCGCGCGGAGCTCGGATGGGAGCCCGGTCGTACGGGGCCCTGTTGGTGAGACTGTCGTCGAGGGCGCTGCCGCCGTCCTCAGCCACGAGTCCTCCTTCCACCCGCGCGCGCGGCGCATGGTCCCATTCAGCGAGTCCCATCCATCCTGGGTGAATGAATAGATTCAGTCAATGAGGAACACTCCGCGGGCGGCCGCCGATGCCTCGAACGCCTCCAGGCGGGCCTGCGCTCCGGGCAGTTCGTCGCACATCGCCTCGAGCAGCACCCGGCCGAGCATCATCGGCGCGCACGCGGTGTCGAACACCAGGTGCGTGCCCACCGCGGCGGTGAGCAGAACGTGCGACAGACCGGCGAGGGACGGCACCCGCCGGTCCGCGATCGTGACGACGGCCAGCCCGGCGGTGCGGGCGGCCCGGAGGGCGTCCACCAGTTCGGCCGGGTAGCGCGGCAGGGCGAAGCACAGCAGAGCCGTCGCCCCGGCCGCCGCCGCCTGCTCGACGCGGTCGGCCAGGAGCGACCCCGCCTCGTGCAGGGGCCGTACGTCGGGGTGGACCTTCGCCGCGAAGTAGGCGAACCCGGCGGCCTGGGCCGCGGCGGCCCGTAGGCCCAGCACCGGCAGCGGCCGCGAGGCGGCGAGCAGACGTGCGGCTTCGGCGACGGGTCCGGGGTCGTCGAGCGACCGGGCGAGGGCGCGCAGGTTCTCGATCTCCGCGAGCACGGCCCGCCGGTATTCGCCACCCGGGCCCGTCGCCCGATGCGGGCCGGGATCGGGATCCGCGGGCGCGGATTCCAGGGGCGCGAGATCCAGGGGCGCGAGACCCAGGGGCGCGGCATCCTCGGGCACGGGAGCCAGGGGCGCGAGATCCCCGGGCGCGGAATCGTCGGGAACGGGATCCTGGGGTACAGGGCGCGCGGGCGCACCGGGTCGCGCCGAGGGGCGACGCGAGTCCTCCGCCGTGGCATCAAGCGTCTGCGCGGACCCCTCCCCCCGGCCTTCGCCCCGCGGGGCCGCGCCGCCGTCGAAGAGCCGGGGGCCGGCCGCGTGCGCGGAATCGCGGGCATCCGGTCCGCCGTCCTCCCCGGTCCGGCGGGCGCCGTCCCGTCCCCGGCCGGGCCGTACGCCCAGCTCGCGGAACCTGCGCCGGAGGCCGGGGTATCCGCTGTAGCCCAGCGCCATCGCGAAGCGGGTCACCGACGGCTGGCTGACCCCGGCCAGCTCGGCCACTTCGATGCTCGACAGGAACGGCGCCTCGGCGGCGTGCTGCGCGAGGCAGTGGGCGATCCTGCGCTGCACCGGCGTCAGCCGCTGCCCCTCGAACAGCCGCAGCAGGCGGGACGCGGCGTCGCCGTCAAGGCCGCCCAGCTCACCAGGACCGCCCAGCTCACCGGGGCCGCCGAAGTCACCGGGGACGTCGCGGTCATCGCCCTGGCCGCGGTCGTCACGGTCGTCACGGTCGTCACGGTCGTCGCGGTCGTCGCGGTCGTCGTGGTCGTCGCGATGGCCCATCGGGCCGTCGTCCGCGTTGTGGCCGGTGTTCATCGTCCCCCCGCCTCGCCCGCCCGCGCCGGGCCGTTCGGTCTGCATACTTTCATTCAACACGCAGTCTCCAGGGAAGGTTGTCCACAGGCAAGGCGCCGTCGGCGCGACCGGCGCGGAGATTGCCTAGTCTGATCGGCAGAACCCAGCAAGGAGATTGCCGTTGAAGACCGGTGGTTTGAGAAGAAGTGACCTGGGCCGTCGCGTGGGGGTCGTCGCGGGAGCGGCCGCCCTGGCGGCGGCGGTGTGGGCGGTGCGGAACGTCCCCGCCGCGCTGGGGGCGCGGCCGTCGGGCGAGCGGGCGAGTCGGGTGCGGCGCTCGAAACAGTTCCGTGACGGCGCGTTCCGCAACACGACGCCCAGTCCCGTCCTCCCGCCGGGGACCAGGCAGCAGGTCGCCCGCGAGTTCCTCCGTCGGACGCAGCGCAAGCCCCGCCTGCCTGTTCCCCTGATGACTCCCGGCCCGTCCCAGGGCGGCGACCTCGACGCCGTCTGGTACGGCCACTCGTCTGCGCTGATCGAGATCGAGGGGCGGCGGGTGCTGCTCGACCCGGTGTGGAGCGAGCGCTGCTCCCCGGCGTCGTTCACCGGGCCGCGCCGTCTGCACCCTCCGCCGGTGCCGCTGTACCAGTTGACCGAGCTCGACGCGATCGTCATCTCGCACGACCACTACGACCACCTCGACATGGACACGGTGCGTCTGCTGGCCCGCACGCAGTCCGCGCCGTTCCTGGTGCCGCTCGGGGTCGGCGCCCATCTCGAACGGTGGCGGGTGCCCGCGTCCCGGATCATCGAGCTCGACTGGAACGAGGAGGCCACGGTGTCCGGCCTCCGGTTCGTGGCGACCCCCGGCCGCCACTTCTCCGGCCGCGGGTTCCGCCGGGACCAGACCCTCTGGGCCTCGTGGGTCGTCGCGGGCGAGCGCCGTCGGGTCTTCTACACCGGCGACTCCGGCTACTTCGACGGGTACGCCACGATCGGCGAGACCTACGGGCCGTTCGACCTGTCGGTGATCCAGATCGGCGCCTACAGCAAGGGCTGGCCAGACATCCACATGACACCCGAGGAGGCGATCCTCACGCACCTCGACGTGCGGGCCGGGGTGCTGCTGCCGGTGCACTGGGGCACGTTCTCGCTCGCCCCGCACGCCTGGAACGACCCGATCGACCAGCTGTGGCGGGAGGCCAAGGCACGTGACGTGCGCCTCGTGGTGCCCCGGCCGGGCGAGCGCGTCACGGTCGACGACCCGCCGCCGGTGGACGGCTGGTGGCAGACGATCATGTGAGGAGCCGATTCCGCGCCGGCCGGTCAGTTCATCCGGGCCGTGTCAGTGTGGGCCGTGTCCAGAGGGCATGGCCGCCGGACGGCTGAACGCGTCGGCGCGGGTCGGATACACGGTGAGCCGCGAGATCAGGCCGAGCAGCGAGAACAGGTGACGCATCTGCGGGCTCATCCCGCAGACGGCGCCGTCACCGTCCTTCGGCGGCGTGCGGACGCAGGCGTCGATGAGCACCCTCATGCCGGCGCTGTCGATGAACCGCAGCTTCTCCACGTCGAACAGGATGCGCGTCGCGGGACGGGCAAGGAGGGGGGCGACCCTCTCACGCAGCCGGGGAACCGTGATCACATCGAGTTCGCCGCTGAGGGTGACGAGAGTGAAGGGAGGCGACTGCGCCACCGACACCTGGAAGTCGTGCAAGGGTCCCACCTCCACTGGTGAGACGACCCTATCCGGACCGCTTCCGGCCTCGCCCATATTACGCGTAGCGGGTGATTAATCCCATATCGCCGAAGAAAAGTATGCTCAGGTTTCACTTGCGCCGCCCGGGTAGTCGCGGTCCATGGGCATACGAGCAACGGCGGTCGTCTGCCTCGCGCTGGTCGCCGCGGGGTGCGCCTCGGCGGAGGGCACCTCGGTCACCTCGACGGCGGAGCGCTTCCTGTCCGCGGCCGGAGAGGGCCGGGGAGGACAGGCGTGCCTTCTCCTGGCCCCCGAGGCCGCGCGATCGCTGGACGACTGCGAGAAACAGATCGTGTCGATCGGGCTGCGGGCGGGCGCGGTACGCGGCGTCGACGTCTGGGGCGACGAGGCGCGCGTACGGGTGGACGGCGACACGCTCTTCCTGCACCAATTCCCCGACGGCTGGCGGGTGCGGGCCGCGGGCTGCGAGCCCCGCCCGGATCAGTCGCACACAGGGCAGCCGTACGAATGCGAGGTGCAGACGTGAACGGTGCACGCACGCTCTACGCGGTGCTGCTGATCACGATCGCGCTGGTCCTCGCGTACGTGATCGTCGTCGGCCTGGCGGGGAGGTAGCGGCGATGAAACATCTGGTCAGGGACAACGCGCTCGCGCTGTGCTTCCTGCTGCTGTTCCTGGTCACCCTGGCCGGTCAGTCGGTCGCGGGCACGGCGGCCTTCAACGAGGAGCAGGTGGCCAACGGCGGCTCCCCCGTCACCTGGGCGGAATACATCACCTCGTCGAGCTTCGCCGTCGACGTCGCCGAGAACTGGCAGTCGGAGTACCTGCAGTTCTTCCTCTACATCCTCATCACCGTCTGGCTGATCCAGCGCGGCTCGCCGGAGTCGAAGAAGAGAGGCGAGGAGGGCCTGGAGTCCGACGCCGAGCAGAAGGTCGGCCCGCACGCCGCCCCCGGCTCCCCCGCCTGGGCGGCGGCGGACGGCTGGCGCCGGACGGTCTTCAGCCACTCCCTGGGCATCGCGATGGGCCTGCTCTTCCTGCTGTCCTGGCTGGCCCAGTCGGTCGCCGGCCTCGCGGCGTACAACAACGAGCAGCTCGCCCAGCTGGAGGACCCGGTCAGCTGGGGCGGCTACGTGACCTCCCCCGACTTCTGGAACCGCACCCTGCAGAACTGGCAGTCGGAGTTCCTGGCGGTCGCCTCCATGGTCCTGCTGGCGATCTTCCTGCGCGAGCGGGGCTCACCGCAGTCGAAGAAGGTCGGCGACCCGCACTCCGAGACGGCGTCCAGCGGCTGACGGACCCACCCCACCGGATGACAATCTCGGTCAAAGGCTCCGAATGTCCACGTTTGTCGCATTCCACGGTCTGGGTACGCCCAGCGCCAATCGTGGGGAGGAGCACCGAGATGACGTTCAATCCTCTGCAGGAGCGGGGGATCCCGCTGGATCGGCAGCTGCGCAACTGGCGCGAGCTGAATGTGACGCCGATCGACCCCGACCGCGCCGATCCCTACACCCGGTGCCGGATCATCACGATGAACGGCATCGAGATCGAAGCGATCATGTTCAGCCATCACTTCGCCAGGCGCTGCACCGACCTGGAGGTGCGGCAGCGTCTGGCGGAGGTGCGCTACATCGAGGCCCAGCAGCAGAAGGCGGTCAACTGGCTGCTGCCGGGGGTGGCCTCGGTGCTGGAGACGACCCTCGCCTACGAGCAGGTGGCGGTGGACCTGACCGCCTGGGTGGCCCGGATGGAGCCCGACCCCTATCTGAAGCAGGCCTACCAGTTCGGCGTGCTGGAGGACTTCGACCACCTGTACCGGTACGCCAACCTGTACGAGATGATCGAGCACCGCAAGGCGGAGAAGATCGTCGACCAGCTGACCGAGGTGATGCCGGGCCGGCCGACGAAGATGCACCACCGCCACCCGGCCGACAACGTCCGCGAGCACTACGACCGGGAGACGACGCAGCCGATCTCCAAGCTGCACGCGTTGACCATCATGTCCGCCGAGCAGCAGACGATGAACTTCTACATGAACGTCGGCCCGATGTACATGGAGCCGATCGCGCGGCAGCTCTACCAGGAGATCGGGCTCGTCGAGGAAGAGCACGTCACGCACTACGAGTCGCTGCTCGATCCGGGCGAGTCGTGGTGGGAGCAGTGGCTCAACCACGAGTACAACGAGTGCTACCTGTACCACTCGTTCATGGAGACCGAGTCCGACCCGAGGATCAGGGCGATCTGGGAGCTGCATCTGAACATGGAGCTGGAGCACCTGCGGATCGCCGCGGACATGTTCCGCCAGCACGACGGGCGCGACCCGGAGCAGCTAGTGGCCCGGGAGTTGCCGAAGCCGGTGACGTTCGAGCCGAACAAGGAGTACCTGCGCGAACTGATCGCCACGCAGATCGACTACACGACCCTGGGCACCGGGTATGTCCAGGAGGCCCACGAGCGGTTCCAGCGCTGGCAGGAGCAGCTCATGGGCGGGGAGGAACCGCCCAGCGAGCGCGTCATCGACGAGAACCGCGCCAGGTCGGGCGACGAATACCGCCTGGAGACCGAGGGCACCCACCCCCTCTACAGCCTGCGCACCCACTGAGGACGGGCCCCGGCCCGGGCCCGCGCGTACGCGACCCGAGCCGGGGATCATGTCCTTACCTGCGCAGCGCCTGCCGGATCAGGTCGCGCGCCCGATCCATGATCGCCGCCGGCGGGCCCAGCAGCAGGTTCCTCGTCATCGACTCCACCCCCGGGTGCGGACGGGTCGGGGCCATCGCCAGGGCGGCCCGTACGCCGAGCGCCATCGCCCGCCGCTCGGCCGCCGTCGTCTCGGCCCTGAGCCTGGTGAACTCGTAGCGCTCCTCGGCCCGCGCGTGCGCGAGCACGGCCATCCGCAGCGTGTTCAGCTCGGGCATGAAGCCGGGGTGCTCCGGGCCCATCTCGTCCAGCCTGCGGAGCATCTCCTTGGCCTCGCGCTCCTCCTTGAGCCGGTCTGCCACCACGCCCGCTCCCCCGTCCACCCGCAGCCGGGCGTAGGGGTGGACGATCTCCTCCTCCGCCGTCTCGTGGACGGCCAGCATGCGCACCAGCCGCCGGAACGGCTCGTGGCGCGTGCCCGGCGCGGCGTGCTCCACCTCGTCGAACACGTCCCTGATCAGCGAGTGCTGGTGGACGAGCAGGTCGACGACGTCGCCTTCCTTCATCAGTTCGGGCATCGGGTGCTGCACGTCGGTCATGTCCCTCTCCCCTCGGATACGGCGCCCGGCCTCCTGCGGGAGGCCGGGCGCCGGACGAAACGGGACCACGGTCGAGCCTGACCGCACATGGCGGACACCCGGCTACTTACCCCTGGGGCGCGGTGATCAGCAGCCGATCGGGCTCGACCCCAGCGCCACGTCGTCGTACCAGATCGTGTCCGAGTCGCCGCCGTAGCTCTCCCAGCCCAGACGGAACGTCGTGGGCCGCGGCGCGGTGGAGCGGCGCAGCCACTGGGCGTCCACGTCGGTGGTCGGCGTGCCGTCCACCCGCAGGCCGGCGATCTCCTGGTCGTCCAGGTACGTACGCATCGCCTGCTGCGTGGTGTCGATCTGGAAGCGCAGGCAGACCCAGCGGTTGACGGGCAGCGGGGCGCTCAGCGCGACGCCGGAGGGGCTCTGCTCCGGCAGCGTGGCGTCGTCGGACTCCCGGTTCCACTGCAGTGCGCCGTTCTGGCCGCCGATGCGCAGGTCCTTGCCGCCGTCCCTGGAGTCCGACATCGTGATCATCGCGACGTGGCCCGCCGGGAGCGCGGTCGTGTGGCGCACCCACATGCGCCCGTACACCACGGGCGAGACGCCGGAGACGTTCTTGGTGGTCGCGGCGAAGATGTGGTTGCAGTAGTTGCCGCCGCCGTTGATCCGCAGCGACCTGCCGCCGCTGTGGGCGGTGGCGGTGTCGATCGTGGCGGTGCCGGTGCCCGAGCAGTTCGGGGTGGTCACCTGCCACTCACCCGACGGCGTGCCCGACTGGTCCTCGAAGCCGGAGCAGACGACCAGGCCGTTCCCCGAGCAGCCGGACGGCGAGGGCGTCACCGACGGGCTGGGCGAGGGAGACGGCGAAGGGGACGATGAGGGCGAAGGAGACGGCGACGGCGACGGCGAGTGGTCCACGGTCGGCGAGGGCGTCGGGGACGGCGACGGGGTCGGCCTCGGCGAGGGCGTCGGCGACGGTGAGGGCGAGGAGGTGCCGTCGCACGGCACGCCGTTCAGCGACCAGTCGGACGGCGTCGTGAGGCTGCCCGACCAGGTGCCCTGGAACCCGAAGTCGGTGGTGCCGCCCGTGGCCAGTGAGCCGTTCCAGCCGACGTTGGTCGCGGTCACGGTCGTGCCCGACTGGCTGACCTGGGCGCTCCAGGCGTTGGTGATCTGCTGGCCGGTGCTCGCCGTCCAGCGCAGCGTCCATCCGCTGACCGCCGAACCGAGGTTGGTGAGCCGCACCGACGCGGTGAAGCCGCCCGGCCACTGGTTGGTCGTGTAGTCCACCTTGCAGACGGGAGCCGCGGTCGCGGGCCCGGGCACCAGCACGACCACGAGGCCGGCGACCAGCGCGGCAAGGGCCGCGACCAGGCGCGCCGCCGGAGAGCCCGGCAGGCCGCGGGCGGCGGGGCGATGCCCTCGGACGGGACGGAACTGCTTCATGCGTACCTCGATTTCTGCGCATCTGCTCGTACGGCACGCCACCCGGCTCGCGCGTCCCGCCCTCCTGCCGAAACGAGCATTGGACAGGCGAGGTCAGGCGCTCCCGCTCGGGGCCGCGGCCACTGGGACAGATGGGTCGCGACGCTGCGGCCCCCGGACGCAGATGTTTTCTCCGGGTCGCGGAACCGGTCAACGGACGCCGCCGCTCCCGGGCCGGTCCCGCCCGAGCGGCGACGACGCCCGCGCAGCTCACGGGCACGACGTGGGCCGGAGACGGCCGGACGCGGGCGACGGGGCGAACTGAATCTTTCACCGTGGGCACCCGCGCGCGCCCTCGCGCCCGGGCCCGTACGCGCCCGCGCGCGGCACGTGCCCTGTCTGTAGAGCCCCGGCCGGTGCCCCCGGCCGCCCGACTCTCGTAGTCTTCGCACTGACACGCGCGAACGCAAAGGACAACCCCCAATGGCAGATGCAGGGTCCTGGGTCGTCGTCGGGCTCGACAACGGCGGCACAAGCAACAACGCGACCGTTCTCGACGCCTCAGGGCGGTTCCTCGTGGACCGGATGGTCGAGACCCCCAGCCTCGTGCGGGAGGGTCCTGAGGTCGCCGTCGAGCAGCTTCTGCTCGCCCTCGACAACGTGCTGGAGCTGACCGGCACGCCGCGCTCCACCGTACGCGCGGTGGGCCTGGACACCCCAGGCCCGGCCAGCGCCGACGGCGTGATCTCCTCGAAGGGCGCGACAAACTTCGTCGATCCCGGCTGGTTCGGCTTCGACTTCCGCGGGGCCCTGGAGTCCCGGCTGGGGCTGCCGGTCGTCTACAACAACGACGGCAACGCCGCGGCCCTCTACTCCCACCACGTACGCTTCGGGCCGGACGCCTGGCAGCACTCGTCGGTCTCGGCGATCGTCGGCACCGGCCTCGGCGGCGGCGTCATCCAGTCGGGGCACGTGGTGAAGGGCGCCGCCGGGATGGCCGGCGAGCTCGGGCACGTCCACATCCCCCTGCAGGGCCTGCTGGAGGACGGCCAGCCGCTGCCCGAGTGCAACTGCGGCTTCGTCGGGGACGCCGAGAGCGTCGCCTCGCTGACGGGCATCGAGAAGAACCTGCTGCCCTACTGGCTGTCCCGCTTCCCCGACCACGAGCTGCACGGGGTCGAGCCCGCCGGGAAGGCCGCCAAGCTGCTGCGCGGCTACGGCGAGAACGGCGACCCGCTCGCGCTCAAGGTCTTCGAGCAGCAGGCCATGGCCATCGGCAGGCTGTTCACCATCGCGGCCAACTTCACCGACCCGGACGCGTACTTCCTGGGCGGCGGGGTGGTCGAGGCGGCGCCGCACTTCCGCGAGTGGTTCCTGGAGAAGGTCCGTGAGCACACCCTGCTGCGCGAGGAGCAGCGGCGGGTGGCCACGGTGACGCTGGTCGAGGACCTCGACATGGCCGGCGCCCGGGGCGCGGCGCTCGCGGCCCTCGCCGAGATCGTCGGCCGCTGACACCTGTTCACGATCGGGCCCGGCCGCGGCCGGTGATCTGGACGGATCACCCGCCCGGCCGGGGTCCGGTGAACGGAACGTCCAGAGCGGGTTGCGAATCTCGTTCGGTTCGGCACGATGCGGACTCGTGAACGACACAGACCTGCTCAACGGCCGCCGCTTCGTCATGATCAGCTCCACGGCCAGCGCGGTGGACGCCGACGCCCCGACCGAGTTCGCGTACGAGGAGTCGGGCGGCGTCATCTGGGGGCACTACACGGGCGACACCGTCATCCACGGGCGGTTCGTGGGCACCCGGGACGCCGACCGCATCGAGCTGTCCTACGTCCACCTGCTGAAGAGCGGCGAGCGCGCGAGCGGCCGCAGCACCAGCCGCATCGAGACGGCCGAGGACGGCCGGCTGCGCCTGGTGGAGGAGTTCCAGTTCGAGGGCGACGACGCCACCCACGTCAGCGTCTGCGCCGAAGTGGTCTCCTGATCTGTCCCTTCTACGTCGCATCGCGCAGCGCGGCGCGGCCCTCGGCCGCGCCGACGAAGCGCATCTTGCCGAGCGGCAGCCCCTGTCCCTGCCCCTGCTCGGGCTCCGGCGAGGGCGAGGGGCCGGGCCGCCGCGGGACGCCGCGGCCCCGGTCCCGCTCCCGGTCGCTCGGCAGCACGTACGGCCGCCTGAGCACCTCGTCGAGGATGAACACGGTCTCGGTGGCCTTGACGGCCGGGATGTTGGCCAGGCGTTCGGTGACCATCGCGTGCACCTCGGCCACGTCGGCCATCCTCACCTGGATCATGGCGTCGTGCTGCCCGGTGGTGATCGCGCAGTACTCCACCTCCGGCATCTGCGCGAGCTGGGCGCGGAACTGCCGCCACATCTGCTGGCGCACGGTCACGAAGATCAGCGCGACGATGCCGAGGCCGGCCCGCTGATGGTCGATCTCGGCCGTGAAGCGCCTGATCACGCCGTCGGCGCGCAGCGCCTCGAAGCGCGTGTAGGCGTTGGCCCGGGAGATCCCCACCCGCTCGGCGAGGGCGGACACCGAGACGCGCCCGTTGTCCCTGAGCACCTCGAGGATCTTCAGATGGGTGGCGTCCAGCTCCAGGCCGATGCCGATCCGTCCAGTGGCGCCGCCCCCGGACCCCGAGTTGCTTGACATTTCGGTCACTGGTTGTTCCTCCACGGGAGATTCGTCTCGGCTTGGCCGCACGAGCTGGACTTTCTGCCGGACAATCCTGGACGATCGGCGACCAAACGTCCATACGGCCAAGAGTTGGCCTGTTTTCGGAGGACACATAATGACGACCCGTTCGTGGCAGGTGAGGGCCGGCCTGCTCCCGGTTGTGCTCACCGGCGCCCTCGCCCTCGCGGCCTGCTCCGGCGGCGGCTCGTCCAGCAGCACCCCAAGCGGCGCCGCGGGCAAGACGCTCGTGATAGACACCTCGTTCGACCTCAAGACGGCGGACCCGGGGCGGACGTACGAGCCGACCGGCCTGATCGTCGATAAGGCGACCTACGACACCCTTCTCACGTTCGAAGGCTCCGACGTCACCAAGCCGGTGCCGTCGCTCGCAGAGTCGTACGAACTGTCGTCCGACGGCAAGGAGCTCACGCTCAAGCTGCGGCAGGGCGCCAAGTTCGCCGACGGCTCCCCGGTCACGGCCGACGACGTGGTGTTCTCCCTCACCCGCGTGCGCGACATGAAGGGCACGCCGTCGTTCCTGCTCGACGGCGTGGAGATCGCCAAGACCGACGACACGACCATCACGCTGACGTCGAAGACCCCGAACCCGGCGCTTCCGTACATCCTTCCGAACCCGGCCCTCGGCATCCTCAACTCGAAGGCGGCCAAGGAGCACGGCGCGACGAACGACCCGAACGACAAGGCCGAGCAGTACCTGAACTCCGCCTCGGCGGGCTCCGGGCCGTACACGATCGAGTCCTTCAACGTGAGCAGCCAGGTCGTGCTGAAGGCGAACGCGCAGTACTGGGGCGCGAAGAAGCCGTACTACGACAAGGTGGTCATCCGCAACGTCGAGTCGGCCACGCAGAAGCTCAACGTGCAGCGCGGCGACAGCCAGGTGGCGCTGAACCTGTCCGGCGACCAGGTGGCCGGCATCTCCGGCGGCCTGCAGGTCAAGCGGACCGCCTCGGCGTACGTGTTCTTCCTGCTCGCCAACCAGGACTCGGGCGTCAGCAAGGTCACCTCCAACCCCAAGTTCGTCGAGGCCGTGCGCAAGGGCATCGACTACTCGGGCCTGCTGGAGCTGGCCGGGGAGGGCTCGACGCAGGCGTCGGGCATCATCCCGTCGATGTTCCTCGGCGCGCTCCCGCCCGACCAGGCGGCCAAGCGCGACGTCGAGGGCGCCAAGGCGGCGCTGGCGGCCAGCGGCGTGACCGACCCCACGGTCAAACTGGAGTACCCCAGCGAGCTGACCGTGAACGGCCTGTCCTTCCAGCCGCTGGCCGAGCGCATCCAGGCCAACCTCAAGGAGGTCGGCATCACGGTCGAGCTGACCCCCGCTCCGGTCACCACCGCGCTGGACAACTACCGCAACGGCAAGGAGGAGCTGGGCCTGTGGTACTGGGGCCCCGACTTCCCCGACCCCAGCAACTACCTGTCGTTCGCCCCGGGCAAGCTGGTCGGCCTGCGGGCCGGATGGAAGGCGGGCGCCGACAAGGACGTCGAGGCCGCGGCCGACAAGGCCGGCGCCGCGGTGACCGACGACGACCGCAAGCAGGCGTACACCGACTTCCAGCAGAAGCTCAACGCGACCGGTCCGTTCATGCCCCTGATCCAGCCGGGCCAGAACATCGTGACGGCGGCGTCCGTCACCGGCGTGGAGTACCACCCCGTGTGGACGATCGATGTCGCCGGCCTCGGCGCCAAGTAGACGCCGTACGGGGAACCGGGCGGTGCGCAGCCCGCTCGCCCGGTTCCTGGTGCGGCGGATCGTCACGGCGCTGCTGCTGGCGGTGGGGATCACGCTGGTCACCTTCGTGCTGACCAACCTGGTCCCCGGCGACCCGGTGGCGGCCAACCTCGGCCAGCGGGCGCTCGGCGACCCGGCGATCGTGGCCCAGTGGCGGGCCGACCACGGCCTCGACCGGCCGCTGCCGCAGCAATACCTGATGCACCTCGAAGGGGTGCTGCACGGCGACCTCGGGACGAGCCAGCAGAGCCACCGCCCGGTGCTGGACGACCTCGCCGAGTCCGTGCCCGCCACGCTGGAGCTGGCGGGGGCCGCCATCCTCGTCTCGCTGATCCTCGGCGTCGGGTTCGGGGTGGTCGCGGCGCTGCGCCGGGACCGGTTCTCCGACCACGTGCTGCGGGTGCTGAGCCTGATCGGCATCTCGGTGCCGACGTTCTGGCTCGCGCTGGTGGCGTTCTACGTGTTCTTCTTCCGGCTGCAGGTCACCCCGGGCAGCGGCCGCATCGATCCCGGGATGACCCCGCCGCCGCAGGTCACCGGCCTGTACACGGTCGACGCCCTGCTGTCGGGACGCTGGGACGTGCTCTCCTCGGCCGTCGGCCACCTGGCCGCGCCGGCGCTCGTGCTGGCCCTCTACACGATCGGCCTGCTGACGCGGTTCACCCGCTCTGCGGTGCTGGAGGTGCTCGGGCAGGACTACGTACGCGCCGCGCGCGCCAAGGGCCTGCCCGGCCGCGTGGTGCTGTTCCGGTATGTCCTGCGCCCTGCGCTGGTGCCCGTCATCACCGTCGCCGGCCTGGCGTTCGGCAGCCTGCTGTCCGGCACCGTGCTGGTGGAGGCCGTCTTCGCCTGGCCGGGGGTCGGCCAGTACGCCTACAAGAGCGCGACCACCCTCGACCTGCCCGCCGTCATGGGCGTCGGTCTCGTGGTGGGCGTGGTCTACCTCGTCATCAACCTGGTCGTCGACGTGCTGTACGGCGTCATCGACCCGAGGGTGAGGGTCTCATGAAGCGCGCCGGCCTGTTCGCGCGCAGCCGCGTGAGCCGGCTCCCGCAGGCGTGGCGGCGGCCGCTGGCGGTCGTCGGCACCGTCGTCGCGCTCACCTGGATCGTGATCGCGCTGGCCGCGCCGGTGCTCGCGCCGCACGACCCGCTGGCGCAGGAGTTGCCCCGGCTCGCGCCGCCCGGCCCGGGCCACTGGCTCGGCACCGACCAGCTCGGCCGCGACATCCTCAGCCGGATCATGTACGGCGCGCGGGTGTCCATCCCGCTCACGCTGCTGCTCGTGGCGCTGTCGGTGGTGGTCGGCGGCCTGCTCGGCGCCTGCGCCGGGTATTTCGGCCGGTGGGTGGACGAGACGATCATGCGCCTGGCCGACCTCGTGTTCGCCTTCCCCACCGTCATCCTCGCGATGGTCGTCGCCGCCGCCCTCGGCGCGAGCCTCGGCAACGCGGTGCTCGCCGTGCTCGTCGTCGCCTGGCCGGCGTACGCCCGGGTGACCCGCGGCCTCGTTCTCGGCGTACGGGAGCGGGAGTTCGTGCTGAGCGGGCGGCTGCTGGGCTTTTCCGCCTGGCGGTCGCTGCGGGTGGACGTGCTGCCGAACGTCACCGGGCCCATCCTGGTGCTCGCCACCCTCGACATCGGGACCGCGCTGCTGCTGCTGTCGGGCCTGTCGTTCCTCGGGCTCGGCGCGAAGCCGCCGTCACCCGAGTGGGGCGCGATGGTCGCGGCCGGAGTGGACGTCTTCGACAGCTGGTGGGTCGCGACGTTCCCCGGGCTCGCGATCCTGACGGTCGTCCTCGCGTTCAACTTCCTCGGCGACACGCTGCGCGACGCGCTCGACCCGCGTACCGCCGGGGCGATCAAGGAGCGTGCGCTGTGACGGCCGCGTTGTCGATTGAAGGGCTGCGGCTGTCGATCGGCGGCCACGACGTCCTGCACGGCGTCGACCTGAGTCTGGAGCCGGGCCGCGTGCACGGCCTCGCCGGCGAGAGCGGTTCCGGCAAGACCATGACCGGCCTCGCCGTGCTCGGCCTGCTCCCCCACGGCTCCCGCGCGTCGGGACGGATCGCCTTCGGCGGCCGTGACCTGCTGGAGATGCCCGCCCGTGAGCTCAACGAGGTGCGCGGCGCGAAGATCGCCATGGTCTTCCAGGACCCGGCGACCAGCCTGCACCCGATGCTGACGGTGGAGCGGCAGCTCACCGAGCACATGCGCCACCACCTGGGCGTCGGCAGGAAGGAAGCGCGCGAGCGCGCCGCCGGCCTGCTCGCCAAGGTGCGCATCCCGGGCCCCGAGGAGGCGCTGAAGCGCTACCCGCACCAGTTCTCGGGCGGCATGCGGCAGCGGATCGCCATCGCCGTCGCGCTGGCCTGCGAGCCCGAGGTGCTCATCGCCGACGAGCCGACGACCGCGCTCGACGTGACCGTGCAGGCGGGAATCCTCCGCCTGCTGCGCGGGCTGTGCGACGACCTCGGCCTCGCCGTCCTCCTCGTCACCCACGACCTCGGCGTGATGTCGGCCGTCGCCGACGAGGTGAGCGTGATGAAGGACGGGCTGGTCGTGGAGACCGGCCCGCGCGGCCGGGTGCTGCGCGAGCCGCGCCACCCCTACACCCGCTCGCTGCTCGACGCCCTGCCCGTGCCTCCTGGGGAGAACTCGCCATGACCATGCCCGTGACTGGGCCCCTGTTGTCCGTGGAGGACCTGGTCGTGGAGCACCGCACGCCGGGCCGCCCGGCCGTGAGGGCCGTGGCCGGGGCCAGCCTGCACGTCGCCGCCGGCGAGGTCGTCGGCCTGGTCGGCGAGTCGGGATGCGGCAAGTCCACTCTCGCCCGTGCGGTGTGCGGGCTGCACGGCGCGGCCTCCGGCCGGATCCTCGTCGGCGGGCACCCGGTGACGCCCCTCGGGCTGCGCCGCAGGGACACCGCGCTGACCGGCGTCCAGATGGTGTTCCAGGATCCGTACTCCTCGCTGAACCCGCGCCGCCGCGTGGGCGCGCAGATCGCCGACGGGCTGCGGACGGCGGGCGACACCGCGACCAGCCCCGCCGACCTGCTCGAACGGGTCGGGCTGCCGCGCGCGTTCGCCGGCCGATACCCGCACGAGTTCTCCGGGGGGCAGCGGCAGCGCGTCGCCATCGCGCGGGCGCTCGCCGCCCGGCCGTCGCTGCTGATCGGGGACGAGCCCATCTCCGCCCTGGACGCGTCCGCCCAGGCGCAGGTGGCCCGGCTGATGCGCGACCTCGCGGTGGAGTCCGGCGCGGGCCTGCTGTTCATCAGCCACGACCTGTCCGTCGTGCGACTGATCGCCGACCGGATCGCGGTCATGTACCTCGGCAAGGTCGTGGAGACCGGGCCGACCGCGGAGGTGTGGGCCGACCCCGGGCACCCGTACACGCGGGCGCTGCTCGCCGCGATCCCCTCCCCCGACGGCGCCGGGGTGCTGCCCGCCGAGCTGCCCGGGGACGTGCCCGACCCCGCCGATCCCCCGGCGGGCTGCCGGTTCCACCCCCGCTGCCCGTTCGCCATGGACGTGTGCCGGGAGCGGGAGCCGGACTTCGGGCCGGTGGCCTGCTGGCTGCACGAGCCGGAGCCGTCCTCCCCGTCATGATCGACCCCCTCATGCTGGAGGACGTACGCGCCGGGATGGCCGGCGCGGGCATCGACGCCCTCGTGCTGCGGCCCTCCCCGGACTTCCGGTACCTGCGGGCGGCCCCGCTGTCGGCCCCGGGCGGCGAGGAGAGCTACCTCGTGGTGGCGCTCGACGGGCCGCCCGCCCCGGCCGGCGACCCCGCGCAGGCCGCGGCCCTCGTGCCGCCGACGGCCCGCCGCGTGGCGGTGGACCCGCAGATGCACGCCGCCGAGCTGTTCGCGCTGCGCCTGGACGCCGAGCTCGTGCTGGCCTCGGCCGTGCTCGCGCCGCTCCGCCTGCGCAAGCGGGCCGACGAGGTGGCCGCGATGCGGCACGCCGCCGGGGCTGCCGACGCCGTGCTGCTCGCGGCCCGCGAGCTGGCGTGGTTCGGCGCAACCGAGCTGGCCATGGCCCGCAGACTGCGGGCGATGCTCGCCGAGACGGGCTGCGAAGGAACGCCCTCCGTGCTCGTCGCCGCGGGCGAGCACTCCGCCGACGCGCGCCACCAGCCGTGCGAGCGGGTGATCAACCCCGGCGACGCGCTGCTCGTCTCGGTCGGCGGGCGCTGGAACGGCTACTGCGCCGAGGTCGCCCGGGTCTTCGCGGTCGCCGAACCGCCGGAGGACTTCGACGCCATGTACTCGGTCGTCCTCGCCGCGCAGCGGGCCGCCGTCGACCTCGTACGCCCCGGAGTGGCGTGCGCCGAGGCCGCGACGATCGCCGGCGAGGTCATCGACGGCAGCGGCTACGGCGACTACGCCGCCGCCCGGGCCGGCCGGGGCATCGGGCTGAGCCCGGCGGAGGGGCCCTGGCTGGCGGCCGGGGAGAGGTTCGAGGCCGGGATGACCGTCTGCCTGGAGCCCGCCATCTACCTGCCCGACCTCTTCGGCGCCCGGGTGGCCGACGTGGTCGTATGCGGCGAGGACGGGCCGGAGCTACTCAGCACCGGCTCACGCGCGCTGCACGTCCTCGACCGGTAGCACCACGTCTTCTCGAATCAACGCCGGCCAGGGCCCCGGCCACGATGGCCAGGTGATCGTTCACCTCGTCACGATGCCGTGCAGGAGCAGGTCGATGAGCCTTGTGGCAAGGCCGGGTTCTCGCTCGGCGCCGGCCATGTAGCTGATGCCGCCGAGCGCCATCAGGACGTCCTGGGGCTTCGCCTCTTCCCGCGTGACCCCCTGGTTCCTCCCGGCAGCGAGAAGGTGATCCACTGCTTCGGCGAGGCAGGCGCGGGTCTGCAGCCGCTCGCTGTCGTCGGTCAGCACCACGCGGAGGGCGCCGGCCATGCCGTGCTTGGTGGCCATGAAGTCGATGAAGCGCTCCATCCACGTCCGTAGCGCGTCCACCGGGGGCAGCGTGGCCACGAGTTCGGGCGCCGCCTCACACAGGAGCCGCACTTCGTGCCGGTACACCGCCTCGATCAGCAGTTCCTTGGACGGAAACCGGCGGTAGAGCGTTCCGACACCCACGCCGGCCTCGCGGGCGACGTCCTTGACCGAGGCGTCGGCTCCGTCGCGGGCGAACACGGCTGCCGCGGCCTTGAGCAGACGGTCCTCGTTGCGCTGCGCGTCGGCTCGCAGCGGCCTGTGCCGCCGCGCGGCGCCGTCCTCGCCGTTGTCGGCCACTCCCGGCCCTTTCTCTCAGACTTGAAACCGGAACCGGTTCCGGTTATGGTCCAACCGGAACCGGTTCCGGATACGAGGCTACCGCGGCTTCGAGCGTCTCTGTGAGGGGCCACGACCCAGACGCATGGAGGAAGACGACATGACCGGACGACTGCGGAACACGGTGGCGCTGGTGACCGGCGCCGGCAGCGGCATCGGCGAGGCGACCGCCCGCGGCCTCGCCGCGGAGGGCGCGGCTGTCGCCGTCCTCGGACGGCGGCGCGGCAGGCTGGAGGAGCTCGCGGACAAGGTCCGGGCCGACGGCGGCACCGCCCTCGTCGTGGAGGCCGACATCACCGACCGGCGGCAGGCGGCAGCGGCGGTGCGGAGCGTGGTGACCGAGCTCGGCCGCCTGGACACGCTCGTCAACAACGCCGGTTTCATGGGCGTGGGGCAGGCCGCGGAATCCCCGATCGAGGAGTGGGATCACATGATCGCGGTCAACGTCCAGGGCCTGCTGTACACCACCCATGCCGCCCTGCCCCACCTTCTCCGCGCCGCGGAGGACTCCCCTCGGAAGGTGGCGGACCTGGTCAACATCGGTTCCACGGCAGGCCGGGTCGCCCGGCCCGGAACGGCCGTCTACAACCTGACGAAGTTCGGCGTCAACGGGTTCACCGAGGCCCTGCGGCAGGAGGTCGTGCGGAAGGGCCTCCGGGTGAGCGTGGTCGAGCCCGGCACGGTGGACACCGAGCTGAGCTCCCACCTCCGCGACGGCGTGCGACAGGCCGTAGAGCGCCAGATCGAGAACATGGAGCTGCTGCGTCCCGAGGACATCGCCGACGCCGTCTCCTACATCGTCACCCGTGACCGCCGAGTCGCCGTCAACGAGATCCTGGTGCGCGCCGGCGACCAGACCTGGTGACAGGCCGCACACCGCGGGAGTCCTGACCCGCGAGCGCATCCGCCCCCGCCGACCGACGACAAGGTCGCCGCCCAGGAGCCTCGTCACCGACCTCCCTGGCGAGTGCATCCAGGCTCACACGGGGGGCTCGGGGTCGTACTGCATGTGCCGGCGCACCTCGCGGGCCCGCTCGACCCCCGCGAGCCGTGCCACCAGGTGGAGCGCCATGTCGATGCCCGCCGACACCCCCGACGAGGTGACGACGTCGCCGTCGTCGACGAAGCGCTCCTCGCGCCGGACGTCGACGGTCGGATCCAGCTCGGCGAGCAGGTCGAGGGCGCCCCAGTGCGTGGTCGCCGGACGGCCCGCCAGCAGCCCGGCCGCGGCGAAGACGAGCGACCCGGTGCAGACGCTGGTCATCAGGGGCACGCGTCCGCGCAGGTCCCGCACCCAGGCGAGGTGGTCCGGGTCCTTGAGCTGGGGACGGGTCCCGGCGCCACCCGGGTGCAGGAAGACGTCCAGGTGGCCGACGTCGGCCGCCGACCTGCCGGCGTGGAACGTCAGCCCCTTGGACGCCCGTACGGTTCCCGCCCGCGGCGCGAACGCGACGACCTCCGCCTCGTCCGGGTGCAGTTTCGCCCACACACCGAAGACCTCCCACGGGCCCACCGCGTCCAGTTCCTCCACCTGGTCGAACAGCAAGATCCCTATCCGTGTCATGCCCGCCATCCTCGCGCAGGGGCGTACGGAGACGAAAGCACCGGCAAAAGTGAGCAAATAGTCGCTATCAGCACCAGCAACCACAGAGGGCTCGATAGAGGATAGAAAGGTCATTTTCCCGAAGCTCTCGCGGGTCGGCAGAGATCCGCGTCGGGGACACGTCATCGGGGAGGATCCATGACCACGACCGAGGCGACGCCGGGCACGACCACGGCAGGCACGACTGCCGGCACGGCCACGACCGGCACGACGACCGCCCGGGGCCGGACGACCCGTGCCCGGACGACGACCACGCCGCGCACGCCCACACCCACTCCGGCTCCGCCCACGGGCCCGGGCATGGAGATGAAGGAGGAGCACCGGCCCCAACTGGACCTCAACCTGCCGTTCCTGAGAGTCCAGCTGCGGGCGCCCGAAATGCACCTGCCGCACGTCGGCATGCCGCACATCAGCGGCCAGGACGTCGGGCACGCCGTGGACGTCGCCCGCACGTTCCTTCCGCCGCCCGAGCGGATCATGTACTACGGCGGTCTCGGCGCGCTGGCCGCGCTCGGCATCCTGGAGTGGCCGGTGGCGGCGGCGATCGGCGCGGGAACGATGATCGCCCAGCGCGCCAGGGGCCGCGAGCAGCGCTGGTCCCCGCTCGGCGGTCCGCAGAAGGAGACCCGCGGGAGGACCACGCCCACGCCGGGGACGGCCGCCACCGGAGCCGGAGCCATGCAGGAGCCGGCGACGCCGGCGACAGGACGCGCGGCCGGGAGGAGAAGCACCACGGCCAAGGGCGAGGCGAAGACCCCCGCCACCACCACCGCCCGGCGCACCAGGGCCGGCGCCAAGTAACGCGGGGCGCATCGCGCGGGTCCGCGAACCGGCGGCACCGCGCGATCGGCGCGCGCCCAACGGCATCCGGCGGCCGGCGGCACCCGGCTGGGCGGGGTGCGGCGGCCGGGGACACGGGAGCGGTGCGGGGCCGGCGCGTGAGGCCGCGCGGCCCGGGCACGCCCACGGCCGCGCGGAGGGCCCGGCATGATCTGGGCTCATGATCTGGGACACGGCAGGGGACGCTTGATCGGGACGTGTATCCGCAACGGTCATCGACCGTTCACCGAACGGTAACCTTAACTACGCCGTTTTGGGAGGTTGATGCGTCAATCTTCCCTAGAAGCCGATTTGTCCTAATGAGGTGTGAAGTGTCTGAGTTTCTCGCCGCCGTACTCTCCCGGGCGGCCCTGATGGTCCTGGAGGCGCTGCTCGTGCGTCTCGTCCAGGCTCTTGTGACGTCGACCTTCCGCGTCCGGCTGCCGCACGCGGCCTGACCGGCAGGCATCTTTCGTCATCGCGGGCCGGTGCCGCCGGCCCGGAACCGACGGTTCTCACAAGGCGGCCGTCGGGCCCGGTGAACAGCCGGTGAACACCCCCGTGAATGCGGAAGCCGGCTCCCCGCGGAGCCGGCCGCTCTCCACACCATCAAGGGGGACGGGAGCGCCGGGCGATCATGCCCGGCTCGGCGACCCCTCGCCCCCCGGCGACGGCCGCCGGCCCGTTCGCTCCGGGCCCCTTGCGGCCTGCCGCCTCCCGCGGGATCGTCGTCCCCGCGCGGGTCAGTCCTTGAAGGCGTCCTTCACCTTGCCGGCGGCGTCCTTGACCTTCTCGCCGGCCTGCTTCATGTGACTCTTGGACTGGTCGGCCCGGCCCTCGGCCTCCAGGCTCTCGTCGTCGGTGACCCTGCCGAGCCCCTCCTTGGCCTTGCCGGCGACCTCTTCCGACTTGTTGCGGAACTTGTCCTCCGTGCTCATCCGGACGCTCCTCTCGGTTCCAGAAGCTGACGGACTCCCTCTTTCCGCTGGTGAAGGGCCTAAACGCCGCTCGGCGTGTCGCCGCTCACATCCCGCAAACACAATCCCACCAAAACGGGAAAAAGTGACGAACCGGGCGTACGCTAGGAATAAGGACTACAGCACACACCTCTGAAGGGTGGTGTGACGTATGACACACGGCGCCGACATCGGAACGCATCCCGACATCATGCAGATGCGGGCCCGCTACGAGGCCGCCGCGGCGAACCCCGCCGCGCAGCTCGCCGACGGTCTCACGCTTCTGAGCGGCCTGTATCTAGCGCTCTCACCGTGGATCGTCGGATTCAGCGGCACGCGAACTCCGCTCGCCGTGAACAACCTGATCACGGGCCTCGCCGTGGCACTCCTGGCGATGGGGTACAGCTCGGCGTTCGGGCGCACCTACGGAATCTCCTGGGTCGCCCCGCTGCTCGGTATCTGGACCATCATCGCCCCCTGGGTGATCCGCGGGGGCATGGCGACCACCGCGACGATCATCAGCAATGTGGTCGTCGGCGCGCTCATCCTGCTCTTCGGCCTGGCGACCATGCGGTTCGGCATGATGGAGCGCCGGCAGCCCGGCGGCTTCCGCACGACGGGATCGGCGCACATGGGACCGGCCCGCTGACCGGACCCCGGCCTCCGGCGGACGGCGCCCCGCGCCGGACAGGCGGCGCGCAGGCGCCGGCACCGCCGGCCCCGGGATGCGGTCCGGGCGCGATCGACGCCACGCCATGGCGGTCGTGTCACCGGCTCCCGTTACTCTCGTCTCGTCGGAGACGAGAGGACGGTGGCGACGTGACGACAACGGCCCCCGTCGCGAGTCCGGTGGACTTCGCGGCCTACGGCGACTACGCGATCAAGGCGGCGACCCGGCCGGACGGGTCGTTCGAGCGGCCCCTGTACCGCTTCCGCGACCGCGTGACGGCCGACGGGAGCGGCGGATATCCCGCCGAGCCCGGCCGGTATCACCTGTATGTGTCGCTGGCCTGCCCGTGGGCCCACCGCTCGGTCATCGTCCGGGCGCTCCTCGGCCTGGAGGACGTCGTGTCGATGTCCGTCGTCGATCCCGTGCGCGACGGGCGGGGGTGGGCGTTCCGCGAGGGCCCCGGCCACGGCCCCGACGAGCTCAACGGCTTCACGCTGCTGCGGGAGGCGTACGAGGCGACCGAGCCCGGCTACGACGGCCACGTGTCGGTGCCCGTCCTGTGGGACCGGCGCACCCGCCGGATCGTCAGCAACAACTTCCCCGACATCAGCCTCGACCTCGGCCGGGCGTTCGCGCGGTGGGCCACGCCGGGCATCGACCTCTACCCGGAGGACCTGCGGGGCGACATCGACGCGCTCAACGATCGCGTGTACGCCGACGTCAACAACGGCGTGTACAAGTGCGGCTTCGCCGAGAGCCAGGAGGCGTACGACGCGGCCGTGACGACGTTGTTCGCGGCGCTCGACGATCTCGAGGAGCGCCTGGCCGGCGGCCGCTACCTGTTCGGCGACCGGCTCACCGAGGCCGACGTCCGCCTGTGGGTCACGCTGGCCCGGTTCGACACGGTCTACGTGACCCACTTCAAGGCGAACCTGCGCCGCCTTGCCGACTACCCCAACCTCTGGCGCTACGCCCGGGACCTCTACGCGCACCCGGCCTTCGGCGGCACGACGAACTTCGACCACATCAAGCGGCACTACTACGGCACCCACCCGAAGATCAACCCGCTGCGCATCGTGCCCGCGGGGCCGGTCATCGACTGGAGCCTGTAGCTCACGCGGAGGGCAGGGCCTCGCACAGCCGGTCCAGCTCGTCCTCGGTGTTGTAGTAGTGCACCGAGGACCGCACGAGCGAGGGCAGCGCGCGGGCCTCGAAGTCCCAACGGGCGGAGGTCGCGGCGGACACCGAGACGTTGACCTTCGCGGCCGACAGCCGGGCTGCCACGTCCCCGCTGTCGTGCCCGTCCACGGTGAACGTCACGATGCCGCACCGCCGCGCCCCCCGGTCGTGCACGGTCACCCCGGGGATCGCGGCCAGCCGCCCGCGCAGCGCCTCGGCGAGGCCGGTCACCCGCTCCTCGATGGCGTCGAGCCCGAGGCTCAGCGCGTAGTCGGCCGCCACGCCGAGACCGATCTTGCCGGCCACATAGCCCTCCCAGTTCTCGAACCGCCGGGCGTCGCCGCGCACCTCATAGGAGTCCGCGGAGGTCCAGGTGGCGGCGTGCAGGTCGAGGAACGGCGGCTCCAGTCGGTCGAGCATCCGCCGCGAGCAGTACAGGAACCCGGTGCCACGCGGCCCGCGCAGGAACTTGCGGCCGGTCGCCGACAACAGGTCGCAGCCGATCTCGCGGACGTCGACCCGCAGCTGCCCGATCGACTGGCAGGCGTCCAGCAGGAACGTCACCCCGGCCTCCCGCGCCACCGCGCCGATCTCCGCCGCCGGGTTGACCAGGCCGCCCTGCGTCGGCACGTGGGTGACGGCGATCAGCTTGACCCGCTCGTCGATCATGTCGCGCAGCGCCTCGACGGACAGGGCGCCGGTCTCGTCGTCGGGCACCACCTCGACCCGCACGTCGTGCCGCCGGGCGGTCTGCAGGAAGGCGATCGCGTTGCTTGCGTACTCGGCGCGCGAGGTGAGGATGCGGTCGCCCGGCTTCCACGGCAGGGAGTAGAAGGCCATGTCCCAGGCGCGGGTGGCGTTCTCGACGAGGGCGATCTCGTCGCGGTCCGCGCCGACGAGATCGGCCAGCGCGTCGTAGGTCCGCTCCGACCGGTCGAGGGCGGCGGCGGCCGCCTCGTAGCCGCCGACGCGCTCCTCCAGTCGCAGGTGGTCCACCACGGCGTCGGTCACCTGCCGCGGCGGCAGGGACGAACCGGCGTTGTTGAGGTGGACGACGTGTTCGCATCCCGGCGTGTCCGCCCGCACCCGTCCGACGTCGATGGTCACGTGAAGCCTCCCAGAAGATCCCGAAAGCCCCATTCTGCCCGGTCTGTGATTCACTCCTCCGTGTACGGCCCGGGCAGGTACGTCGCGAGGGTGCCCCCGACCTGGGTTTCCCGAATCCGCCATCGCATAATGAGGTATGAGCACCTCCTCCCCGGCGGGCGGCTGGGCGTTCCTCACCAACCACGCGCACGTCCTGCTCGCGCTGTCCCGCGACCCCGACGCGCGGCTGCGGGACGTCGCCGAGGCGGTCGGGATCACGGAGCGGGCGGCCCAGGCGATCGTCTCCGACCTGGAGGCGGCGGGCTACCTGCGCCGTGAGCGCGTGGGGCGGCGCAACCACTACACGATCAACCCTCTGGCCCCGTTCCGCCACCCGATCGAGCGGCACCGGCACATCGGCGAGCTCCTGGAGCTGTTCGGGGCGGCGGTTGACGCACGAAGCTGATTTCGTGAATACTTGAACACAGTTCGAGGGGGAGTACCCGGCTTCCTCAGCGTCGTCATCACGGCCGCCGTCGTAGGGCGTCCCGGCGCGAGGGTCACCGCTGGCGGTGGCACGGGGAGACCGTCGGCCTGCCGAGCCCGCCCATGCGGCGGTGAGGAGGTTGACGATGTCTGTGCCCCTGTGGGTCTGGGCCGCGGTTCTGGCGGTCATCCTCGCCATGCTCGCCGTGGACCTGTTCGCCCATCGCCGGGCCCACGTGGTGGGCGTACGCGAGGCGCTGTCCTGGTCGGGGGTGTGGATCGCGCTGGGCCTCGGCTTCGGGGTCGTGGTCTGGCTTGCCTGGGGGCCGGAGGCGGGCGGGGAGTATCTGGCCGGTTACCTCATCGAGAAATCCCTGGCCGTCGACAACGTCTTCGTGATCGCGCTGCTGTTCTCGTTCTTCGCGGTCCCCCGCGAGCTGCAGCATCGTGTGCTGTTCTTCGGCGTGCTCGGCGCGCTGGTCTTCCGTGCGGCGTTCATCGGCGCGGGCGCCGTCCTGCTCGACCGCTTCCACTGGATCCTGTACGTCTTCGGGGCGTTCCTGCTCTACACCGGCGTGAAGATGGCCAGGCATTCGGCGATCGAGGTGCACCCCGACCGCAACCCGGTGCTGCGCGCGATGCGCCGGCTCATCCCCGTCACCGACTCCTACCAGGGCCAGCGGTTCCTCGTACGGCAGGACGTGGACGGGCGGGACGGGCGGCCGGGCCGCCGGTGGGCCGCGACGCCGCTGCTGGCCGTCCTGGTCGCGGTGGAGACCAGCGACATCGTCTTCGCCGTCGACTCGATTCCGGCGATCTTCGCCGTCACCTCCGAGCCGTTTCTCGTCTTCACCTCCAACGCGTTCGCGATCCTGGGGCTGCGCGCGATGTACTTCCTGCTGGCCGGGGCCATGCACCGGTTCGGCTATCTGCGGTACGGCCTGGCGGCGATCCTCGTGTTCGTCGGCGCGAAGATGCTCCTTGCGGACGTGTACAAGATCCCCGTATGGCTGTCGCTCGCGGTCATCTGTGCCTGCCTCGTGGTCTCCGTGGGCGCGAGCGAAGCCAGGAACCGCCGTGAGGAGCGCGCGGGGAAGGACCTGACCGCCCGGGATCGCCGGTAGCGAGGCCCCGCCCGCCCGTGCGGCCGCCCGGAATCGATCTTCCGCTGCCGCACGGAGATCTGTACTCTCCACACATGGCCGCGTCGATGGAGGGGATGTTCGCGGCGCCGGGGACGGCCGCATGATCAACGAGATCCTGCCCCCGTGGGTGGCGTCGGCCGAGAAGTTCGGCGACGTGCCGGAGGAGACGCTGTTCCCGGAGGAGAGGCCGCTCATCGCGCGGGCCGTCGACCGGCGGCGGCGCGAGTTCGTCACCGGACGCCACTGCGCCCGGCTCGCGCTGGCCCGGATCGGCGTCACGCCGGTGCCGATCCCGCGCGGCGAGCGGGGCGCGCCCGTCTGGCCCGCCGGCACGGTCGGCAGCATCACGCACTGCTCGGGCTATCGCGCGGCGGCCGTCGCCTCCACGGACGTCGCGCGCGCGGTCGGCATCGACGCGGAACCGCACGAACCCCTTCCCGAGGAGGTCCTTTCCACGATCGCCTCCCCCGGGGAGATCGCCGCCCTCCGGGCGATGGGGGACGCGGACGGGGAGGTCTGCTGGGACAGAATCCTGTTCAGCGCCAAGGAGTCGGTCTACAAGGTGTGGTTCCCGCTGACCGGCCGCTGGCTCGACTTCACCGGGGCGGTCGTGGACATCGAACCCTCGGGCGCGTTCCGCGCACGGCTCCTGGTCGCCGACCCGGCCATGGCGACGAGCACCCTGCCGGGCCGGTGGGTGGTGAGCGACGGGCACATCGCGACCTCCATCGCCCTCCCCCTGCCCTGACGATCCCGGGCCCTGACGATCCCGCACCGCCGCGCCGGCGCTCGCCGGTCACCGCTCGCCGGTCACTCTGCGCGGAAGTAGTGGCCCTTGTCGAGGTCGTCGATCAGCCCCGGCTGCACCGGCTGCCATCCCAGCAGTTCACGGGTCAGCGCGCTCGACGCGGGGGCGTCGATCCCGATCATGCCGCCCAGCCAGGAGAAGTGCTCGCTCGCCTCCTCGCTGGGGATCGAGACCACCGGCAGGCCGAGGTGGCGGCCGATCACCTCGGCGACGGCGCGGATCGGCACACCCTCGTCGGTGACCGCGTGCAGCACCGAACCCGCCGGGGCCTTCTCCAGCGCGAGGCGGAACAGGTGCGCGGCGTCGAGCCGGTGCACCCCGGGCCAGCGGTTGGACCCGTCGCCGACGTGACCGGAGACGCCCCTGTCGCGGGCGATGCCGACCAGCGCCGCCATGAAGCCGTGGTCTCCCTCGCCGTACACGGTCGGGGGCAGGCGCAGCACCGACGAGCGGACGCCGCTGGATGCGAGGTCGAGCGTCCTCAGCGCGGTGGCCTGCCGGGCCCGCGGGCCCTCGTCGTGCGCCCCGGCGGAGCCGGAATCACGCCCGTCCCGCTCGGTCGCCACCCGCCCCTGTGTGAGCCCGAGGAGGCCGGAGGCGAGGACGAACGGCCGGTCGGAGCCCGCCAGCGCCTCGCCGAACGTCTCGACGGCGCGGCGATCCGCGTCGGCGGCGCCCTGGAAGTCACCGGTGAAGGCGATGTCGTGCTTGAACGCGAGATGGATCACCCCGTCCGCCTCCGCGGCCGCGCTCCGCAGGGTGCCGAGATCGTCGATGGTGCCGCGGCGCACCTGCGCCCCGGCCCTGGTGAGTGCGGCGGCCGACGCGTCGGACCGCGCCAGGCCCACGACCTCGTGCCCCGCGCCGATGAGCTCGGGGACGACGGCGGAGCCGATCCAGCCGGACGCTCCGGTGACGAAAACGCGCATGACGTACTCCAAGTGGTCGATTGCCCTCCGCACCGGATCACACCGAGCGGACAGCGATGTCAGCGACTGTCATCAACGTAGCACTGATGTCAGTCGCTGTCATCAGGGTAGGATCCGAGGCATGGGTCGATGGGAGCCGAACGCACGCGGCCGTCTCGCGCAGGCGGCGATCGAGCTCTACATCGAACGCGGGTACGAGCAGACCACGGTGGCGGAGATCGCCAAGCGGGCGGGGCTGACGGAGCGCACGTTCTTCCGGCACTTCGCCGACAAGCGCGAGGTGCTGTTCTGGGGCTCGGGAACGCTGCGGGATCACCTCGTGAACGCCGTCACCGCCGCGCCGGACTCCGCCGCGCCGATCGACGTGATAGCCGGAGCCGTCGAGAGCGTCGGCGCCGTGTTCCAGGAGCGCCGCGCGAGCGCCCGGCAGCGGCAGACCGTCATCGCCGCCAACGCCGAACTCCGGGAACGAGAGCTGATCAAGCTCGCGTCGTTGTCCGCGGCGCTCGCCGACACGCTGCGGCGGCGCGGCGTCACGGACCCGGCCGCGAGCCTGGCCGCCGAGGCGGGGATCGCCGTCTTCAAGATCGCGTTCGAACGGTGGATCGGCGACCCCGGCGAGCCGGATCTGTCGCAGATCGTCCGGGAGTCGTTCGACGAGCTGAAAGCCCTGACAGCGGGCAGGTGATCGCTCACGCGGCAGGCCATCGCCTACCGCTAAAGACGAGTCATGCTCTTTCAGGACCGCCGGATCGCGGTGACGTCGAACTCCAGCAGCACCTTCGGGCTGACGACGACCGTGGTCGCGGCGTTCCAGTTCACGCCCCAGTGGCTGCGGTTGATCGTGAGGCTTCCCTTGAAACCGACTTGGAGAGCGCCCCTCGGACCGTTCTCGACGCCGGTCAGCTCGATGTCCATCGTCACGGGCCTGGTCACGCCGCAGATGGTCAGGTCACCGGTGACCTCGAAGCCGGCGTCACCGGTCTGTTCCACCGTGGTCGAGGCGAAGGTGAGCGCCGGGTGGGCGTCCGCCTTCAGGAACCTGGTGCGCAGGTGGCCGTCGCGCTGGGAGTTGCGGGTCTGGATGCTCGCGGCCTGAACGGTGAGCCGGACGCTGGACCTCGACGGGTCGTCGCCGTCGAGGTGAGCGCCGCCCTCGAATTCGGCGAACCGCCCGCGCACTCTGCCGGCCATCGTGTGCCGGGCGACGAACCCGATCCTCGTGCGGGCGGTGTCGAGGACGTAATCGCCGGTCAGCTCGCTGAGTGTGGTCGTGGTCGACATGCTTTCCTCACTCCTTCCTGGTCTTCAGCACTACGACGACGCAGCACCGCGGAATGTGAGGAGGCGCCGGCCTCTGTCTGGTCGATCCGGTGAGAGCGGCTGAACAGGAGGAGCGGAGAGACGGGATCTAATGGGAGTCGCGGGACACCCGGTGGCCGCTGGAGCCGGTGAGGAAGCCGAGGTCGGCGCCGGTGTCCGCCTGGCCGACCGTCTCGACGTACAGACGCTCCCAGCCGCGGCCCGGGGCGGCGAAGGCCCGCACCATGGCCGGTGACGGTTCGCGGGCGGCCAGTTCCTCGGCGGGGACCTCGACGTCGAGCCTGCGGTTCTCGACGTCGAGGACGACGATGTCGCCGGTGCGGACGAGGCCGAGCGGGCCGCCGGCGGCCGCTTCCGGCGCGACGTGCAGCACGACCGTGCCGTAGGCGGTGCCGCTCATCCGCCCGTCGCAGATGCGGACCATGTCCCGCACGCCCTGGGCGAGCAGCTTCGCGGGCAGCGGCATGTTGGCGACCTCCGGCATGCCGGGATAGCCCTTGGGGCCGCAGCCGCGCAGGATGAGCACCGAGTCGGGGGTGACGTCCAGGTCCGGATCGTCGAGCCGGGCCTGCAGGTCCTCGACGGAGTCGAACACGACGGCGGGCCCGCGGTGGCGCAGCAGGTGCGGCGAGGCCGCCGCCGGTTTGATCACCGCGCCGTCGGGGGCGAGGTTGCCGCGGAGCACCGCGATCCCGGCCTCCTCCAGCAGGGGCGTCTCTCGGGGGCGGATGACCTCGGGGTCGTGGATGCGGGCCTCGTCGAGGTAGTCCACAAGCGGACGGCCCGTCACGGTGATCGCCCGCGGGTCGAGCAGGTCGCGCACCTCGCGCAGCACGGCGTGCAGGCCGCCCGCCCGGTAGAGGTCGTCCATGAGGAACCGCCCGGCGGGCAGCAGGTCGACGAGCAGCGGCACGCCCGACCCCGTACGGTCGAAGTCGTCCTGGGTGAGCTCCACCCCCAGCCGCCCCGCGATGGCGAGCAGGTGGACGACGGCGTTCGTGGACCCGCCGATCGCGGCGAGCGCGACGATGGCGTTGAGGAAGGAGCCGGCGGCTGAGCACCGTGCTGGGCCGGCGGTCGGCGGCGACCATCTCGACGGCGAGCGACCCGGTGGCGTGCGCGGCCTCCAGCAGGCGACTGTCGGCCGCCGGGGTGCCCGCGACGCCCGGCAGGGTCATGCCGAGGACCTCGGCGAGCAGGCCCATGGTGGAGGCGGTGCCCATGGTGTTGCAGTGGCCCTTGCTGCGGATCATCGACGACTCCGAGCGCATGAACTCCGCCCGGGTCAGCGTCCCGGCGCGGACCTCCTCGCTGAGCTTCCACACGTCGGTGCCGCAGCCGAGCGGCACGCCGCGGAAGTGGCCGGTGAGCATCGGCCCGCCCGGCACGACGACCGCGGGCAGGTCCACGGACGCGGCGGCCATCAGCAGCGCGGGGATCGTCTTGTCGCATCCCCCGAGCAGAACGACCCCGTCGATCGGGTTGGCCCGCAGCAGTTCCTCCGTGGCCATCGCGGCCATGTTGCGCCACAGCATGGCCGTGGGGCGCACCTGCGTCTCCCCCAGCGACACCACCGGCAGGTTCAGCGGGACGCCGCCCGCCTCCCAGACGCCGCGCTTGACGTGCTCGGCGACCTCGTCCAGGTGCATGTTGCACGGGGTCAGGTCCGACGCGGTGTTCGCGATCGCGATGTGCGGACGGCCGTCGAAGGCGTGGGAGGGCAGCCCGCGTCTCATCCACGCTCGGTGGATGTACGCGTTGCGGCCGGTCCCGGCGTACCACTCGGCGCTGCGGCTCGTCCCCATTCGGCACCCAATCTGCGCGGAGGCAGAGACCCGTGTGAGGCTAACCCACCGATCACTGCGGCCGGAAGATCCCGGTGATGGCCTTTTCTCCCGCCCGAAATCGGCTCTAGTATCCCGAACATGACCGCGCTTCCGCTCGCTCCGCCGCGAGCGGTTCCCGGCGGCCTGCCGTCCATCCCTGCGATCGCCGCCGGACAGGAGGTCCGATGACGACCAGGCAGTTCACCGCCGCCCAGGCCTCCGCCGAGGTGTACGCCCTCGGCGAGGGCCCCGTGTGGGATCCCGGCAGGCAGCGCCTGCTGTGGGTGGACATCGACGCGGGGGCGGTGCACGAGGGACGGCTCGACCCCGCGACCGGCGCCGTCGCCGCCACCACGGCGCACACCTTCGGCGGCACCGTGGGGGGCACGGCGGGCGGCACCGTGGGCGGCACAGTGGGCGCGGTCGCCGTCTCTGCCGGCGGAGAGCTCGTCGTCGCCGAGCGCGAGGTCCTCACCCGGGTCGACACCGCGGGCCGCCGCACCGAGCTCGCCCGGGTGCTGCCTCCCGGCGCGCCGAGCCGGCTCAACGACGGCGCCGTGGACCCGGCCGGGCGCTTCCTGATCGGCAGCATGGCGCTGGACGACCGGGAGGGCCAGGAGGTGCTGGTCCGCCTCGACGGCACGACCTGCGTCCGCCTCGACGACGACCTGACCCTGTCGAACGGCCTCGCCTGGAGCCCCGCGGGCGACCGCATGTACAGCATCGACAGCACGCCGCACGTGGTGTGGGAGCGCGACTACGACCCCGCCACCGGGCGGACCGGGCCGCGGCGGGAGCTGTTCAGGCTCACCGGCGGCATGCCCGACGGGATGTGCGCCGACGCCGAGGGCAATCTGTGGATCGCGGTCTTCGGCGGCGGCCGGGTGGAGTGCCGCGATCCCGGCGGGCGCCTGCTCGCCACGGTCGAGGTCGGTGCGCCCAACGTGACCTGTCCCGCCTTCGCCGGGCCGGATCTCGACGTCCTCGTCATCACCACGTCCACTGAGGGCGTCGATCTGGCCGAACATCCCGGATCGGGGCACCTGTTCACCGCCCGAGTGGGCGTACGCGGCCTGGCGACGCCTTACTGGGTGCCGCCTCGATCATGAGCCCCGTTCCCCGTCAAGGAGACACGACCTTGCCCCTCACCCGCATCGGCGCCGTCGCGCCCGTCCCCTTCCCCCGGTAGTGCGGGCACTGGTCATCACCGGCCCCGGCACGGCCGAGGTCGTGGACGTCGAGCCGCCCGTCGCCGCGCCCGGGCAGGTGGTCGTCGACGTCGAGCGGGTCGGCGTCTGCGGCACCGACCTGGAGCTGTTCACCGGTGGGATGAGCTATCTGCACAGCGGTCACGCGTCGTACCCGCTGCGCCCCGGTCACGAGTGGTGCGGCGTCGTCACCGCGCTCGGCGAGGGCGTCCACCCCCGCTGGCTGGGCCGCCGCGTCACCGCCGACACCATGCTGGGCTGCGGCCGCTGCCCCCTGTGCCGGGACGGCCTGCACCACGTGTGCCCCGACCGGGCCGAGATCGGCATCCGCAAGGGCTTCCCGGGGGCGCTGGCAGAACGGCTCGCCGTGCCGGCGACGGCACTGCACGCGCTGCCCGAGACGATCGACGCGACACTGGGCGCGCTGGTCGAACCCGGCGGCAACGCCCTGCGCGCGGTGCGCTACGCCGCCCTGGAGACAGGCGATCGGCTGCTGGTGCTGGGCACGGGCACGATCGGCCTGCTCGTGGCGCTGCTCGCGCGGACGCGCGGCGCGCAGGTGCATCTGATGGGCCGCGACGAGCCCACGCTCCGGCTGGCCCGCGACCTCGGCTTCGCGGGCGTGTGGACCCGGGCGTCACTTCCGTCCCTCCCGTGGGACGCCGTGGTCGACGCGTCCACCGCGGCGGACCTGCCGGCGCTCGCGCTCGACCTGGTCAGGCCCGCGGGCCGGGTAGTCTATGTCGGTCTCGCGGGGTCCCCCAGCCGCATCGACACCCGTGACCTCGTGTTCAGGGACGTCACCGCCGTCGGCGTGCTCAGCGGTTCGGCCGGTCTGGCCGGGACCATCGAGGCGTACGCGGACGGATCCGTCGACGCCCGCCCGCTCGTGGCCGCCACCGTCGGCCTGGACGACGCCGCCGGCGTGCTGGCGGGACGCCGCCCGGCCGGCGCGGGTCCGGGCCCCAAGATCCACATCGACCCTCGGCGATAGAGGGGGCGCACCGGCGCCTCCGGACGGAAGCGTTGAGATCATGAACCTTACCGATGCCGGAACCCCTGCAGGACCGCGACGGCCGGGGCCGTCCGACCCCGCCGTGCTGGCGGCGGTGGAGGCCGCCGTTCCGGGGATCACTCGTGCGCGGGTGAGTGACCGGTTGGGCATGGCGCACGACGCGTCGCATTATCTGCTGACTCCGCAGGCGGTGGTGGTGCCGGAAAGCGCGGCGCAGGTGGCGGCGTTGATGCGGGCCGGGCTGCCGCTGACCTTCCGCTCCGGCGGCACGAGCCTGTCGGGGCAGGGGGTGAGCGAGCATCTGCTGGTCGACACCCGCCGTCATTTCCGGGGTGTGGAGGTGCTCGACGGCGGTGCGCGGGTGCGGGTGCAGCCGGGGGCGGTGTTGCGGCAGGTCAACGCCCGCCTGGCCGCCTACGGGCGCAGGCTGGGCCCCGACCCGGCCAGTGAGTCGGCGTGCACGATCGGCGGGGTGGTGGCCAACAACTCCAGCGGGATGACCTGCGGCACCCACGCCAACACCTACCGCACGCTGGAGTCGATGGTCGTGGTGCTGCCCAGCGGCACCGTGATCGACACCGGCGCGCCCGATGCCGACGCGCGGCTGCGCGCCCTGGAGCCCGCCCTGGCAAAGGGCCTGGAACGGTTGCGCGACCGGATCCGCGGCAACCCCGAGTCGGTACGCCGTATCACCGCCCAGTTCGCCATCAAGAACACCATGGGCTACGGCCTCAACAGCTTCCTCGACCACGACAGCCCGGCGCAGATCCTCGCCCACCTGGTCGTCGGCAGCGAGGGCACCTTGGGTTTCGTCGCCGAGGCGGTGCTGCGCACGGTGCCGGCGCACCGGCTGGCCGCGACCGGCCTGCTGGTCTTCTCCTCGCTGCGGGAGGCGATGGCCGCCACACCCGAGCTGGTCGCGGCCGGCCCCGCCGCGGTCGAACTGCTCGACGCCGAGTCGCTGCGGGTGGCCCGGACCGACCCGCATGCCGACGACGTCCTGCGCACCCTGGACGTACAGTCGCACGCCGCGCTGCTGGTGGAGTGGCAGGAGTCCGACCCCGAACCGCTCACCGCACGCGAGCGGGAGGCCGGACGGGTCTTCGCCCGGCTGAACCTGGCCGCCCCGGCCCGGCTCAGCGGGGACAGCGCCGGCCGGGCGGCCCTGTGGCGCATCCGCAAGAACCTGTACGCGTCTGTCGCCGGTGCCCGGCCGTCCGGCACCACCGCGCTGCTGGAGGACGTCGCCGTCCCCGTCCCCGCGCTGGCCGACCTGTGCGACGAGCTGACCGAGCTGTTCGCGAAGCACAGGTACGAGCGCAGCGTGATCTTCGGGCACGCCAAGGACGGCAACCTGCACTTCATGCTCAACGAGCGCTTCGGCACCGACCTCGACCGCTACGCCGAGTTCACCGAGGAGATGGTCGATGCCGTGCTGTCTCGGGCCGGCACGCTGAAAGCCGAGCACGGCACCGGCCGGGTCATGGCCCCCTTCGTCCGCCGCCAGTACGGCGATGAGCTGTATGAGGTCATGCGGGAGGTCAAGCGTTTGTGCGACCCGGCCGGCACGCTCAACCCCGGCGTGCTGGTCACCGACGACCCGGAGGCGCACCTGCGCGACCTCAAGCCCGTCGCCACCGTCGAGCCCGAGGTCGACCGGTGCGTGGAGTGCGGCTACTGCGAGCCGGTCTGCCCCAGCCGCGACCTGACCACCACCCCACGCCAGCGCATCGTGCTGCGCCGCGAGATCGCCGCGGCCCGCGCGGCCGGCGACCACGCGCTCGCCCGGCAACTGGAGGAAGAGTACGACTACGACGCCGTCGACACCTGCGCGGTGGACGGCATGTGCGCCACCGCCTGCCCCGTACTGATCAACACCGGCGACCTCACCAAGCGCCTGCGCGCCGGCCGTCACGGGCGCGCCGCGCGGGCGGGCTGGAAGACCGCCGCGAAGCACTGGGACGCGGTGACCCGGGCGATGGACCTCGCGATGGACGCGGCGGCCGCGGCCCCGGCCGGGCTGGCCGAGAAAGCCAGCCGGGCCGCCCGCGCCGTCGGCGACCCCGACACCGTCCCCCAGTGGAGCCGCGACCTGCCACGCGGCGGAAAGCGGCGCCGTCCCGCCCCCGCTCCCGGCGCCGACGCGGTGTACGTGCCGTCGTGCCTGAACACCATGTTCGCCCCCGCCGACGGCGGCCCCGGCGTCATGGCCGCGCTGCTACGGCTCGCCGAGCGGGCCGGCCTGCGACTGCACGTGCCGGAGGGCGTCGGGAGCCTGTGCTGCGGCACGCCGTGGTCCTCCAAGGGCTTCGGCGAAGGCTACGAGGTGATGCGCCGCCGGGTGCGCGAGACGCTCCTGACGGCCACCGACGGCGGCCGGATCCCGGTCGTCAGCGACGCCGCCTCCTGCACCGAAGGGTTCGAACGGCTGGTCGCCGCGGGGTCCGAACCGCCCACGGGCGCGGCCTCGCCCGTCGTCCGGGTGCTCGACGCCGTGACCTTCGTGGCCGAGCACGTCCTGCCGCGGCTGCCGCAGCCGCAGGAGGACCGCAGGGCGGCCTCGCTCGCCCTGCACCCGACCTGCTCCTCGGTCCGGCTCGGCCTCGACGCCGCCATCGCCAAGGTGGCCGGGGCGGTGGCGAAGGAGGTCGTCGTCCCGGACGGCTGGCAGTGCTGCGCCTTCGCCGGCGACCGGGGGCTGCTGCACCCGGAACTGACCGCCTCCGCCACCCGCGCCGAGGCCGCCTCGGTCGCCGAGGGCGGCTTCGCCGCGCACGCGTCGGTCAACCGCACCTGCGAGATCGGCCTGACCCGCGCCACCGGGAAGACCTACCACCACCTGCTCGAACTGCTCGACCAGGTCACCGCCTGAAGAACGCTGCCGCGATCCCGAAGGCACGATAACGAGTTCCCCGCGATTGAGACGTAGTGCGAAGCGGGCTATCACGGTCCTGCCAGGATGGCGACATGGAGCGTGTGCTTGGAATCGGCGGATACTTCCTGCGGGCCGCCGACCCGGTGGCCCTGAGCGCGTGGTATCGCGACTGCCTGGGCCTGGACGCCGACGAGAACGGCCTGTGGCGTCAGGAAGCCGGGGCGACGGTGTTCGCGACCTTCGAGTCCGAGACCGAGTATTTCGGCTCCCGCGCCCAGCAGACGATGCTCAATTTCCGTGTCCGCGACCTCGATGCGATGCTCACGCAATTGCGCGCCAAGGGAGCGGACGTGGCCGAGGAGACTCAGGACATGGAGGGTGTCGGCCGGTTCGGCTGGGTCACCGACCCTGAGGGCAATCGGATCGAGCTGTGGCAGCCCAGCTGACAGTGTCAAGGCGGTGACGAGCCGGTGGGCTGTGGACGGTCAGGGCGGGCCAGCGATAGCTTGACCATCCATGCGGGGACATTTCGCCACGAGACTGCCCAAAAGTGAGCAAACGCCGATGACAGGCGGGGCCGCGTGCGTCTGACCCCCTCGGAACGGGACCGGCTGCTGATCTTCACCACGGCCGAGCTGGCCCGCGCCCGCCGCGCCCGCGGACTGCGGCTGAACGTCCCGGAGGCGACCGCGATCATCGCCGACACCGTCTGTGAGGCGGCGCGTGACGGCAGGCGGCTGGCCGAGGCGATCCAGGCCGCCCGCGAGGTTCTCGGCCCGGACGACGTACTGCCCGGAGTGCCCGACGTCGTCACCGAGGTGCAGGTGGAGGCGGTCTTCGACGACGGCACCCGGCTCGCGGTGGTCACCGACCCCTTCGGCGGCGCAGGTTCCCTCGGCGACGACGCCCCCGGAGCGGTCGTGCTCGGGCCCGGCGACGGCTACGACCCGCCCGCCGCCTCCGTGCGGCTGCGCGTGCGCAACACCGCGCCGGTGCCGATCTCGGTGACCTCCCACTTCCACTTCTTCGAGGTCAACCCGCGTCTCGCGTTCGACCGGGCCGCCGCGTACGGCATGCGCCTGGCCGTGCCCGCCGGGTCGTCCGTACGGTTCGACCCCGGAGCGACGCGGGAGGTCGCGCTGGTGCCGATCGGCGGCGCCCGGGTGGCGGTCGGCTTCGCGGGACTGGTCGACGGCCCGCTGGACGCGCCCGGGGCGAAGGAGGCCGCCCTGGCGAAGGCCCGGGCATGCGGCTACCTCGTGGAGACGACATGAGCGGTCATGGCGAGCACAGGTATGCCGAGCGCGGTTATGTCGCCGCGCACGGTCCACGGGCCGGCGACCGCGTCCGGCTCGGCGACTCCGGCCTCGTGGTCGAGGTCGAGAGCGACGCGCAGCGGCCCGGCGACGAGTTCCTCGCGGGCTTCGGCAAGACGGCGCGCGACGGCCTGCATCTGTTGGCCGCGCCGGTCCGCGAGACCTGCGACGTGGTGATCAGCAACGTCGTCGTCATCGACGCGGTGCTGGGCGTGCGCAAGGTGTCGATCGGCATCCGTGCCGGGCGGATCGCGGCCGTGGGCCGGGCCGGCAACCCCGACACCCTCGACGGCGTGGACGTCGTGGTGGGCACCGGGACCGCCATCGTCTCCGGCGAGGGCCTGATCGCGACCGCCGGGGCCGTGGACACCCACGTCCACCTCCTCTCACCGCGGATCATGGAGGCCTCGCTCGCCTCCGGCGTCACCACGATCATCGGCCAGGAGTTCGGGCCGGTGTGGGGCGTCGGCGTCAACTCCCCCTGGGCCCTGCGGCACGCGTTCAACGCGTTCGACGCCTGGCCCGTCAACATCGGCTTCCTCGCCCGCGGTTCCTCCTCCGGGGACGGCCCGCTGACCGAGGCGCTGGCCGAGGGCGGGGCCTGCGGCTTCAAGGTGCACGAGGACATGGGTGCGCACGCCCGCGCGCTCGACACCGCGCTGCGGGTGGCCGAGGACTACGACGTCCAGGTCGCCCTGCACACCGACGGCCTCAACGAATGCCTGTCGGTGGAGGACACGCTCGCGGTGCTGGAGGGGCGCACCATCCACGCCTTCCACATCGAGGGCTGCGGCGGCGGCCACGTGCCGGACGTGCTGCGGCTGGCGGGGGTGCCGAACGTGATCGGCTCCTCCACGAACCCCACCCTGCCCTTCGGCAGGGACGCGCTCGCCGAGCACTTCGACATGATCGTGTCCTGTCACGGGCTGAAGACGGACCTGCCCGGCGACGCCGCTCTGGCCCGCGACCGCATCAGGGCCGGCACGATGGGCGCCGAGGACGTGCTGCACGACCTCGGGCTCATCGGCATCACCTCGTCCGATGCTCAAGGGATGGGCCGTGCCGGGGAGACCGTGCGGCGCACCTTCGCGATGGCGGCCAAGATGAAGGCGGAGCGCGGCCCGCTGGACGGCGACCGGGCGGAGCACGACAACGCCCGCGTGCTGCGTTACATCGCCAAGCTCACGATCAACCCGGCGATCGCCCACGGCCTGGCCCACGAGATCGGCTCGATCGAGCCCGGCAAGCTCGCCGACATCGTGCTGTGGCGGCCGGAGTTCTTCGGGGCCAAGCCGCAGCTCGTGCTCAAGGCCGGGTTCCCCGCGTACGGGGTGGTGGGCGACCCCAACGCCGCCACCGACTCCAGCGAGCCGCTGGTCCTCGGCCCGCAGTTCGGAGCCCACGGCGGGACCGCCGCGGACCTGTCGGTGGCCTTCGTCTCCGGGGCGGCGGCGGCCACGGTCACCCCCGCGTTCGCCGGGTCGGCGCACCGGCCCGCCGACGGCCTGCCCACCCGCCGGGCCCGGATCGGCGTACGCGGCACCCGGAGCATCGGCCCCGCCGCTATGGTGCGCAACGACCGCACCGGCGAGGTGCGGGTCGACCCGCGAACCGGGCAGGTGAGCCTCGACGGGGAGCCGGTGAGCTCGCCTCCGGCGCGGTCCGTCTCGCTCAACCGCCTCTACTTCCTCTGACGGCCCCGGGCGCCGGTTCCACCCGCCGGGCGAGTATCGTCGCAGGCCGGACGGCATAGACCACAACGGACAGGAGTCGCCGATGACGTTCATGAGGGCCCGGGAGGTTCCGGGGCGGGTGGCCACGGGTGCGTACATCCTGCACTCCGGGATCGAGAAATGGAACGGCGGGGACGAGCAGGCCGCAGGCATCCACGGCATGGCCGTCGGCGCCTTCCCGTTCCTGAAGTCCGTCCCGCCTCGCCGGTTTCTCAAGCTGCTGTCCGCGGCCGAGATCGCGACGGGCGCGGCGCTCCTGGCGCCGTTCGTGCCGGCCGCGGTCGCCGGAGCCGCGCTCACCGGGTTCTCCGGCGGTCTGCTCGCGCTCTACCTGCGCACGCCCGCGCTGCACAAGCCCCGCAGCATCTGGCCGACCCCGGCGGGCATCGGCGTCAGCAAGGACGTGTGGATGCTGGGCGTCGGGCTCGGGCTGCTCGCCGACGCCGCGACCCGGCGGCGCGACGGCTGATCCCGCCGCCGGGAGGCGCTTCAGCGCCGCCTCAGCGCCCGCCACAGGCGCCTTCCCAGAGTGAGGGGCTCGTCCTCCTCCGGCGCGGCGTCGTCGTCCGGCAGGTCGTACCAGTGGGTGTCCCCGGGGAACGGGCCCGGCGCCGCGCAGCCGAGGCCGTCCTCGGCTGCGGCGTCGGCGTCCGGTGCCGCGAACGGCGGGAACTGCTCGGAAACGGCCACTGGTGCGGTCCTCACGGTGAAACGGGTGCGTCCCGCCCCCGGAGACGCTTGCGAGAACTGTACGCGTAGCTTCTGGGCGACTGCCCCGATTCGCCCTATGGAAGATCCGCCGGGCGGGCGTGGAGGATGCGGGCCAACAGGGCCGTCATCTGCTCGCGCTCGGCGGGGCCGAGGCAGGCGAACCACTCCCGTTCCCTGCGGGTCTGGTCGGCGAAGGCCTCACGCACGGCCGCTTCGCCCGCCGCGGTCAGCGTGACGACCACCGCGCGGCCGTCCTCCGGCACCGGCCGGCGTTCGACCAGGCCGCCGCGTTCGAGGGTGTTGACGGCGTTGGTCACCGCGGACCGCGACATGGCGGAGATCTCGGCGAGCCGTACGGGCTGGGTGGGGCCGAGCAGCCAGAGCTTGAACATCAGCCGGAAACCGGGCAGCGTCAGGCCGCGCGGGCGGTGGATGCGGGTCTCCAGGTCGGTGACCAGCAGGTAGGCGAGCTGGAGCAGGTGGTAGGCCAGCGCGAACGCCTCGGCGTCGGCCGGAGGCGACATGGCCGCCAGGCGCTCGCGCGCGTAGGCCGCGTAGCGCAGGTCCGGCGGCATGTCCACGCCGAGGTCCGGCCGGGTGTCGGGCTCGCTGCTCATCGTTCAAGTCTTGCGTAGCCGCGGACGTGTCGTGGATATTGTTTCGGCCATAACAACTTCTATCCGGAGGCGCCTGTGCGCATCGTCATCGCCGGAGCGGGCATCGGCGGGCTGACCGCCGCGCTCAGCCTTCATGCGGCGGGGTTCGAGGACGTGACCGTGCACGAGGCCGCCCCCGAGATCCGGCCGCTGGGCGTCGGGATCAACCTCCTCCCCCACGCCGTACGGGAGCTGGCCGAGCTGGGACTGGCCGACCGGCTGGCGGAGATCGGCGTGGCCACGGCCGAACTGGCCTACTTCAACCGCTACGGCACGCCGATCTGGTCCGAGCCCCGGGGGCTGGCCGCCGGCTACGCCTGGCCGCAGTACTCCGTCCATCGCGGGAGACTGCAGATGCTCCTGCTGGAGGCGGTGGTCGAGCGGCTGGGCCCGGACGCCGTACGGACCGGCAGCCGGATCACCGGCCCCGGCGCGGAGGACCTGCTGATCGGGGCGGACGGGATCAACTCGGCCGTGCGCGCGCATCTTTACCCCGGCGAGGACCCGCCGCCGTGGAACGGCCTGGTCCTGTGGCGGGGCGTCACGTACGGCGAGCCGTTCCTGACCGGCCGGTCCATGATCATGGCGGGCGACGGCACGCAGAAGTTCGTCGCCTACCCCATCGAGACCGGCGAGCGCACGCTGATCAACTGGATCGCGGAGCGGCCCCTGGACGGCGAGGCCCCCGACCGGGGCAACTGGAACCGTCCCGCCGACCTGGCTGAGATCGGCAGGCACTTCGCCGACTGGCGCTTCGACTGGCTCGACGTGCCGGGGATCATCGCCGGAGCCGAGACCGCGTACGAGTACCCGATGGTGGACCGCGACCCGCTCCCCCGCTGGACCTTCGGCGACGTCACGCTGCTCGGCGACGCGGCGCACGCCATGTATCCGATCGGCTCCAACGGCGCCTCCCAGGCGATCATCGACGCCCGGGTGCTGGCGTACGCCCTCGCCCGGGGCGACCTGGCGGCGTACGAGGAGATGCGCCGCCCGGCTACGACGGCGCTGCAACTGTCCAACCGCGAGATGGGGCCGGAGATCGTCATGAAGCTCGCCCACGAACGCGCGCCCGGCGGGTTCGACGACATCGAGCAGGTCGTCCCCCTCACGGAACGGGCGGAGATCGCCGCCTCCTACAAGCGCACGGCCGGGTTCGACCCCGCCTCGCTCAGCGAACGCCCATCCTGGAGCGTCGATCGGAGTGCCGCCTCGTGAACCTGGAACCGCTCGCCACGTTCCACGTGGATCTCGACCCCGTGCTCGACCTCGGCGACTCGCAGTGGGGCCACCGCCGTGTGGTCAACATCGTGGGCGGGACGTTCGACGGTCCCCGCCTGTCGGGCACCGTGCTGCCCGGTGGGGCCGACTGGCAGGTCGTGCACGCCGACGGCATGATCAGCATCGACACGCGCTACACGCTGCGCACCCACGACGGCGCGCACGTCTACATCACCACCAGCGGAGTCCGGCACGGCTCCCCCGAGGTGCTCGGCCGCCTCGGGCGGGGCGAGGACGTGGACCCGTCGGAGTACTACTTCCGGCTGTTCTGCCGCTTCGAGACGGGCGACGATCGATACCTGTGGCTCAACCGCACCCTCGCCGTGGCCTCGGCCGCCCGCGTGGCCACCGCCGTCCGCTACGACGCCTACGCCCTGACCTGAGGAGTCCTCATGCCGAAGCTCGACCGCCCCTCGCTCCCGGTCACCGTCGAGCACGATGTCCCGATGCCGATGCGGGACGGCACCATCCTGCGGGGCACCGTCCACCGGCCGGCCGACGGCGGTCCGTTCCCGGCGCTGCTCATGCGCACGCCGTACGGCGAGGACTCGTTCCGGATGGCGCCGGTGACGCCCGCGTTGCGGGCCGGGTTCGCCGTGGTGCTGCAGCACTGCCGGGGGCGCGGGAGCAGCGACGGCGAGTTCCGCCCGTGGGTGGACGAGGGCGCCGACGGCCACGACACGATCGCCTGGATCACCGCGCAGCCCTGGTCGAACGGCGAGGTCGTGATGAGCGGCATGTCCTACCTCGCCGGGTGCGCGCTGCAGGCGGCGGCGACGCGCCCACCCGGGCTGAAGGCAGTGGTCGCCTCGATGACGCCCCACGACTTCCACGACGGCCTCAAGTATCACGGCGGCGCGTTCGCGCTGGGATCGGCCCTCAACTGGGGCGCGATGCAGGCGATGCTCGGGCTGCTGCACGCCGCCGAGGCGGGTGAGGACGTCGGCGCGGGGTTCGCCACGGTTCTTCCCGTTCTGGGCGACCAGGACGCCGCGGCGCGCACCCTGCCGGTCGGCGACATCCCCGGCATTCCCTGGTGGCGCGACTGGACCTCGCACGTGGACCGCGACGCCTACTGGGAGGAACTGGCCGAGACCCTGCGCCACGACCGCGTCGAGGTGCCGGTCATGCACGTGGCGGGCTGGTTCGACCTGTTCCTCGGCGGGACGCTGGAGAACCACCGCCGGCTGGGCGGCCCTCTCGTCATCGGGCCCTGGTCCCACCTGGCGCCGGGCGCCGCGGGCACCGGACGGTTGTTCTTCGGCGCCGCCGCCTCCGGGCAGGCGATCCGGCTGGAGCAACGGGAGCTCGCGTTCCTGAAGGGCGAGGACACCGGCCCCGCCGTGAAGATCTTCGTGATGGGCGACGACGTCTGGCGGGACGAGGAGGCCTGGCCGCTGGAGCGCGCCGTCGAGACCCCCTACTACCTGCACACCGGCGGCCTGCTCTCCCCCGAGCCTCCCTCGGCGTACGGGCCGGCGACCTTCACCTTCGACCCGCGCGACCCGGTCCCGACCGTCGGCGGCCCGACCCTGCTGCCCGACCCCACCAACGTCGGGCCGCAGGACCAGCGCGACGTGGAACGGCGGCCCGACGTGCTCTGCTACTCGACCGACGTGCTCACCGGCGATGTCGAGGTGACGGGCCCGGTGTCGGTGACCCTGCACGCGGAGACCTCGGCCGACTCGACGGACTGGACGGCCAAACTCGTGGACGTGTATCCGGACGGCCGGGCGATGAGCGTGATCGACGGCATCGTCCGCGTCCGCGAGCCCTCCGGGACGTTCCTCATCGATCTGGTCGCCACGAGCCAGGTCTTCAAGGCCGGTCACCGCATCCGGGTGGAGATCTCCAGCTCCAACTTCCCCCGTTTCGACCGCAACCCCGGCACCGGCCGGATGGCGGCGACCGAGGCGGACCTGGTCGTCCAGCACCAGAAGGTCTTCCCCGACTCGTACATCACGTTGCCGATCGTCCCCCGCTGACGCGCATAGGCCGAGTTCCCGACCGCCTGCCGGCGTCGGCAGCGCGAGCAGGCCGACACGAGTCGCCGCCGTCGCGATCGGAGGCTGTGCGATCTCCCCTGGGCGCGCGGCACAGCGGTGCCGCGTCACCGCCGGACGGCGTCAGGAAATGTCATCGTCGAGCAGCGCGTCAGAAGAGTCGACCGTGGCGGCTGCTCGCAGCCAGGCAGCCAGCCGGTCGAGGTCATTGCATTTCCGGATCTTTTCGGAAATGTCCTCGGACACCTCGATGCCCCGGGCCGACAGAACCGTCAGGATCGCCTCGGCCTGTCCCTCCGCCTTGCCTTCGGCCTTGCCTTTGGCGATGTTGTCGCGGGCCCAGTCACTCAGGTACTCGTAGGTCTCGGTCTTCAAGTGCATCTCCAAGTGATCCCAGATCTCCCCGGGCAGTGCCGCACGCACCATGTCAGCGTACATACCCGCCTGATCGCGGTCGAGATTGTGCAACGCGGTGAGCAGGGCTTCGAGGATCTCCGGACCCTGCGGCGTGTCGGCATGATGGATCACCGACAGCACGGCGAGTTCGAGGTCCTCCGTTACCTGGCCGGGGTCGGTGATCACCGGAACCTCGGCCGGTCCGACGACGAGCGGGGTCAGCACCATACCGGGGTGACCCAGCCCGATGGGGCGTGCGCACCAACGGGCGATCGCCGCATCAGGCGCGACAACCAGGAGCATGACCGGACATTTCAACCGGCTGCGCAGACTGCTGAGGTACAGCGGCCACGACCAGAGCTTGTCCGAATCACGGTCGCGCTGGACTTCCACGATCACTGCCAGGACGGGTTCGGGCTCGTCGTCGGGGCTCTTACGACGGAAGGCTATGACCGAGTCGGCGCGACGTTCGGTGGGGATGACCTCGGTGAGATCAGCCGATTCGAGGCCCGCGTAGTCGTAGTCGGGCAGCTGGACTCTGAGGGAGCGCGTGAGCAGGTCGGCGGCGAGGTCGGGTCGTTCGCAGAACAGACGGACGACGGCTTCGTGTTCGGCTAGTGCCACAGCGTGACCGTATCTACGCCGGAACGGACGGTAACACCGAGTAATTGAATCGTTACTCTGAGTTCTAGCCGGGCCCCTCGGTTGTCCGCTGTAGCGCGATCGGGAAACGGGGGTCGAAGACCGCTGCTGTGGGTTGGTTCGCCGGCCGGACGGGTGAGGAAAGCTCGGAAGCTATTTTCGCCAGCAGGCCCATTACGGGCCTACCTGGAATTGAACCAGGTGAGAAGGAAGCCTCCGAATGGCCTCACCCGCCGGGGCGCAAGGAAAGCGGGAGAGCTAGATCCAGACCGGCGCCCGTACGGGCAGACCGGTTCCAAAAGAGGTGAGAAGGAAGCCCTCCCATGGCCTTGTGGCCAGCACGATATCAGGCCGGGATCAGCTCGTGCAGCGTGGCCGGTGTGTAGACACGCGCCCCTTCCGGGAGGTCGGCGGGCGCCTCAAGCCCGATGTACGTGACGTGCCCGCCCGTTGAGGACGCGGGGGACTTGGCCCGCAGCAGGTCGACCAGGTAGCCGACCCGGAGGTAGTCCCGCTCCACGATCGAGCGCACGAGCAGCGACGCGGTGACCCGGTTGCCCTCCACCTGGTTGAACGCCGGATAGCCGGACAGGTAAAGGTGCAACCACTTCACCCGCCAGGCGTCGTCGTCCCCGCGCAGGAAGACGAGTGGGAGCGCGATGCGGCCGGATCCGCGCAGGTCGGACTTCATCCGCACGGTGCGCGGTTCGAACGGCCTGCCCTCCTGGGCGGCGTCCCTGGTCATGTAGCCGAAGAAGGCCTCGGCGGCCTCGTCGAACCGCTCCCCGGCGTAGATGTTGACCTGAGGGATGACGATCGGCTTGGTGGCGCCCGACAGACGCACGTCGATGAACTCCGAGGCGCCGTCGGGGGCCTCGGTTAGATCGCCCGAGTAGGTCGCGAAGTCGTTGGCGTAGGACGTCCACGAGATGTGGGTCGGGTTGTCATAGGCGGGGCCGAGCATCAGCGCGGACAGATCGTAGTCGGTGCGCCGCTCGCGCTGTCGCCAGTGCACGAAGAACCGGAGCAGTTCACCGTCCACGGGCGACAGCGAGCCGCGGGGCAGCATCCCGAGCCCGGGCGCGACCGCCTTGCCCGACAGAGGCAGTGCCACGTCGAGAACGGCGGGGTCGGCGATCACCTCGCCGAGGTCGGGCAGACGGCGGCCGATCTCCTCGTCCAGGATGGCGAGCGTCCGGTTGAGAGCCTCCTCGTCGAGCGGGGCGCGGGTGTCGGGTGTCGCCCACGCTCTGCCGAACCGATTGGTGAAGACCCGGTTCACGGGAGCGAGCCGGTTCTGCAGGTGCTCCCGCAGGGAGAGCAGCACGCGGCCGGAGGCGCGGGCGGCGGACCTTTCTGCCGCCTCCAGCAGGGCGGAGCCGCCACCCACGCGCAGCAGGTGGTCGAGGCGGCGCAGCAGCGCGCCGGGCGTGTGCTCCAGCAGGGAGACGGCCTCTTCGGTGCGGCCCGCGGCCAGCGCGTCCTCGACCCGGCCGGCGAAGCTCGTCGCCTTGCGCACACCCCTCGCTACGTCGAAGACCTGGGCCGCCCGGGGGAACTGCGGATGCTCGTGGGGGTGCAGCCGCTCGCCGAGCCTCTTCCACTGCTCCCGGTGGCGGAGCACGTCCCCGTGTTTTGCGGCGGGGACGGTGTCCAGGGCGGCCAGCAGGATGCGGCGTTCTGCGCGGCGGAAGGAGCGCAGGCGGGCGGGGGTGGCCAGGGTGACGTCGCCATCGGAGCAGAGCGCGGCCAGCCGGAGCACGTCCGTCACGGTGTCGACGAGCAGCGGCTGCCCGGCGGCCAGCCGTACTTCGTTGACGATGGCCCGGTTCTCGCGCACCGGGACGTGCTCGGGCTGATCGTCGGCGCAGAAGGCGGTGCAGAAGGCGGCCAGCGCGCGCAGCGCGGCCAGGTCCTCGGCGGCGAGCGGGACCTCGGATCCGGCCAGCGAGAGGTAGAGCTCCCGCGCTTCGTCCCGCAGGCTTCCGCCCAGCTCCAGCACGGTCACCCGGTCCTTGGCCAGGGGGATCAGCTCGGCGTGCGCGGCCAGCAGGTCGGCGTAGGTGTGCTGGTAGCTGCCGTATCGCGGCAGGTCCAGCAGGTTGAGGATGCCCGGCTGGAGCCGGGCGGCGGCGACCGGGTCGAGCATGGCCTCGCGCAGCAGCCCCGCCCAGAACTCCAGGGTGTCAGGGACGTTCTTCGGGAAGTCGATGAAGTAGGCGTTGTGTTCGACATGGTCGCCGACCAGGCGGCGAACCGCGGCCAGGACGCGCACGCCGAGGTCGATCACCTGCTCGCCGGGCAGCCGGCTCAGCCGGTCGAGCAGCGCCGGCGAGCACGTGAAGCCGACGCTGAGCAGCGCCGCGTCGAGCTGCCGGGCGGCCACCCCGCCCCAACCGGACGTGTCGTCCCCCGCGTCGTCCACGGGAACACGCAGGCGCCGGGCAATGATGAGATCGTCCACGCAGGAAAGATATAGGCCGGATATGCGCGGATCGCCACCGAAATAGGCCGCCCTTGCGGTCTGGAGCATCCGTCTATGGGTCGCTTCTGATGAAGTGCGGCGGGACGGCGTCCACCAGCCAGACGCCGTTGGCGCTCACCCTGAAGTGATGCCCGGCGGCGTGCATCGCCGCCGCGTCCACCACGAGCACGACCGGCTTCCCCCTGCGCGCGCCGACGCGGGTCGCGGTCTCCCGGTCAGGCGACAGGTGGACGTGATGGCGTGCCATCGGCCGCAGCCCCTCCGCGCGAATCGCCTCCACGTTCCGGGCGACCGTGCCGTGGTAGAGGATCGGGGGCGGTGCGACCACCGGCAGGTCGAGGTCGACGGGCACCGAGTGTCCCTGACTGGCCCGGATCCGATCGCCCTCGATCACGTATCGCCGCTTGTCGTTGTCGGCGACCACCTGCTCCAGTTCGGCACGCGAGATCGGGAACCCGTGCGCGGCCGCCGCCGTCAGCAGCGCGTCGATGTCCACCCAGCCGTGCGCGTCGAGTTCGATGCCGATGCGCTCGGGCTGGTGCCGCAGATGCTTGGCCAGGTATTTCGAGACCCGCACCAACCGCCGGTCGTCCATTTTCCTCCCGAGCCCGCTGCCTTCGCACCCTATGGTGCCGGTCATCCGGCAGGCCCTGGACCGTCAGGTCCAGCCGGTAGGCTTCGGACCCTATGGACAGCTCGATCTTGGAGAAGGTCCGCGAGCTCCGCGGACAGGGCAACTCCCCCAAGCAGATCGCCCGCGCTCTCGGCATGTCACCGGCGGCGGTCGCGCCGTACGTCCGTGCGGTGGCCGAGCAGGCGAGCAGCACGGAGGCCTCGGAGGCCGAGCTCGCGGGATGCTGGATCAACGCCGGCTGGGGCGAGGGACTGGGCGTCCCGGACACGACCGGCTGGGCCGACGACGCCCCGGACGGTCAGGGGACCGCGGGCACGGTGAGCGTGGTGGTGGCGCGCAAGCACGGCTGGGACAAGCTGTCCGTCTGCGCCTACCTCGTCGACGTCTACTGCCTGGGCGTCAAGCACGCTCTCGGCCCCGACGTGATGAGCGAGGTGGAACTGCACCGCTTCCTCCCCAAGTGGTTCAGGATCTATCCGCACGGCTGGCGTGAGGCGCCGCTCGACCTGGCGCGGCACCTCGTCTTCGGCGCGGTCGACTACGCCCGTGATCTCGGCTTCGAGCCGGCGGCGGACTTCGCCGGGGCGGCCGGCCACCTCGGCGCGTGGGAGGAGAAGTCGGCCGTCACCTTCGGCAAGGACGGCAAGCCCCTCTACCTCGCGGGCCCGAACGACGACGTCAGGCACGTGGTGAAGACGCTGGAGCGCAGGGTCGGACCGCCGCCCAACTTCGACTTCTTCGCCCCCATGCCCGAGTCGCAGATCTCGCTGGGCGGCCACCGGCTCACCCCCTGACGCCGGGGTACAGTGCCGGCAGGTCAGACGAGCGCCGAGCGCGCACTTCCGATGAGTCCGACGAGACAGCACGCTCACCCATGAGCGGCCCGGGGGCGCCGGCGCACCGGACCAGGGGCAGTCGGCCGCCGCACGGCGATCCGGTGGTCGATCGGGCGCTGTCGCTCCTGGCCGCCTTCGACACCCGGCACCGCTCCGTGACGCTCGCCGAGCTGAGCAGGCACAGCGGGATTCCGGCGAGCTCGGCGCTGCGCCTGGCCCAGCGGCGGCTGCTCGGGCCTGCCGTACGGACCGCGGCGCGCTCGATCAGCCGGGGGCTCGGCGGGTCCTGAGGTGCGTCACCGCACCTCAGGGCATTCCGCCCCTCGTGATCTCGCCCGCACCCTGCTCACCCCCGCGCGGTCGGCCCGCTCACCTGTCGGCGAACAGACGGTCCGCCGGAGGTACGGACGTGCCAGACTGCCAGGCATGGCAGCCTCGGGCCGATCAGTGGTCATCGACATCCGGACGCGCCGGGCCGACAAGGAACGCGGCCCGGCGATCCCCGACGGCCCGGACCCGTTGCTGCGCACGGTGTACGGGGAGATCCTCCGCGACGAGCGGCTGGACCAGGACCGCACACTCGACGACGTGGCGCGTGCGGTGGGCATGTCGAAGCAGTATCTGTCGGAGGTCGAGCGCGGCCGCAAGGAGCCGTCGTCGGAGATGCTGCATTCGGTGTGCGACGCGCTCGGGTTGCCGATCGAGCAGCTGCTCACCCGTGCCGTCCGGCGGATCACGGCGTCACGCCGGATCGCGACGCGCGGGTCGTCCGCCGGTACGCCACGGGTGCTGCTGGCGGCGTGAGCGCTACTCGCGGGTCATGATCAGCTCGTCGGCGAGGCCGTACTCGACGGCTTCGCGAGCGCTGAAGATGCGGTCCCTGTCGGTGTCCTCGCGCAGCCGGGCGACGTCGACCCCGGTGTGACGGCTGAGGATCTCCTCGGTCTGCGCGCGCACGCGCATCACCTCGGCCGCCTGCAGGGTCAGGTCGGAGATCGTGCCCTGCCCCTGCGTGGACGGCTGGTGCAGCAGCACGCGGGAGTGGCCGAGCATGAACCGCCGTCCGGGGGCCCCGGCGGCGAACAGCACCGCGGCGGCCGAGGCCGCCTGGCCCATGCAGTACGTCGCGACCTTCGCGCGGATGAACTGCATGGTGTCGTAGATCGCGAGCATCGCGGTCGACGAGCCGCCAGGGGAGTTGATGTACAGGTTGATCTCCTGGTCCGGGCTCTCCGCCTCCAGGTGCAGCAACTGCGCCATCACGACGTTGGCGACGCCGTCGTCGATCTCCGTTCCGAGGAAGATGATGCGCTCGTTGAGCAGCCGGCTGAAGATGTCGAACGACCGCTCCCCCACCGGGGTCTTCTCGACCACGTACGGGATCGTGTACTGGCTCATGACGAGAACCCCATCCGGTTGGGAACGGCGTACGGTGCGATGCTGTGGAAGGAGTCGACGATCGTGTCGATCATCCCGTAGTCGCGGGCCTGCTCCGGGGTGAACCAGCGGTCCCGGTCGCTGTCGGCGGCGATCTCCTCGATCGTGCGTCCCGTCTCCGCGGCGAGGATCTCCTCGGACTGCTGCTTCATGTACTTGAGGTTCTCGGCCTGGATGGAGATGTCGATCGCCGTGCCGCCGATGCCGGCCGACGGCTGGTGCATCATGATCCGGCTGTGCGCGAGGCTGATCCGCTTGCCGTGGGTGCCGGACGCCAGCAGCACCTGACCCATGCTCGCCGCCATCCCCAGCGCGACGGTGACCACGTCGTTCGGCACCAGCTTCATCGTGTCGTAGATCGCCAGTCCGGCCAGCACCGACCCTCCCGGCGAATTGATGTACAGGATGATGTCGCGTTCGGGATCCGCCGAGGCCAGCAACACCATTTCGGCGCACGCCCGCTCGGCCATCTCGTCATCGACCTCTCCGGTCAGCAACAGGGTCCGTTGCTGGAACAGCTTCTCGTTCAGCCGATCCCGGTAACTCGTGCTCGATGAAACACTCATGGCGCAGTTGTATCCGCCGCAGCCCCGCGACCTGTCGGTATGTCTGCTGAGGGCAGACCGGTGGTACGCCGTGGGGAGAAGGCCTGCCGCCAATGGCAGGCGCCTGGCGACCGGCGGCCGGGGTGGCGCATCATCGGCCAGTCCGCCCACGCCGAGTCGGAGACGCGATGAGCTTCGAATATCTGGCCGACCCCGAGAGCGGCCCGCGGTGGAAGGGAACCCTGCCGGGCGCCCCCGAGGCGTTCTTCCTCCGGCGCGGCGAGGGCGAGCGCGCGATGCTGTTCACCGACCTGTTCACCGTGCTGCTCGGCGGCGACGAGACCGATGGCCAGTTCGGAATCTTCACGATGGACGATGGCCCGCCCAGGTGCACGACGCGAAGGCCGCGGTGCGCTGGCTGCGCGCACGCGGCGGCGAGCTGGGAATCGACACCGGCCGGATCGCGGTCTGGGGCGCGCGACGCGCTCGACCGCACGATCGCGTTCCTCCGGGAACGGCTCCACGCCTGAGCGGTCCGGAGCACCTCCCTTCTTCCCGACGACAGGAGATCCGCATGACCGATGAGGACCGCGTCCGGGAGGACCGTCTCGACGCCCTGCTGTCCGCCGTGCTCGGCCAGGTCGGCGGAAGCGACCCGCGGCTGCGGGAGCTGACGACCTCGCTGGTCCGGCACCTGCACGCGTTCGTACGCGAGACCCGGCCGACCGAGGACGAGTGGCTGACCGGGATCGACTTCCTCGTGCGCACCGGGCACACCTGCACCGACCTGCGCAACGAGTTCATCCTGCTGTCGGACATGCTCGGCCTCACCTCAGCGGTGGACGAGGTCAACCACGCCGGCCCGGCCGAGGCGACGCCGTCCTCCGTCGAGGGGCCCTTCCACGCGCCCGCTCCCCCGCGCGAGAACGGCGCGTGGATCGCCGCGGGCCCCGAGCGCCGCCGGGGGCAGCTCATGGTGGTGCGCGGGCGGGTCACCGACACCGGCGGCACGCCGATCGAGGGTGCCACCGTCGACATCTGGCAGGCCGACGACGCCGGGCACTACGACAGCCAGGACCCGGCGCAGCGACCCGGCAACCTGCGCGGCCTTTTCACCACTGGGGCCGACGGCGCGTACTGGTTCCGCAGCGTCGTCCCCTCCAGCTATCCGGTGCCCACCGACGGCCCGGTCGGCCGGCTGCTGCGCGCGCTGGGCCGCCATCCGATGCGCCCGGCCCACATCCACTACCGCGTGGAGGCTCCGGGGCACAGGCCGGTGACCACGCACGTCTTCGTCGCCGGTGACGAATACCTGGATTCCGACGCCGCGTTCGCCGTCAAGGAGGAACTGATCGTGACGCCCGTCATCCGCCGGGAGGGCGAGTCCTACGGGGTGGACGGCCCGTTCGCCGATTTCGTGTTCGACGTGCGGCTCGTTCCGCTGGAGGTGGCCCGGTGAGGCTCGTCGGGATTCGTGAGGGACGGCGGGTCGACGTCGCCGTCCAGATCGGCGACCGGGTCACCCCGCTCGCCGAGGTCGGCGACTTCTACGCCGACCTCGATCACTGGCTGCGGCAGGCCCGCCGTACGGAGACCGGGCTGCTCCCGGTCTCGCACGTTCACCTCGCCCCGCCGGTGCCGCCATCGGCCCGGGTGGTCTGCATCGGGCTCAACTACCGGGCGCACGCGGCGGAGGGCGGCTTCACCCCGCCCGAGCATCCGACCGTCTTCGGCCGCTGGGTGGCGTCCCTCACGGCGGGCGGGACGCCCGCTCCGGTGCCGGCCGGTGAGCCCGGCCTGGACTGGGAGGGCGAGGTCGCCGCCGTCGTGGGGCGGCGGCTGACCGACGCCGACCAGGCGAGTGCCGCGGCGGCCGTGCTCGGCTACGCCGCCTTCAACGACCTCACCGCCCGCACCGCGCAGAAGCTCACGGTGCCCGCGCCGGGGCTTGCCGTCTACACGCCGTCGGCGCATCCCGGCGCCCGGCTGCCGCACACCTGACTGCCGGACGGCCGTTCGCTCTACGACGCGCTCGGCGACGGGTTCACCCTGCTCCGCCTGACCGCGGGCGCGGACACCCGCCCGCTGGCGGACGCCGCGGCCCGGCGGTCGGCGCCGCTGGAGGTGCTCGACCTGTCCACGCTGCCCGGGACGGAAGAGCGGTACGGCGCCGCCCTGGTGCTGGTGTGGCCCGACCAGCACGTCGCCTGGCGCGGCGGCCGCGCCGAGGATCCGGACCCCCTGCTGGCCCGGGTGGGCGGGGACGACGTGTCCGCGGCCTGACGACCTCGCCGCCCACCGCGGCTAGCCCACGTTTGTGGGGTTGTCTCACCCATCTCCTACCAGCACATACTCGACATACACCGCATTCCCGTCAGACAGAGAGGTGAAGGCATGGCCTTCGATCCGAGGGAAGCTCTGCGTGAAGCCGGCATCCTGAACAGCCCGCTGGCCGCCGAAGTCGAGGAGGCGTTCGCCACCTTGACCCGGGAGGAAGTCGACCTGCTCATCTCGCTCAAGGACAAGCTCCCCGACGCGCTGCCCGGTGTGCTGGCGCACGCCGGCGCGGGCGGCGAGTGGTCCCGGCCCGAGGTGGAGGCCCACACCGTGCCGGTCGAGGGCAAGTGCCTGTGCGGAGCCTGGTCGGGCTCCGGGTCCGGGGCGGACTAGTCAGAACGGTTCGCGGGTGCGGCTCCGGCCGCGCGTCGCCCACAGAATCTGGGGCCGCACCTGCGGCTGAGAGCGTAAAGGGGAATGATGCCTGGGAAACTCGCCCGGAACCGCTCGTTGATCGACGTACCGGCAGACCTGACCTACTTCGTGCACGACGGGAAGTACCTGGTCCTCAACCCGCAGGTGGGCGGCCGGATCGTCCTCGACGCACGCGAGTTCGCCGTCCTGGCGGCCCTGGCCCGTCCCCGGGCGGGCGGGGAGCCGGCCCCCCTCGGCGAGACCGACGAGACCGGCGAGACCGGCGAGACCGGCGAGACCGAGCGGACCCTCGCCAAGCTCATCCTGAACTGCATCGTCTACTACAACGGGAACCGTCCGAAGCTCACCATCAAGGAGCCCGCGCTCCGCCAGGTGTATTACGCGATCACCGACGGGTGCAACCTCCGCTGTCCGTACTGCTACGCCTCCTCCGAGAAGTGCCTCCCCGGGGAGCTCACGACCGCCGAGTCGCTCGGCCTGGTCTCCCAGGTCGCCGCCATCGGGGCCAAGACCATGATCTTCACCGGCGGCGAGCCCATGCTCCGCAAGGACCTGTTCCAGATCGTGGAGCACGCCAATGACAGCGGGCTGACGTCGAACATCGTCACCAACGCCACAATGATCAGGAAGCCCGCGCAGGCCAAGCGGTTCGCCGAGCTGTTCGGCATGGTCACGGTGAGCGTCGACGGCGGCACTGCCGAGACCCACGACCGCACCCGCGGCGCCGGCTCCTTCGCCCGGACCTACCGTGCCCTGCAGCTGCTCAACGACGCCGGTGTGGTGCCGCGGATCAACCACATCGTCACCTCCGACAACGTCGACGAGCTGGAGGACTTCGCGAGGTTCATCGAGGGGCTCGAGGTCCACAGCATCCGGCTGATGTACCACAACGACCTGGGCCGGGGCGAGACCGACGAGTACGACTTCGGCTGGGAAGACCACATGCGGATCCAGCAGATCACCTGGACGTCTCCGGCCGCGGGCAAGCTGTTGCCGGACGGCCCGAGGCCGATCACGCCGTGCTCGGTGAAGGCCAACTGCGGGATGGGCGGCAACGAGATCTACGTCAACTCGCTGGGCGACGTGTATCCGTGCAAGCTCGTCACCGGACGGTCGCACCACGCGGGCAACGTACGGCGGCAGCCTCTGTCGGAGATCTTCGCCGGGCCGCTCCTGCGGGAGATGCGCACCAGCACCGTGCTCGGCGGCGACTACCACTCCGACTGCGCGAAGTGCTACATCAAGGCGTCCTGCGGCGGCGGATGCCGGGCCGCGCACATGGCCGAGTCCGGGGACCTGCGGCGCAACAGCCGTCACCAGTGCCGCATCCTGCGGCACGGCGTCGCCACGCAGCTGTGGATGGAGGCCGGTGTCAGCCGCTTGGAACTTGCCGCCGACGAGCGCGAGATGACGACACCCCGCCTGGTCGTCAACGACGACGTCCATCCCGTCTTCGACGACTGGAAGACCTATGTTCCCCCCTCGCGCGGCACCGTCAGGGTCGGCGAGTTGCTTCCCATCACGCCGGTATAGAGGAGGTCGATGTGTCGCTGCGGATCAGCGAGGCCGTGATCTGGCAGGAGACCGGGGAGGGCGTCTCGCTCTACAACACCGAGACGGGCGACTTCCACAGCCTGAACGACACCGGCTCCCGGATATGGAGGCTGGTGGCGAGCGACGGCGAGCGGGAGCCGGTCATGTTCAAGCTGTCCCGCGAGTTCGCCGGCAGCAACTCCGCGATGAGCAGGCGCATCGTGGCCGACGTCGAGGAGTTCATCGGCGCGATGATCGAGCAGGGCCTCATAGAGGAGGTCCCGGCCGGAGAGCCCGCGGTCAAGGAAGAGTCGCTGTCGTGACGCGTCGGCCGGCACCACATCCGCCGGCACCATATCCGCCGGCATCGTGTCCGCCGGTCCCGTGTCCACCGGTCCCGCGTCCGGCTGGCCTCGCCCGATGAGCAGGGCGGTCGTCCTCGGCGGTGGCCTCGCGGGTGTGCTCGCCGCCGCCGTGCTCGCCGGGCACGCGGACGAGGTGGTCCTGGTCGAGGGCGACCTCTATCCGGCCGGTCCGGGGCCGCGGCGGGGGCTGCCCCAGTCGCACCACAGTCACGTCCTCGTGGCCGGCGGCGCGCGGGCACTGGACGCGTTGCTGCCCGGAACGGTCGACGCCCTCCTCGCGAACGGCGCGCACCTGCGGGGCCTGCCCGGCGACGCCCTCATCTACTCCGCCGACGGCTGGTTCCGCCGTCTCCACACCGACGCCCACCTGATCTCCTGCACCCGCGGGCTGCTGGACCAGGTGGTGCGGCGGCGTGCGCTCGGCGGCGGCGACGTCGAGGTCTGGGAGAACACGCGGGCGCTCGGGCTCACCGGAGACGAGGCCCGGATCACCGGCGTCTCGGTCAGCCGGCGGGGCGCCCCGCCCGAGACCGTACGCGCGGACCTCGTCGTCGACGCGACGGGACGCCGGTCGCAGTCGCCCCGATGGCTCGCCCGGATCGGTGCCGGGGACATCGAGGAGGTGTCGGTCGCCACCGGGCTGGCCTACGCGACGCGCCTCTACCAGGCGCCCGCCGACCTGGCCGCCGCGATCCCGGCGATCATGCTGCATCCGGGGACGGCGAAGGGGCAGCCGGCTCGGGGGGCGACGTTGTTCCCCGTCGAGGACGGCCGGTGGATCGTCACGCTGACCGGCACCCGGGGCGGCGAGCCGCCGACGGACGAGCAGGGCTTCACGGCCTTCGCGCGTTCGCTGCGCCACCCGATCGTGGCGGACCTCATGGCGGAGGCCACCCCCCTCGGCGTCGTCAGGCCCTACCGCGACACCGTCAACAGGAGGCGGTTCTTCGAGCGGGCGCGCCTGCCCGCCGGTTTCGCCGTCGTCGGCGACGCCACCGTCGCGGTGAACCCCGTCCACTCGCACGGGATGTCGGTCGCCGCGCTAGGCGCGCTCAGGCTGCGCGAGGAGCTGGCGCGGCACGGAATCGGGCCGTCCCTGTTCGCCGGGCTCCAGGCCGCCCTCGCGGCGGAGGCGGAGCGGTCCTGGCGGATGGCGGTCGAGCAGGACGGAGAGCGGGTCACAGAGCGGGCCGGGGAACAGGTCACGGAGCGAGCCGGGGAGCAGGTCGCAGAGCGGGCCGGCCGCGACGGTGCGCCGCGGCGGGAGCCCAACGCGTTCGAACGCGAGATCCGCACCCGCCTGGCCCAGGCGAAGCTGAGCAGCCCGCGGCTCGCCGCCGCGTTCTTCGGCGTCCAGACGCTGATCTCCTGCGACACCGCGACGGACAGGTCGGAGATCGCCCGGGTGCTGACCGGGCGGCCGGAGCCCCTCCTCACCGGCGAGGAGGCGATCGGGCAGTATCCGGCCCTGGCCGCGTGGCGGCGCTCGCGGTTCGCCGCCGCGACCAGCTGAGCTCCGCAACCAGCTGAGCTCCGCACCCGCTGATACCCCGCATCCGCTGAGACCCCATGCCCGCTGGAAGCCGCGCCGCTGAAACCCCGTGCCCGCTGAAACCCCGTGCCCGCCTCCCGGAGCTCACAGCGCGGTCCGGGGGCGGAGCTCAGGCCGGTTTCGCGACGAGGGCCCGGATCTCCGAGCCTCCCAGCGGGGGCGTGACCTCTGCCAGCTCGAAGCCGGCCGCGGCGAACAGGTCCCGGAACTCGGTCATGCCGCGTTCCCGGCCGCCGGTGTAGACGAGCATGGCGATGTCGCTCATGACGGCCCCTGCCGCCTCCGGCGTGCCGAGACCGGGCGGCATCACCGGCTCCAGCACGAGCAGGCGGCCGTCAGCCGCGATCGACCTGCGGCAACCGCGCAGAAGAGCGATGCAGCGCCGGTCGTCCCAGTCGTGCAGGACACCCTTCACCAGCATGACGTCGCCCTCGGGCACCGCCTCGAAGAAGTCGCCGGCCTCGATGGAGCACCGGTCGGACAGCCCCGCCCGCCGGAGCTCCTCGGCGGCGCCCGCGACCCCCTCGGCGGTGTCGAACAGGATCCCCTTGATGCCCGGGGTCGCGGCAAGCACCGCGGCCAGCAGCGAGCCGTTCCCGCCGCCGACATCGACCACGGTGTGGGCGCCGGTGAAGTCGTACGCCCTGGGGAGCGCGGGCGCGACCCGTTCCGTGCCCTCGCGCATCGCCCTGTTGAACACCGCCGACAACTCCGGGTGGCGGGCGAGGTGGTCGAACAGCGGCCTGCCGTGCACGTGGTCCCACGCCGCCTCGCCGGTGCGCACGCTGTGGGTCAGCGCCCCCCACGCCCGCCAGGTATCGGGGTCGCCGAGCAGCAGGAGGCTGGAGCGCATCGACCACGGGTGGTCGGCGCGCAGCGGCTGCCCCTGCTCCGTCAGCCCGAACCACCCGGGCTCCCCCTCCTCCGCCACGCCCAGCACCACCAGTGCGCGCAGCAGCCGGCCCAGCGCGTGCGGGTCCGATTCGGTCGCCTCGGCGAGCCGCGTCACCGGTACGTGCCCCTGAGCCAGCAGATCCGGCACGCCGAGCCGGACGGCCGCGTAGAGGATCTGCGAGGACGCGTAGCCGAAGGCCATCCGGGACAGGTTCGCGTACCCCGCGAGGCCTCGCGGTCGGTCACTCATGGGCCGGCTCCTTTCGGCGTCTGACAGGTGTCCGGTGAGCGTGTAGCCGCAGAGGCAGGCGGCGTACGCCGTGCAGGAACAGGTCGGGCGTCCACTCGAGGTCGGCGGGATCGACCGCCAGGGCGATCCCGGGGAAGCGGCGCACCAGCGCGCCGATGGCGGCCGCGGCCTGCAGCCGCGCCAGCGCCGCGCCGAGGCAGAAGTGGACGCCGTGGCCGAAGCCCAGGTGGCGGTTCGGGCTGCGGCCGATGTCGAAGACGTCCGGCCGGGCGAAGACCGCCGGGTCGCGGTTGGCCGCCAGCAGCACCGGCACCACGATGTCCCCGCGAGGGATCACGGTCCCGCCGATCTCCACGTCGGCGAGGGCGTACAGCGGCCGGGAGTGCCCGACCGGGCCGTTGTACCGCAGCGCCTCCTCGACCGTCGAGCCGATCAGCTCCGGGCCCGCGCGCAGCCGCTCCAGCTCGCGGGGGTGCCGCAACAGCTCCAGCACGCCGTTCCCGATCAGGTTGACCGTCGTCTCGTCCCCGGCGAGCAGCAGCTGGAACACGCTGGAGACCAGTTCGATGCGGCTGATCGCGCCCGTCCGCTCCGCCTCGGCGAGCCGGGACAGCAGGTCCTCCCCCGGATGCGCCCGCCGCTCGTCGATCCTCTCGTTGGCGTACGCCATGAACTCCATGCCGGCGCGGCGCACCCGGAACGGGTCCCCGCTGCCCACGATCTCGTCGCTCCACCCGCGCAGCAGGGCGCGGTCCTCGAAGGGCAGGCCGAGCAGCTCGGCGACGACCAGGATCGGCAGCGGCAGCGCCAGGTCCCGGATCAGGTCTGCCTCGCCTCCGGCGGCCGCCATGCCGTCCACCAGCTCGCCGGCGACCCGGTGGACGTGCCGCTCCAGCACGGCCACCGTACGGGTGCCGAAGGCCGGCGCCATCAGTCGGCGTATGCGCGTGTGGTCGGGCGGGTCGAGATGGAACACGTTGCGCCGCAGCATGGCCAGCGGGTCGCGGCTCTCCGCCCGGCGGTGCGGCGCGGCGAGATCGGGGGGCAGCCGGTCGAGCTGACGCCCGACGTCCGGGTCGAGCAGCGCGCGCTGCACGTCGGCGTACCGCGTCAGGTACCACAGCACCCGGCCGCTCGCCGGGCTCACGTACCGGTAGACCGGGGCATGCTCGCGCATGCGGTGGAACAGCGGGTGGGGGTTCGGACGATGCCGCGCGGCCGCCGGATCGAACGGCTGCTCGAGCGTGGTCGCGGTCATGACCCTCTCCTCACGGGGCGCGCCGACGGTTCTGGACCTGGCCGTCCGCCGGGGCGAACCCGGCCGGCGTCAGCGGCTCCCGTGCCCATAGGCGCGCTCCCCTCCTCATTCGCCACGCGGGCGGCCTCGTCCCTCGGCCCACCGCTCCGCTCACTCGTCGGCTCGCCGCTCAGCTCTCATGGTCGCGCTCCCCTCCTCATTCGCTACGCGGGCGGCCTCGTCCCTCGGCCCACCGCTCCGCTCACTCGTCGGCTCGCCGCTCGGGGGCACGCGCGTTCTGGACGTCGAGGGCGAAGAACCTCCTCACGGTGTGTCCCAGCTCCTGCATGCCGGTGAAGCCCCGCCGGGCCAACTCCACCTCCGCCGAGGTCCCCTTGCGGTGCCAGTGACGCAGGAAGATCTTCGCGCAGATCTCCGGCGGCGGGACGGCGAGCCTGCCGCGGCTCCGCTCCGCGGCTTCGTCGGCGCGGGCGACGATCTCGGACCACTCGTGCCAGTGGCCCGACTCCCTGACCCGTTCCAGGACGACCGGCCTCCAGTCCTCCGACTGCCAGATCGGCCAGACCCGCACCATGACCAGCCGGAGCTGCTCGGCGACCGGGAGGGCGGCGAGCTCCGATTCCGTGAGCCACGACGCCAGGACGGGCGGCAGGGCGGCGGACTCTGCGACCCCGAGCCTCGCCCGGGCGTACGCCTCGAGGCCGAGGCCCTGAGCCGCGGCGAAGTCCGTCAGCAGGCCGGTCAGCGCCTCCTCGTGCAGGCGGGGATAGTCGTCGCCGAACAGCCGCCCCGCGTTCACGACGTCGAGGTCGGTCATCCACATGCCGGGCGCGTACTCGCGCCTCGACCGCCATTTGAGCGCCTCGTAGTGGGTGATCCCCGTCAGCGCCGTGTCGGCCGCCCAGTCCGCGGACCTCTCGCCGCGGCGCCCGCCGACCGCCCGCAGCGCCGCCATCGCGTCCAGCCGCTTGACGTCCCACTCGCCCGTGCCGATCAGCCGCTCCAGCGTCCCGAGATGCTCGCGGTCGCCGGAGTCCACCGCCGCGTCCAGCTCGCGCCAGGTCCGCTGCATGAAGGGCAGCGCCTTCGCCGCACGCACGATCCGCTCCCCGGCCGCCGCCGGGATCAGGCCCGTCCGGGCGCCCTCGCGGCAGCCGTACCGGATGTTGACCAGCGCCACCGTCCCGGCCGGGTATCCCCGGTCGGCCGGTCCGTGCACCACCGCGACCTCGTCGTCCCCGTCGACCTCGCCGGTCGCGTACATGTCGAACACGGTCCCCGCGCCGCTCATGCCGTACGGGCTCAGCTCCGCCGCGCGCAACGCGCCCATGCTGGCCGCCCCGATGACGTGCACGCCTTCGTCGATCAGCCAGAGGATCTCCTTGTGGCCCACCGACAACCGCTCGCGGTAGTAGCCGTCGATGATGACGGCGGTGTCGTCGGGGCTCCAGGTCTCGGCGAGGAGGTCGCCCCGGGCCACGGGCGGCCGTACCCGAGCCTGTGGCACGACGCCCAGGACCTCGTCCCGGGAGATCGTCGGGCCGGTGTAGACGACCACGTTCGGCGAGCTCATCAGAACACCCCGCTCATCAGAAGACCCCCGCTCATCAGAACACCTCCGGGCAGACGCGGCTCCCCGGCGCCAGCACCCTGACGACCGGAACTCCGATGTCCTCCCTCGTCAGGTCGACGACGAGGGGCGCGTGGGAGAAGGCGACCGCGGCCCGTTTCACCACGTCCTCCAGGTCGTCGACCAGGCTCTCGTGCGCGTGCATGGGCGATATCGGCGCTCCGGCCTCCCCGACCGGCTCCGGCCGGCGCTTGGCGCCCAGGTCGTCCTGGATGTCGGGACGCAGGTCGTCACGGGCGCCCGAGACGTAGCCCAGCCTGGCCTGCGCGGCCTCGGTGAGGGCGCGGCTGAGCGCGATCTCCGAGCTCAGGTGGCAGCCGAAGCCCAGGAACGGCGGAGGATAGTCGTCGCAGGTGATCCGGGCGACGAAGCACGGCAGCCCGGTGGGCGACGTCAGGGACCTCGCTTCCAGGCGGACCCCGGCACGCTCCATCGTCACGCACAGGTCGTCGACGACCGGCGACCCGAGCGAGCGCGGGTCGACGCGGACGCCCCGGTCGCCGCCGGTCACGAAGGCCGTCACCGCGTCCCGTTCGATCACCTCGTACAACGCGTGCAGGACGGCCTCCGCCTGCGTGTTCCCGCTGGCCAGGCCGTTGGTCGAGGAGAAGAACGCCGGCGGGTTCCAGCCCGTCCTGCGGACGAGGGTGAACTCCACCACGTCCCTCGGGACGAGGGTCTGCGACCCGTCGACCAGCGACTTGGCGGCGACCCAGTCCAGCGGCAGGCCGTCGTGCAGCAGGGTCGGCGTGCACAGCGGGAGAGCGTGGACGTCGTAGCCCAGTTTCCCTGCCACCTCGCGGGGGGAGGCCGTCGCGACCGGCCGCATGGGCTGCTCCGCGTGCCAGAGCTCGATGGCCTCCATCATCGCCGACAGCTTCGCCAGGTCGGGAGTGACGCCCTTCCCCTGAGAGACGGCGAGAGTCCGGGCCGTGGGTCTTATCGCCTGAAACGTCGGGATTCCGAGGGTGTCGAGCATCGTGATGTCCGCGACCCGGGTGATCCCGGCCCTGTGTCCGGCACGGCCGGCCATCTCCAGCGAGGCGGCCGGGTCCCGGGCCCGGTCCGTCCCCGGCAACCGGACCTTCGACTGGTCGGAAAGGGAGAGGATCCATGAGTGGGAGGAGGTGTCTGTCCGCATCGTCCCCTTGCCCTGGTCGAGGTGAGGTGCCGGGATCGAGCCGGCGGGGTCGGATAGTGCGCTCGGATGGTGCGGGCTCGGATGTCGCCGGCTCAGATGTTGCCGGCGCGGTTGAGCAGGGCCCGGCCGCCCACGGCGTAGCCGACGACCGCCATGACCGCCAGCACGAGCAGGTCCACCCACGCCTCGCCGAAACCGAAGACCGCGGCGTCCCGCATGCCGTTGATCGCGTACGTCAGCGGGTTCACCACGGAGATCCACTGCAGCACGGTGGGCATGCTCTCGGTGGTGTACATCGAGGGGGCGCTGAAGACGAGAACGGGCATCGACACGTTCGACAGCACCATGAAGGCCTGGTAGTCCGTGATCGTGATCGCGGCCGCCAGGTACAGCCCGTTGAGCGCCAGGGCCGACAGCGTGAGCGCCGTCAGCAGCCCGAGCCAGTTCTCCGGGCCGAACGGGAGGTGGAACATGATCGCCGCGACGGCGAGGCCCAGCAGGGTCTGCCCCAGCACGAGCGACACTCCGGCGATCATCTTGCCGAGCAGGAAGCGCGACCTGCGCATGGGGTACGACCACAACTGCGTGGCCACCCCGCTCATCTCCTCCTGGAACACGGCCATCGCGGACGTGCCCGCCGCGCTGACGACCGACATCGCCAGCGTCATGGGGAGCAGGAAGACCGCGAACCCGACGCTGACGCCCTTGTAGTCGACGACCCTGACGAGGTTGCTCAGCGAGGTGTTCACCAGCAGCAGGTAGACCAGCATCGGCGTCAGGCCGAGGATGAGGTAGACCCGGTTGCGGGCGAGCAGCGCGTACTCCCGGTAGAGCACCGCGGACAGGTCCGCCGCCCTCGCGGTCCGGGCGGGGGGCGCGGTGTGGAAGTGCAGCCCGGCGGCCATCGTCACCCCTCGTTCCCGGTCATCCGGAGGAAGACCTCCTCAAGCGAGTCCACGGCGGTCGACACTCCGGTGATCGCGATCGCGTGGTCCTGGCAGTATCGGGACAGCTCCGGCAGCACGTCGCGCGCGTTCGCGTCGTCGATGCGCACCTCGTCGTCCTCGGCCTTGGCCCGCAGGCCCGCGGACTCCGCCCAGGCGGCCACGAGACCGCCCGAGGCGGGATCCTCGACGGTCACCAGCAGGTGGGTGCTGCCGAACTCCTCCACGAGTTCGCGCGGCTTGGCGAAGCGCAGCACCTTCCCCCGGTCGATGACCAGGACGCGCTGGCTGTTGCGCTCCAGTTCGTCGATGTGGTGGCTGGTCCACAGCACGGTGACGCCGTGCTCCTCGCGCAGCCAGGTCACGAAGCGCTCGACCTGGCGCCGCCCCGCGACGTCCAGGCCGGCGGAGGGCTCGTCGAGGATGAGCAACTGCGGGATGGTGAGCAGCGCCCGCACCAGTTGCAACCGCTGCCGCTGACCGCCCGACATCTGGAAGACCAGGCGCTGCATCGCACCGCTCAGGCCGAGGAAGTCCGACACCTCCAGCGCCCACGGCCGCACGTCGCGCCACCGCAGCCCACGGAACCGGGCGGCGATCCGCAGGTTGTCGAGCGCCGGCAGCATCATGTCGAACGGACCGGTCTGGTGCATCGCCCCGATGCCGCTCTTCGCGAGGACGGGCTGGCGCACCGGATCGGCGTCGAAGACCCGGATCTCACCGGAGGTGGGGGTGGTGACTCCGCAGATCATCTTGATCAGTGTCGTCTTGCCGGCGCCGTTGGGGCCCAGGAGTCCGACGGTCTCCCCCCCGGCGATCTCGAATGAGACGTCGTCCACGGCCGGTCTCTCGCTGCCCCGATAGCGTTTGGTGAGCCCCACGGCCGTCACGACATCTCTCAACACAGCCTGCCCTTCACTTCGCCCTCCCGCTGTCGGTCTGCTCCTGAGCGATGTGAGCGGCTCTCCGCTCGTCCCCGGACTGACCGGAACGCGTCGCAGGTCGAGTATGAGCCGGGGAAGAGCAGGTAACACAACCCCACAAACGTGGGCTACCGGCGCGGCCGGGAGGACCATAACCGGGGCCATGGTCAGGCCATACCGATCGTTAAGCGCCCCTTTCTAGGGTCGCGCAAAAGGGACTCCCACCAGGCTCCCTTCAGTCGAACGGCGATCCGACCCGGGACTGCACATGGACCTTGTTTCCGACGGCCTGATAAATGATCGCGACAGGTGGCTGATCGTCATGCTGGCCAGGGGCTATACGACGACGAGGATCGCCCGCGAGATGCACCTCAGCCGGTACACCGTGGCGGAGCGCATCAGCAAGCTGCTCGTCCAGTTCGCCTGCAGCAACCGCAGTCAGCTCGTGGCCTACTTCTACGCGCACCGGCTCCTGAACGTCGGCATCTGGCCGCCCAGCGTCTCCGGCGTCGTCGGGTAGGCCGGGTCGCCCGTTCACGCCCGGGCAGGAGAAGGCCGGCGCGGTGCATCCCGGCCGGGCGCGGTGAACCCCCGCCCGGCCGCGGCGAACCCCGCCCGGCCACCCGGTCACCGTGCCGGGCTCGGCCCCCCGGGCCGCGTCATCCGCCGGATGCCGTCGCCTTACGTGCCGCGCCGGTGGACGGCGACACGGGCGCCGACGGCGTGGCCGAGTTCACCGCCGCCCCCGTGGCCGATGCCGTGGCCGCCCCTGTGGCCGATCCCGTGGCCGAGGAGGACGGATACGGCGTGGCGTTCGCGACGGGCGTCGCCGTGTCCGGCGCTCCGGCGGAGATGAAGACCAGCACCCCCGTCGCGACGGCGACCACCGCCACGACCGCGGCGGTGGCGTATGTGACCCTGCGCGTCAGCCGCCTGCGCTCCTCGCGCCGCCTGGCTTCCTCGCGCCGCATGGCGGCGCGCATGCGCTTCACCTTTCGCTGTGACATGGGCACTCCCGAGACCGCTCCCCGAGACGTCGTCGGGCGTCACCATAGCGGCGAGCGCGTAACGCGGATCTAAAACCGCCCGGCGCCGCGTGCACCCGCCTGCCGTGTCCCCCGTTCGCCGCGCGCGCACCGCGTGGGCATCGACCCGGAGCCCATCATCGTCGCCGGGGCGAGCGCGGGTGACGATGATGAGTTCCGGTCGCGGGGCCGTTGTCAGCCGCCGAGGGCGGCGGACTCCTCTTCCTCGATGCTGCGGTTCCACTCGCGCTTGGAGGACTGCCAGCCGTCCTCGTCACGGCCCCGGCGCCAGTAGCCGGAGATCGACAGCCACTCCAGCGGCAGGCCGCGCTCCACCCGCAGGTATCGCCGCAGTTCCTTGACGAAGTTCGCCTCGCCGTGGACGAAGGCGTGCACGACGCCCTCGGGGAACTCCAGCTCCCGCACCGCCCGCACCAGCGCCTCGCCCACCTGTGCGCCGCGGCGGTGCAGCCACACGATCTCCGCGTCGCCCTGCGTCTGCAGCTTCTGCTCCTCCTCCGGGCCCTCGACCTCGACGAACACCCGGGCGGGCGCCCCTGCGGGAAGCCGTTCCAGTGCGGCGCCGATCGCCGGGAGCGCACTCTCGTCCCCGGCCAGCAGGTGCCAGTCCGCCTCCGCGCTCGGCGCGTACGCCCCGCCGGGGCCCAGGAAGTGGATCACGTCGCCCGGCCTGGCCCGCAGCGCCCAGGGCCCGGCCAGCCCCTCGTCCCCGTGGTAGACGAAGTCGATGGTCAGCTCCCGCGCCTCCGGGTCCCAGGCCCGGACGGTGTAGGTCCGGGTCTTCGGCCACTGGTCGCGGGGCAACTCGGCACGGATCACCGCGATGTCGAACGGCTCCGGATAGGCCGCTCCCGGCAGCGGGAACAGCAGCTTCACGTAGTGGTCGCTGAACTCGCCCGCCTCGAAACCGGCGAGCCCCTCACCACCGAGCACCACCCGGATCATGTGCGGGGTCAGCCGCTCGGTGCGCTCCACCACGCCGGTGGTCGCCCGGGGCGCGCGCCGCGCCGGTTCGGTCGTCGCCATAGGGGGTTCCCTTCATCAGACTGCTTAGGTAAGCCTAACCTCGTCCCGAGGACGTGTCACCGCGCCGGGCCCTCGCTCGCCGGCCGGCGCGGATTCGTTCCTGCCGCTCCGAGCCGCCTTGGGCGGCACCCCACCAGCACGCGGGGACGACTCTCAGGACGACGCTTCGTAGCGGGCGGCGATCGCGGCGGCGCGGTCACGCAGGGAGTTGCGCAACCACTGCGGGGCCAGGGCTTCCGCGTTCGTGGTGAGCTGCCACAGCGCCCATTCGGCGTGTCTCGGATCTTGGAAGGTCATCTCCATACGCAGCCAGCCGTCCGCGTCGAATTCCTCGGCGCGGACGCTCAAGGCGGTGCTCACCAGGTCCTCCCGCCGCGCCGGGTCCACCCGAACCAGCACGGTGACCTGGTCGCCGCCGGTCCGGAACCGCGTGCTGCGTTCCTCCCAGGTCCGGCCCAGATCGACCCGGTCCGGTCGCTGTGCGGGTTCGGCGAGTCGCTTGGCGGCCAAGATCCGGGACAGCCGGTAGGTGCGGTCCGCGCCAGACCTCGTGGCCAGCAAGTAGCCCCGGTCGCGTACGGTGACCAGGCCGATCGGGTCGACCGTGCACCACTTCGGGGTCTGGTCCACAGCCGCGTAGTGGATCTGCAGCCTGTGTCCGGCGAACACCGCGCGCAGGACCTCGGCGACTATGGCGTCAGGCACCTCCTCGTCGACCAGCCGACGCGAGAGGAGGTCGGTCTCCGGGTCGATGAGCAATCGCTCGGCCGCGCCGGCCGCGGTGTCCCGATAGCTCTCGGGGAGCGCGTCGACCACTTTGAGCATCGCCGAAGCGAGCGCCGAGCCGAGGCCGAACGCCTGTGCGCCGCGCCGCGATCCGGCGACCAGCAGGGCAAGGGCCTCGTCGTGATTCAGTCCGGTGAGCTCGGTCCGGAAACCTGGCAACAACGCGAACCCGCCGTGCCGCCCGCGTTCGGCGTAGACCGGGACGCCGGCTGCGGACAGCGCCTCGATGTCGCGCAGCACGGTGCGGGTGGATACCTCCAGCTCGCGGGCCAGCGCGGCCGCGGACAGCCGACCGTGCTGCCGCAGCAGCAGCACCAGCGAGACCAACCGGTCGGCGCGCGTCGGCTGATGCGACCTCGCCGCCTCCGGCAGGGCCGCCGGAGGCGGCACGGCCAGTAGGCAGGTGCCGGGTGCTCAGGACGGCGGCAATCGGCGTCTACGGCTTCGTCGGCCCGGCTGCCGGATCGTCGTGCTGAGTGTCACGACCCGTAAGCGCGCCATGAACCGACGGGGCGGGTGGTCCACCCATCAGGGCGCCCGCTCTCCTTCTCGGGGAGGACGCGGGGCCGTTCTCGCCTTGACCGACCTCGGGAAGCAGATAACGATCCCAGTAAGGATCAAGGCTGAGACCGGTCTTCGGTCTCGTCCGCCTGAGTTTCCGGGCAAGGTGGACCCCGTTCCCGAAAGGAGCAGGGCCGTGATCCCGCCCGCGAACCCCGCCTTCGACATCCGCTCGCGCTATGAGCGTGAGCGGGCCATCCTCACGGTCGCAGGTGACCTCGACCGCAGCACCGCCGAGCGGCTCAAGGCCGCCGCCAGGACGGTATGGAAGACCGAACCCGCCGGACTCGTGCTCGACCTCTCCGCGGTGCCGTTCTGTGACTCGACTGGTCTGTCCGCCCTGGTGTACGTCCTGAGAGGCTGTCAGGCGTTCGACATCGGCCTCGCGCTCGTCGGCATGGAGCCCCGTGTCGAGCGCATTCTGGCCCTCACGCGCCTGCTGCCGGCCTTCGACCGGTACCCCTCGGTGGCGGAGGCCCTTGATGCAGGCGGAGACGGTCAGCCGTTCGGGGCCCCTTGATACGACCGGCGGCCGCGGCCTTGGCCGCCCACATCAGGGCACTGCCGGGCGACGCCGTCGTAGTCGCCTGGCACCCCCAGCACCCCGTAAATCTCGCCGCTCGCGGCGCCGACGTGACCGGGGCTGCCGGCCCGACGGCTGCGACGCGCGCGACCGCGTGCCGTCTGTGCCGGGCCGCGGTGACAGGCCGGGCACTCCCGTCGGGCGGACGGCCTCGCCCACGACCCGGAGTCGTGGGCGAGGCCGTCGCCACCGGCAGACCGGACGGAGGCTCAGGTGAGAGCAGGTTCGGGGCCCGACGCGGGACGAACCGCGGCGGGGGCTTCGTCCAGAGGCTGCGGCGGAGCGTTGAACACCGCCTCGTCGAGACGGCCCTCGGAACGGGCGACCAGGACGGGCACCACCATCTGCCCCGTGACGTTCGTCGCGGTACGGATCATGTCGAGGATCGGGTCGATCGCCAGGAGCAGCCCGACGCCCTCCAGAGGCAGGCCCAGTGTGCTCAGGGTCAGGGTGAGCATCACGATCGCGCCGGTCAGACCGGCGGTCGCGGCCGAGCCGACCACGGAGACGAACGCGATCAGCAGGTAGTGACCCACGCCGAGATGGACGCCGAACACCTGGGCCACGAAGATCGCCGCGAGCGCGGGATAGATGGCGGCGCAGCCGTCCATCTTGGTGGTCGCTCCGAACGGCACCGCGAAGGCGGCGTAGTCGCGGTCCACGCCCAGGCGCTCGGTGGTGACCCGCTGGGTGAGCGGCATGGTCCCGACTGAGGAGCGGGAGACGAAGGCCAGCTCGATCGCAGGCCATGCCTTGCGATAGAAGGTGAGCGGGCTGACCTTGCCGACGAAGGCGAGCAGAAGCGGGTAGCTCACCAGGAGCACCAGCAGGCAGCCGATGTACACGCCCGCGCTGAGCTTGGCGAGCGGGGCTAGCAGGTCCCAGCCGTAGCTGGCCACCGACTTGCCGATCAGACCGGCGGTGCCGATCGGGGCCAGCCGGATGACCCACCACAGAGCCTTCTGCACCAGATCGAGCACGGACCGGCTGAAGTCGAGGAACGGCTCGGCCTTCTCGCCGACTGCCAGGGCGGCGGCGCCGAGGACGACCCCCAGGAAGACGATCTGGAGGACGTTGAGCTCGGTGAAGGCGGTGACGATGTTGGTCGGGATGATGCCGGTCAGGAAGTCCAGCCAGGTTCCCGCGCCCTCAAGGTCGACGGCCTTCGCCCCCGCGGTGGAGATGGTGACGCCCTGGCCGGGATTGAGAATCAGGCCGAGGCCGATGCCGAAGACCACCGCGATCAGCGAGGTTATCAGGAACCACAGCAGCGTCTTTCCCGCGAGCCTGGCGGCGCCGCTGACGTTGCGCAGGTTGGCCACGCTGACGACGACCGCCGTGAAGACCAGGGGCGCGACCGCGAGCTTGAGGAGCTGGACGAAGATCTTGCCGACTTCGGTGAGGGTGGTGGTGAGCCAGGTGACGTCACCGGCGCGGGCGACGAACCCGAGGGCGGCGCCTATCACCAGACCGAGCAGCAGTTGCAGGGAGAAGGAGAGTTTCTTCACGAACGAGACTCCGACAGAAGGGCATGCTGACGCCGAGGCGGCATGCGGGGTGAGGAGAAGGGGGTGGTGACCGCGTTCAGGGACAGAGTCGACTGTTCATGCGGCACAGGTCGACGTGCAGCCGCTCGACGAGCCACACGATCACCGGGAAGAACCTCATAACGCGACAAAGCCTCCTCAACCGGCGGGAAATTCCGGTTTCCTCTGTGATCTGTATCACGACCCCCTGCCCGGGAGAAAGCCTCAACCGCACCAGAAATCCGGCGGGCCCTGGTGCTACGTCTGGACTCTCTGGAAGAAGGTCCACCACGCGGGGTCCTCTGACTCGGGAACCCGAAGCAGGAATGACGTCTGGGCGCCGGCTCCGCAGAAGGTCAGGGCGGACACCACCCCGGCCGCCCGTGACGCGGACCCCATAGATACAACTTGTATCTATCACTGCTACGCTCTCCGCATGGCCGATCCCGCGAAGCGCCCGTCCGCCGCCCACACCGCGTACGCCGTGACCAAGGAGCTGATCCTCTCCGGCGAGCTGCCGGGAGGCAGCCTCATCAGCGAGGGTGAGATCGCCGAACGGGTACGCGTGAGCAGGACGCCCGTACGGGAGGCGTTCCTGCGGCTGGAGTCGGAGGAGCTGCTGGCGCTCCACCCCAAGCGCGGTGCGGTGGTGGTGCCGGTGCCGCCGGGAGAGGCCGCGGACGTCCTGGAGCTGCGACTGGCCCTCGAGCGGTCCGCGGCGGAGCGCATCGCGCGAACCGGACTGCACGGCGATCACCACGAGAAGATGCGGGAACTGCTGCGGCGTCAGCGGGACCTCGCCGAGGCCGCGGACGTCGGCCGGTTCGCCGACGCGGACGAGGCGTTTCACCGGTGCATCGTCGAAGCGTCGGGGAACCGGCTGGCCGGCCGGTTCTACGCCACGCTCGGCGACCGGCAGCGGCGGATGAGCATCTCCGCGCTGAGCCCGCGGCCGGAGCGGCTGTCCCTGCTGGCCGACGAGCACGAGGCCCTCCTCGACCACCTCCTCCGCGGCGACAGCGCGGCCTTCGCCTCGGCCCTGCTCGGTCATCTCACCGCGACGCACGGCTCGCCGTACACCGCCGGCCGCGACGACCGCTGACCCGCGTCTTCCTCACGCACATCACTCCTCGCGAAGGTCCGACTTTCCCCATGCCAAAAACCCAGCGGATGCCGGAACCCCGGCAGGCCGCCCCCTTGCCTGCAACCACGCCCCGGCCGGACTCCTGGCGGACCGTCGCCGCGGCGATGTTCGCCTGCGGGTGGGGCGGCAACCAGTTCACCCCGCTGCTGCTGATGTACCGCAGGTTGGGCGGCTACTCCACGCTCAGCGTCGACGCCTTCCTCGGCGCGTACGTCGTCGGACTCGTGCCGGGGCTCCTGCTCGCCGGGCCCGTCTCCGACCGGCACGGGCGACGTCCGGTGCTGGTGGCCGGCGCCGTCGCCTCGGCCGTCGCGAGCCTGGTGCTCTGCTTCGGCGGCCAGAGCGCCTGGCCCATCTACGCGGGCCGGCTGATCACCGGTTTCGCGGTCGGCATCGCCATGTCGGTGGGCAGCAGCTGGGTGAAGGAGCTGTCGAGCGGGGCCGACGGCGGGCTCGCCGCACGCCGCGCCGCACTGTGCCAGACGGCGGGATTCGGCCTCGGCGCGGGGGTCGCGGGCGTGCTGGCCCAGTGGGGGCCGTGGCCCATGGTGAGCCCGTACGCCGTCCACCTCCTCATCACCGTGGCGATACCCGTGCTGCTCCTGCGGGTGCCGGAGACGCGGCCGCCGCTCGCGGACGCGACGGGTTCGGTCCGACAGCTCCTCACGGCACTGGTGGACGACCTGCGTGTCCCCGCGCCGGCCCGCAGGCGGTTCCGGCTCGTGGTCCTGCCGATGGCGCCGTGGGTGTTCGGCGCGGCAGGGCTGGCGTACGCGGTCATGCCCCAGCTGGTCGGCTTCCGCGTCGGGGACTGGGGGCTGGCGTACGCGACCGGGCTGACCGTGCTGACCCTGGGCACGGGCGCGGCCGTGCAGCCCGTGGCCAGGTGGCTGCACGGTGAGGCGGGAAACGGCAAGGCGGGAAACGGTGAGGCCGGAACCCGTACGGGACGGGCCCCGGTGGCGGCGATGGCGGTGATGCTCCTCGGCGCGGCGCTGTGCGCGGCGAACGCGGTGCTGCTGTCGCCGTGGCTCGCGGCCGTCGCCGCGGCCGCCCTCGGAGCCGGTTACGGCATCGCGGTGGTCTCCGGGCTGCTGGAGATCCAGCGCATGGCCGGCCCCGACGACCTGGCCGGTCTGACCGGCATCTACTACACGCTCGCCTACGCGGGCTTCCTGCTCCCCACCGTGCTGGCGACCTTGTCGTCGTGGCTCTCCTACCCCGTCATGCTGGCGGCGGTGGCGGCCGCGGCCCTGGTCTGCCTGGGACTCGTCGTGACCGGCGCCCGTGTCACGGAGTCCGCGGCCCCGGCGCGGTGACGGCTTCCACGGCGTCCCGCCCGAAGCTTCCGAGCGCCGAAGCTTCCGAGCGACTGAAGCTTCCGAGCGACTGAAGCTTCCGGGTGCTGAAGCTTTCAGGCGAGGCGGCGGGCGGCGGCATCGGGCGGCCGGCGTTCGCCGAGATGAGAGCGGGTGGTCTCCCCCGGTGCGGCCGCGCGTACGGCGGGCGGTGCGATCGGGCGCTGTACGCGCCCGCCCGGCCGGTGAATCGTGCGTGGTGACGAAGATCTCACGCGGCGAGGAGGCACGGCATGGCGGTGCGACTGGGAGCGCGTCTCATGGCGATGGTCGCGGCGATCATCCTCCTGCCGGTCACGGCGGTCCTCACAGCCACCCCCGCCGCCGCGGACACCCGCGTCGACAACCCCTACGTGGCCGCCGAGCGCTACGTCGATCCCTGGTGGTCGGCGTCGGCCGCCGCCGAGCCCGGCGGTGCGGCGGTGGCCGACCAGCCGACCGGCGTCTGGCTCGACCGCGTCTCCCTCATCGAGGGCACCGCCTCCTCCCCCGGGCTGCGCGCGCATCTGAACGAGGCCGTGGTACAGGACGCCTTCGGCCAGGCCCCGCTCACGATCCAGATCGTGCTGGACGACCTGCCCGACCGGAACTGCACCCACCTGGTCTCCAACGGAGACTTCAGCGTGACGTCCGACGGCCTGAACCGCTACCGGAGCGAGTACGTGGACCCGATCGCCGCGATCCTGGCCGACCCGGCCTACCAGCGGTTGCGCATCGTGGCGGTCGTCGAACCCGACTTCCTGCCCGGGCTGCTCCTGCCCGCCGCCACCTCCCGCTGCTCCGCCGTACAGGCGAGCGGCGCCTACCCCGCGGCGGTGCGGTACGCGGTGACCCGGCTGCACGCCATCCCCAACGTGTACGTCTACCTCGACGCCTCCCACCACGGCGTCGTCGGCCATCCGGACAACTTCGGCCGGGCCGCCGACCTGCTCGCGAGCATCGCGGGCGCGGCCGGAGGGCAGCCTTCACCCGTGCACGGCTTCACGGTGAACGTCGCCGGGTACGGCGCCCTGGTCGAGCCGTACTACAACACCCACATGGGCCTGCCGGTGAAGAGCTCGCGGTGGGTGGCCGGAAACGACTACGTGGACGAACTCTCGTTCGCCCAGGCGTTCCGGCAGCGGCTCATCGCGGCCGGCTTCGGGCCGGGCATCGGCATGGTGATCGACACCTCGCGCGGCGGCTGGGGCGGCCCGTCTCGCCCGGTCCGCACCAGCACCTCCGGCGACGTGAACCGGTTCGTCGACGAGTCCCGGACGGACCGCCGTCACAGCGTCGGCAACTGGTGCAACCAGTCGGGCGCCGGGCTCGGCGCGCGGCCCGCGGCCATCCCCGCCGCCGGCATCGACGCGTACGCGTGGATCAAGCCGCCGGGCGTCTCCGACGGCTCGAGCGTGAACGTCACGAGTCCCGACGGCATCCGGCCCGACCCGATGTGCGATCCCGCATACGCCCAGGCGGCCGTGCCCAGCGGGGCGCTCCCGTACGCCCCGCCGGCCGGGCAGTGGTTCGGGGCGCAGTTCCGGCAGCTCCTCGCCAACGCCTATCCGCCGCTCTGAGCCACCCTCTACTCGCCGAGGAGCCGGACCAGCCGTTTCGGCGCGATCAGCCGGTAGCTGTCCTCGATCAGCCCGGCGATCTCGTCCCAGTCCTGATCGGCGTCCAGGCGTGCGCCGACCCAGCCGTTGCGGCCGACGTACGGCGGGACGAAGAAGCGCTCCGGGTCCGAGGCCACGAGGGCGTCCTGCACCCCCGGGCCGGCCTTGAACGTCAGCGACCGCCCGTCCTCGCTGGTCATCGCGAACAACCTGTCGCCGACCCGGTATGAGGGCGCGGTGTGGCCCCCGAACGGCTTCTCCACGGCCTCCGGCAGGCTCAGGCAGATCTCCCGGAGCCGGGCCGCCGCATCCTCATCGCTCACGAGGCTCGCCCTTTCGCACGGTCGTCATGAGCGACCAGGGTAGGGGCCGGCCCCCGGCCGCACCACCCGGCCAGAAGCGGTGAGGGCGGCGAGCAGCGCCACGGCCGCCAGGACGGCGGGAGCGGCGCGGGCGCCCGCCTCGTGGGAGCCTCCCGCGAGGTGCAGGGCCAGGGTCACCGCGGCGATGCCGAGCGCCGTGCCGACGCCGCGTGCCATGTTCACCATGCCGCCGGCTGTGGCGGACACCCGTTCGGGGACGGCGCCCATGACGACGGTGTTGTTGGCGGGCACGAACAGGCCGAGCCCCGCGCCCGTCAGCGCCAGGCAGGCCCCGGCCCAGCCCTCGGCGACGGGATCCGCGGCCAGCAGCGCGCAGCCGGCGGCCGCCACCATGGCGCCGGCGACGCACCTGCGCCGGTCGCCCCAGGCCCGGGGCAGCAGGTGGTCGCCCATGAGGGCGCTCGCCGCGAAGCCCCCGGGCAGCGCCGTCAGAACCAGGCCGGCGACCAGTTCGCCGGTCCCGCCGGCCACGAGGACCTGCGGGATCGACACCAGCGGGCCGAACAGCACCAGGTAGCCGCACAGCGCTCCTGCGAGGCCCGCCCTGACGACCCGGTTGCGGAGCAGGCCGGTGTCGATGAGCGCGGACGGCACCCGCGCCTCCCACCGCCAGAAGCCGATGGCGGCCCCGGCGGCGACGGCGAGCAGGACGGGGACCGACCAGGACGGCAGCTCCAAGCCCGCGATCACGGAGGCGGCGAGCAGCAGGGCGCTGGTGGAGGCCCCGAGCAGGACCAGTCCCTGCCAGTCGAAGCGGCCGCCCCTCCCCCGTTGCCGCGTGCGCGGCAGCAGGTAGCGCCCGGCGATCACGGCCGCGCAGCCGACCGGCACGTTGATCCAGAACACCCACCGCCATCCCGCCGTGGCGACCAGCACTCCGCCGAGGGCCGGCCCCAGGGCCAGGCCGAGAGCCTGGGCCGCCGCCTGCATGCCGAGGCCGGCCCGCATCCGCGCCCGGGGGACGCTCGACACGACCAGGGCCACGCTGTTGGCCTGGAGCATGGCCGCGCCCGTCGCCTGCACCAGCCGGCAGGCCACCAGCACCGCCAGGGACGGCGCCAGCCCGCAGGCGGCCGAGGCGACGGTGAACACGACGAAACCGTAGAGGTAGACCAGCTTGCGGCCCGCCACGTCGGCAAGCCTTCCGGCCCCGGCCAGCAACGCGACCAGCACCAGCAGGTAGCCCAGGGACACCCATTGCACGGCCGCCAGCGAGGCGCCGAACTCCCGCTCCAGCGCCGGGAAGGCCAGGGTGACGATGCTCGCGTCCAGCTGTCCCATGAACGCGCCGATGCACACCGCGCCCACGGCGAACCAGGGGGCGTACGGGTGCGCGCGCACGCGGTGGGGCCGGCGCGACTCCCTCAGCAGATCACGCATCCTCCGACCCCTGCACCCAGCCTATCCCCGCAGGTCGGGACGCCCCGTGGCGCCCGCCGCCGGTGCGGCTCAGCCGGGGCTGCCCCGCTCGAACGGCAGGCGGCGCTGGACGGCGAGCAGCCACGCGATCGACGGCAGCACCAGCAGTGCGCCCGCCCCGGCGACGGCGAGAACCGCCGTGATCACCGCCGGTTCCGCCGCCGCCTGCCGGAAGGACACGGCCGGCGGCAGCATGAGCGGATACTGCGCCACCGGCCACCCCCACATCACGGCGGCCACGGCCAGGGCGGCGGTGCCGCGTACGAGCAGGTAGCGCCGCAGCCACAGCAGCGCGATGGAGGCGACGCCGAGCACGGCGCTCGCCAGGACGAGCGGCAGCGCGCGGTGGGTGAGGCCGGTGAAGAGCCGGGGGGCGTCGGCGTGCAGCACTCCGATGCCGCCGAGGACGACCACGCCGGTGACGGCGGCCGCGGCCAGCGCCCTGCGCCGAAAGACCTCGGCCATCCCGGGCAGGCGGGAGCGCACGGCGTCGTCGCACAGGTAGACCGCGGCCAGGTAGGCGCAGACGGCCACCGCCAGGACCCCGCCCAGCATCGAGGTCGGGTTGACCCAAGCGCCCACCAGGCTTCCCCTGGCGAGGCCGGGCGGCACCCGGCCGGACGCGACGGCCCCGGCCACCGTGCCGAGGAAGAACGGCGTGAGCACCGACGACAGCGCGAAGGCCGCGCCGAACAGGCGTTGCTGCCACAGCTCGGTGCTGCTCTTGCGGAACGCGAACGCGGCCCCCCTGCCGATGATCCCGACCGCGGCCAGCGTGAGCGGGATGTAGAGCGTGGACATCACCGCCGCGAAGACCGGCGGGAAACCGGTCCACAGCACCACGAGCACGAAGATCAGCCAGACGTGGTTGGCCTCCCAGACCGGGCCGAGCGAGTGCTCGATGAGCCGCCGCTGGGGCATGCCCGTCCGGCTGCCCCCGGCCAGCAGGTCCCACAGGCCGCCGCCGAAGTCGGCACCGCCGAGCAGCGCGTACAGGGTCAGGCCGACCCACATGACCCCGAGCAGGACCTGCGCCGCGTCCATCAGAGCGTCTCCCGTTCCTGCGGCGCGGCCACCGGCCGGGCGCGGACCATGAGCCGCAGCACGTACACGGTCGACACCGTGAGGACGGTGTAGACGGCGACCAGCAGCAGGAGACCCGCCCACAGATTGGGCGCGGGGTTGACCGCATCGGCGGTGCGCAGCCTGCCGTACACGACCCAGGGCTGACGGCCGAGCTCGGTCACGACCCAGCCCGCCTCGACGGCGACGACGGCGAGCACGCCGGAGGCGGCCGCCGGCCACAGGAACAGCCGGGAGCGCGGGATCTCGCGCCGCCGCCACCAGCTGAAGGCGAGCCAGGCCGCCAGCAGCAGGAGCAGGACGCCGATGCCGACCATCGTGTCGAAGCACAGGTGGACCGGTGTGACGGGCGGCCGGTCGGCGGGGGGCGTGCGGTCCAGGCCCTGGACGACGGTGTCCGGGCTGTAGCCGACCAGCAGCGACAGTCCGTTGGGGATCTCCAGCGCGTAGCGCATGCGCCCGTCCACGAAGACCCCGCCCACGCTGAGCGGCGCGTGCGACCCGGTCCGGGCGACCCCCTCCATCGCGGCGAGCTTCGTCGGCTGGTAGTCGGCGAGGAAACGCGCGGCGTAGTCGCCCACCAGGATCTGGACGGGCGCCAGCGCCCCCGCGACGGTGAAGGGCACGAGGAAGCCGAGGCGGTGGTAGCGGTCCCGCCGCCCGCGCAGCAGGGCCACGGCGTAGACGGACGCGGTGGCGAAGCCCGACACCATGAACGCCGCGACGATCATGTGGATGGTCTGCGGCGGAGTGGCGGGATTGAACATGGCGGCCCAGGGCGACACGTGCGTGACGCGGCCGCCCTGGAGGAGGAAGCCGCGCGGCTGGTTCATCCACGCGTTGGCCGAGACGACGAAGAACGCCGAGGCCACACCGGCGATCATCACCGGCACCCCGCTCAGCAGGTGGGCCCTGGGCGAGAGCCGGTCCCACGCGTAGAGGTAGATCCCGATGAAGATCGCCTCAAGGAAGAACGCGATGCCCTCCAGCGCGAACGGAAGCCCGATCACCTGGCCGTACACGCCCATCAGGCCCGGCCACAGCAGGCCCATCTCGAAGCTGAGGATCGTGCCCGAGACGGCCCCGACGGCGAACAGGACGGCCACCGCCTTCGCCCAGCGGCGGGCGAGGCGCAGGTAGTCGTCGTCGCCTCCGCGCAGCCCCCGCCACTCGGTGAACAGCAGCAGGGCGGGCATGCCCACCCCCAGGCACGCGACGATGATGTGCCATCCCAGGGACAGGGCCATCTGGGTCCGCGCCGCGGTCAGGTCGGCCCCGCCCGCCGGGCCGGCCGCGGCGATCAGCGGCGCCGCGAGCGCCGGTCGCATCGTCCGCTCCCCGCCGGGGAGCCCCGGCCGGGGAGTGTCCTAGTGGTCATCCCAGTGGCCGTCGTGGTGCATGTGGTGGTGCCCGTCGTGGATGTAGTCGACGTGGTCGCCGTGCGGCACGGCCACGTGCCCGCACCCCGGCCCGTGCTCGTGGTCGTGCGCGTCGTGTACGACGTGCCCGCTCACCTCGCACTCGTCGACATGGTTCTCGTGAACCCGGTGCAGGTGGCCGTCGTGGACGTAGTCCACGTGGTCGCCGTGCGGCACCGCGACATGGCCGCATTCGGCGCCATGATGATGATCGTGTCCGGTGTGCGGGTGGTGCTCGGTCATTGTGGTCATGGGGGGATTCCCCTCCTCGAAAACCGCGGACTGGTGCGTAGGTACCCCCGCGCGTACGCCGGAGGCAGCGCCGCGACCGGCTTTTGCGCAAGCCGATGAGAGGTTCTACCGCCGTTTGAGGGACGGCGCGGGGAACCGGTTGGGCCGAAGTCCCGCGATCACGGGACTTCGGGACCGCCCCCGATCACCTGGGGGGCGGGCACCGGCATGTCCGTGACACCCCCGGCACCGCTCACAAGGTGCGCATGCCGCAGCGAGACGGACATCACCTGAGAGACCTAGACATTTGGGTGATTCGCTCTCTTGAATTGTTCGTGTTTAGTGCGATAGGTTTAGCCGCATGAGCGCGCCCAGGACTCCGACCACCGCCGAGGAACTGCGGGGCGTCGGCCTGCGGGTGACGGCCGCCCGCGTCGCACTGCTCGAGACCGTCCGCAGCGGTGACCACCTCGACGTCGAGGCGATCGCCTCCGGGGTGCGCGACCGCGTGGGCCACGTCTCCCTGCAGGCCGTGTACGAGGCTCTCCACGCGCTCACCGCGGCGGGACTCGTACGCCGCATCGAACCGGCCGGCAGCCCGGCCCGGTTCGAGGGTCGCGTGGGCGACAACCACCACCACGTCGTGTGCCGGTCGTGTGGTGTCGTCGCCGACGTCGACTGTGCGGTCGGCGAGACGCCGTGCCTGACCGCGTCCGACACGCACGGCTTCACGATCGACGAGGCCGACGTCATCTACTGGGGCCTGTGCCCCGGCTGTTCCACCGTTCGCACTTCCTGAGCCCCATGATCCAGCTAGTTCAGAAGGATTCCCTTGACTGAGAACCACGACGCAATCGTTGTAGACCCGAAGACGGAGGGCGAAGGCGGCTGCCCGGTCGCGCACACGCGCGCCCCGCACCCGACCCAGGGCAGCGCCAACCACCAGTGGTGGCCGGAGCGCCTCAACCTGAAGATCCTCGCCAAGAACCCCGCCGTGGCCAACCCCCTCGGTGAGGACTTCGACTACGCCGAGGCGTTCAAGTCCCTCGACCTCGCGGCGGTCAAGCGGGACATCGCGGAGGTGCTGACGACCTCGCAGGACTGGTGGCCGGCCGACTTCGGCCATTACGGGCCGCTCATGATCCGGATGGCGTGGCACAGCGCGGGCACCTACCGGATCAGCGACGGCCGCGGCGGCGCCGGCTCGGGCCAGCAGCGCTTCGCCCCGCTCAACAGCTGGCCGGACAACGGGAACCTCGACAAGGCCCGCCGGCTGCTGTGGCCGGTCAAGAAGAAGTACGGCAAGAAGATCTCCTGGGCCGACCTCCTGATCCTCACCGGCAACGTCGCCCTGGAGTCGATGGGCTTCAAGACCTTCGGCTTCGCCGGCGGCCGGGTGGACGCCTGGGAGCCCGACGACGACGTCTACTGGGGCCCGGAGACCACCTGGCTCGGCGACGAGCGCTACAGCGGCGACCGTGAGCTGGAGAACCCGCTCGCCGCGGTCCAGATGGGCCTCATCTACGTCAACCCGGAGGGCCCGAACGGCAACCCGGACCCGATCGCCGCGGCCCGCGACATCCGTGAGACGTTCCGCCGGATGGCGATGAACGACGAGGAGACGGTCGCCCTCATCGCCGGTGGTCACACCTTCGGCAAGACCCACGGCGCAGGCCCGGCCGACAACGTCGGCCCCGACCCCGAGGCCGCCCCGATCGAGCAGCAGGGCCTGGGCTGGAAGAACAGCTACGGCACCGGCAAGGGCGGCGACACGATCACCAGCGGTCTCGAGGTCATCTGGACGCCAACCCCGACCACGTGGGACAACACCTTCTTCGAGGTCCTCTTCGGCTACGAGTGGGAGCTGTTCAAGAGCCCCGCCGGCGCCAACCAGTGGCGGCCGAAGGACGGCGCCGGGGCGGGCACCGTCCCCGACGCCCACGACCCGTCGAAGCGTCACGCCCCGACGATGCTGACGACCGACCTCGCGCTCCGGTTCGACCCGATCTACGAGCAGATCTCGCGGCGCTTCCTGGAGAACCCCGACGAGTTCGCGGACGCCTTCGCCCGTGCGTGGTTCAAGCTGACCCACCGCGACATGGGCCCGGTCGCCCGCTACCTCGGCCCGGAGGTCCCGAGCGAGGTGCTGCTGTGGCAGGACCCGCTGCCGGAGCGGACGTACGAGCTCGTCGACGCCGGCGACATCGCCGCCCTCAAGGACCAGATCCTCGCCTCGGGCCTGTCGGTCTCCCAGCTCGTGTCCACCGCGTGGGCGTCGGCCGCGTCCTTCCGCGGCAGCGACAAGCGCGGCGGCGCCAACGGCGCGCGCATCCGCCTGCAGCCGCAGATCGGCTGGGAGGTCAACGACCCCGACCAGCTCGCGGCCGTGCTGCGCACCCTGGAGGGCGTCCAGCAGTCGTTCAACGCCGCCCAGACCGGTGGCAAGCAGGTCTCCCTCGCCGACGTGATCGTGCTCGCCGGGTGCGCCGCCGTCGAGAAGGCCGCCAAGGACGCCGGTTTCGACGTCGAGGTCCCCTTCACGCCGGGCCGCGTGGACGCGTCGCAGGAGCAGACGGACGTCGAGTCGTTCGCCGCGCTCGAGCCGACGGCCGACGGGTTCCGCAACTACTACGGGAAGGGCAACCGGCTGCCGGCCGAGTACCTGCTGGTCGACCGGGCGAACCTGCTGAACCTCAGCGCCCCGGAGATGACGGTCCTCATCGGCGGCCTGCGCGTCCTGGGCGCCAATCACCAGCAGTCGAAGCTCGGTGTCTTCACCGAGACCCCCGAGGTCCTGACCAACGACTTCTTCGTCAACCTGCTCGACCTGGGCACGGAGTGGAAGTCGACGTCGGAGGACCAGACCGCGTTCGAGGGTCGCGACGCCGCCACGGGCGAGGTCAAGTGGACCGGCACCCGGGCCGACCTCGTCTTCGGCGCGAACTCCGAGCTGCGCGCGGTCGCGGAGGTCTACGCGAGCGACGACGCCAAGGAGAAGTTCGTGAAGGACTTCGTCCGGGCGTGGGACAAGGTGATGAACCTCGACCGGTTCGACCTGGTCTGAGCCTGACATGACGTCCGGGCCGGCCCACACGGGCCGGCCCGGACGTTCGCCGTTTCAGGCGGGCGGGCAGGAGTTCAGGCGGGCAGGGAGGAGAGCCAGCCGGTGAGGATCTCGTTGACCTCGTCTCGCCGTTCCTGCTGGATCCAGTGGCCGCATCCGTCGAGTACGCGCGAGGAGACCAGGCCCGGCAGGGTGACCGGGTAGGCCGCGACGGCGTCGGCCATCCAGGTGGTGGAGGCGTCCAGCGCGCCGCCGACGAACAGCGACGGCTGCGTGATGGGAGCACCGTCGAAGCCCGCGAGGTCCTCCCAGTCCCGGTCCATGTTCCGGTAGCGGTTCAGCGCCCCGGTCAGCCCGGTCCGTTCGAACTCGGCCGCGTAGGCGTCGAGATCGTCCGTACTGAGCCAGGCGGGCAGCCGGCCGGCGGGGAAGCGGTCGCGCAACCTGCCGCCCCGGGACACGAAGTGCGGGTCCGGGGCCGCGGCGGGCGGCATGGTGTCGGCGGACAGGGCGGCGTAGAAGCCGGCGAGCCAGCCGCGGACGTCCGGCTCGATCTCGGCCTCGGCCCGGCCGGGCTCCTGGAAGTAGCTCACATAGAACTCCTCCTCTCCGCCCATCCGCGCGAACACCTCGCTGGGCCGTGGCCCGCCGCGCGGGGCGTACGGCACGCTCAGCAAGCCGACCGCACGGAAGACCTCGGGCCTCACGAGGACGGAGTTCGCGGCGATGGTCGCGCCCCAGTCGTGGCCCACGATCACCGCCGTCCGCTCGCCCAGGGCGTGCACGACGGCGACGTTGTCCTCGACCAGCTCCAGCATCCGGTACGCGGCCACGTCCCCGGGCTTGGAGGAGCGGCCGTAGCCCCGGACGTCCAGGGCGACGGCCCGGTAACCGGCCGCGGCCAGCGCCGGCAGCTGGTGCCGCCAGGAATACCAGGACTCGGGAAACCCGTGCACCAGCAGCACCAGCGGCCCGGAGCCCTGCTCCACCACGTGGACACGACCGGCGGGAGACGGGACCAGACGATGTGTGACGGCCGCGGCGGGAGCGGACTGCGCCATTGATTCCTCCAAAGCACCTGGTGGTTCCTGCGTGGATCATCCACCGGGCCGTGACGCCGCCGTGAATCGTGTTGCCGGTCCGGCAAACCGCTCCCGCAACCGCTCCGGCCTGACGCGGCGCCTGACCGATGCCGGCGTCGATCGCCGGTGCACCGGCACCCGCGTCATCCGGGCGCCTTGCGGCTGAGGTGCTCCCAGGCGCGGTAGTTCGCCACACGGTCCTGAAGGTTCTGCTGGACCATGTCGTAGGACGCGCCGCCGACGATCAGACGCCGCGGCGGCTCCGGCAGGTCCACCAGCTCCATGATCACGGGAGCGGCGGTGTCCGGGGCTGGACCGGCGTCGTCGCCCCACATCTCGATCAGCTTGTCGCGCAGCTCCTGGTAGAGCGGGCCGGGCGTCGTCATCGTTGTGCCCGTGGTGAACAGGCCGGTGTCGTAGCCGCCCATCTGGACGATGGTGACCTTGACGCCGAACTGTTCGGCCTCCATCGCCACGGCCTCGCTCACCGAGTCGAGCGCCGACTTGCCGGCCGCGTACAGGCCGACCATCGGGAAACCCCCGCCGGTGCCCATCGTGGTGACCTGCAGGATGCGCCCGCCGCCCTGGGCCCGCAGGTGGGGCAGCACGGCCTGGGTGACCCAGATCGCGCCGAACAGGTTGACGTCGAAGTGGGCTCTGATCTGCTCCTCCGTCGCCTCCTCCAGCATGCCGAGGAGCATGGCGCCGGCGTTGTTGACCACGATGTCGAGCCGGCCGAAGGCCGCGGCCGCCCGCTCCGCGGCCGCGAACACGGCCGCGCGGTCGGTGACGTCGAGCGACAGCCGTACCAGGTCGTCGGGATACCGCTGGGCGAGGTCGGCGATCGGTTCGACGTCGCGCGCGGCCCCGACCACCCGGTCACCCGCCCGTAGCGCCGCCTCCGCGAACGCCCGGCCCAGTCCTCGTGACGCGCCCGTGATGAACCACACCCGGGTCATGGGCTCCACCCCCTCTTGCTCTGGTCTGTTACGACGAGGCAAGACGGTACGTCTCGCCTCGCGGGATTGTCAAGACGCAACGTCTCGTCTCATCAGCGTGGTACGATCCTGGGCATGGTCAAGCAGCCAAATCCCGCCCGCCGCAGCGAGCGATCCCGGCAGGCCATCCTCACCGCGGCCCGCGAGCTGGTTCACGAGGTGGGGTACGCCAAGCTGTCCATCGAGGCCATCGCGGCCCGGGCCGGCGTGGGCAAACAGACCATCTACCGCTGGTGGCCCTCCAAGGGCGCGGTGGTCTTGGACGCCTTCCTGGCGCTCAGCGAGGCCGGACCGGAGCGGAGCATGGCGTTGCCCGACACCGGCGACCTGGAGGCCGACCTCAAGGTGGTGATGCGGGCGACGGTGGCCGAATTCGCCGATCCCGCGTTCGAGGGCCCGATCCGCGCGCTCAACACTGAGATCATCAACGACCCCGCTCTGGCCGCCCAGTATCGCGCCAAGCTGGCCGGCCCGGTGGACGAGGCCAAGAAGGACCGGCTGCGCAGCGCGCAGCGAGCCGGGCAGCTCGCCGCCGATGCCGACCTCGACCTGGCGCTCGAACTGCTGTACGCGCCCCTCTACCAGCGCTGGCTGCTCCGCTCCGGCCCGCTCACCCCTGAGTACGCCGACGCCCTCGTCGAGTGCCTTCTCAGAGCCATGCGGCCGGACGTCGACCGGTTCACGGACGGCGAGGGCTCGGGGAAACCGGAGAAGCGGCAGCCGAACGGCCGGTGACGTCGGCGAGCCGGACTCCGGCCCGGCCGCGCGGGCCCCTCCTCGGGCGGATCACCGCCCCGTCGTCCTGCCCTCAGACCGCCACCGGGTAGGTCTCGGGAACCTCGCCGCGCTCCCAGCGGGCCGTACGCTCCAGGGGTTCCAGGGCGCGGGTCTCGTCGATGTGGATCACCGCGTCGAACTGGTCGGAGACGCGCGTCTGGAAGTAGTGGCTCTGCCGTTCCGTGCCCGGGCGGTAGACGACGCCGATGGCCCGTTCGAGCAGCGCCTTGCGCAGCAGGTCCGCCGCGCCGGCCGAATGCGCGAAGTCGAGCAGGAACTCCTTGTGCCCGACCTCGTGGAACAGTTCCTCGGCCGAGTCGGGCAGCGCCGGTCGCACGTTCTTCCGCTCGGCCGGGCGGCCCCAGTCGTCGGCCGCCGTGACCGTGCCGGTGTAGGTGGTGAAGCCGATGAGCCGGCAGTCCTCCGGGTTGTGCTCGCGCACCAGCCGGCCCAGGTTGAGCTCGCCGCGCGCGCCCATCTCCGTCGCCCGCGCGTCCCCGAGGTGGGAGTTGTGCGCCCACACCACGATCCTCGCCGCGTCGCCGCGCTGCCAGCCGAGGTGCTCGGCCAGCGCGAACAGGGTGTCGGCCATGTGCCGGTCGCGCAGGTTCCACGACGACACCCGGCCGCCGAACATCGTGCGGTAGTACCGCTCCGCGGCCGCCACCACCGCGGCGTTCCGCTCGGCGTGGAAGAACTCGTCCTCGCCGAGCAGCCCCTGCGCCCGCTGGTAGCGCAGCGCGTTGCGCTGGAGGTCGACCAGCTGGTCGATCACCCGCCGCTCGCACGACTCCCCCGCGCCGAAGGCGGCGGCGAAGCCGTACGCCTGCCCGTCGTCGCCGTCGCTGTGGTCGAAACAGGAGTAGCGGTTGCGGGCCCGTTCCGCCGCGACCGGGTCCACCTTCTCCGGGTAGGCGACGACCTCGTCGGCGGACCGGTGCAGGCTGTAGAGGTCCAGCCCGTAGAACCCGGCCCGCGACCGCTCGCCGAGCCGATCGTTGTGCTCGCGCAACCACCCCGCGAATTCCAGCACGTCCGCGTTGCGCCACATCCATGCCGGGAAGCGCCGGAAGCCGCGAAGCGCCTCCTCGGCGCTCGCGTCGTCGCCGCGTCCCCGGACATACCGGTTCACCCGGTAGGCGTCGGGCCAGTCGGCCTCCACCGCCACGGCGACGAAGCCCTTGGCCTCGATCAGCCGCCGCGTCATCCGGGCACGCGCGGCGTAGAACTCGTGGGTGCCGTGCGACGCCTCGCCGATCAGCACGAACCGCGCGTCGCCCACGATGTGGAACAGCACCTCGTCCGAGGGGACACCGTCCTGGGCGGGCACGAGCTCCGAGCGCAGGATCGCGAGGTCGGTCCGGGCGGGCGGGGCCGCGGCCCGCGCGGAGGCCGCCGCGCGGAGGAGCCTGCGCACCTCCTCGTCGGGGGTCTGGGTGAAGTTCCAGTACGACTCCCCCACGGAGAAGAAGGGCGTGGGCGTGGTCGCGCAGACGGCCTCGTCCACCAGGGTGGACAGCTCCTCGCAGGTGGACTGCGGCGCGGCGGGCACGGCGACCACGATCCTGGCCGGCTTCCGCTGCCGGACCGCGCGGACGGCGGCGCGCATGCTCGCCCCGGTCGCCAGCCCGTCGTCGACCATGATCACGATCTTGCCGCGCAGATCCGCGGCGCGCGTGTCGCCCCGATAGGCCCGCTCCCGCCTCGCCAGCTTTCGGGCCTCCCGCTCGGCGACCTGCCGGATGGTGTCGGCCTGGAGGCCGAGCCCGCGTACGACGTCCTCCTCGATCACGATCACCCCGCCGCCGGCGATCGCGCCCATGGCAAGCTCCTCGCGGCCGGGCGTGCCGAGCTTGGGGACCAGGAACACGTCGAGCGGGTGGCCCAGGGCGATCGCCACCTCGTACGCCACCGGCACGCCGCCGCGCGACAGGCCGAGGACGACGACGTCGGGAAGCCCGCGATAGTGAGTGAGGAGTCCCGCGAGCACGCGGCCCGCGTCCCGGCGATCCGAAAACAGGCGATCAGTCATGAGCCTCGCCTCCCGGTCGCGCAGCCGCATACCCCCGTCCCGGCAGCGCAAACCCTCTCCAGCATCGCGACCGAGCCCTGGCCGTACGGGCTCTCGGCCGCCGCCCGCCGATAGACGGGCAGGGCGCCGAACAGCGTCAGCAGGACGAGGTACCGCGCCGACGGCGCGCCGCTGGGGCCGCAGGAGTTGCTCACGACGATGCGCGAGGCCGGATACGACGGCACCGACAGGTGCCTGCCTCGCCTGAGCCGTCTCACGGCAGGTCGTTGGAACGCCGGACGAGGAGCAGTGGGTCGCCGTCCTGCTGAGCGGCCGCGCGGGGTGTCGGGCGGCGAATCGCGGGTACGGCCCTATGACCGCTTCGTCGCCGTCCATCACTGATCACCACGTACGGCCCGAGCGGGAAGCGAGGCGAAGCCGACATGACCGGAAAACATCAGCGCGCATCCGAACGGCTCTCCCGGGTTCTGTCCGGCGCGATGGAACGGATGGGTCCCGCCCTCGAACGCGTACGGGTCGCCGCGCCGTCCGCCGTCCGGCGGTTAGGCCGCCCAGTGGCGGTGGCGGGAGCGGTCGCCGCCACCGGAGCCGGCGCGTACGCGGCGGCGCGGGCGTTCGTGCGGCGTCCCGAGGTCGCACCCGGTGAGGGCATGGACCTGCACGCGGCCGTCACGGTGAAATGCCCCCGCGATCAGGTGTACCGGTTCTGGCACCGGTTCGAGCAGCTGCCGAGATTCATGATCCACGTGGAGTCGGTGACGACCGTCGACGGGATCACACACTGGAAGGCCAGGGGGCCCGCAGGGAAGGCGGTCGAGTGGGACGCCGAGATCGTCGAGGATCTCCGGGACGAAGTGATCTCCTGGCGCTCGACGAGCGGCGCCCTGGTGCCGAACAGCGGAACCGTGCGGTTCGGCGATGCGCCCGGCGGGCGCGGCACCGAGGTGCGGGTCCACCTCCGGTACGACCCGCCCGGAGGCAGGGCGGGTCTCGCCCTCGCCAGGCTGCTGGGCGAGCACCCCGAGCAGCAGGTGCGCGACGACCTGCGCCGGTTCAAGCAGGTTCTGGAGACCGGCGAGGTCGTCCGGTCGGAGGGCAGCCCGGAAGGCACGCGGGCGCTGCGGCAGCTGAAACAGCGTCCGGCCCAGCCGGTGCGGTGAGGAGTAGCCATGAAGGCCAACTGCTGGATGGGCCGGAGTAGCGTCGAGGTCCGCGAAGTGCCCGACCCGCGGATCCTCAACAGCCACGACGCCATCGTGCGGATCACCTCGTCCGCCATCTGCGGTTCTGATCTACACCTGTACGACGGGTTCGTCCCGACGATGAAGAAGGGCGACATCCTCGGTCACGAGTTCATGGGCGAGGTCGTGGAGGTGGGCCCCGACGTGCGGAACCTCCGCGCCGGCGACCGCGTGGTCGTCCCTTTCCCGATCGCCTGCGGCCGCTGCGCCGCGTGCGAACTCGGCCTCTACTCGGTGTGCGAGAACTCCAATCCGAACGCCGGGCTGGCGGAGAAGTTCCTCGGCCACGCCCCCGCCGGGATCTTCGGCTACTCCCACATGCTGGGCGGCTATCCCGGAGGCCAGGCGGAGTACGCCCGCGTTCCGTTCGCGGACGTCGGCCCGATCAAGATCGAGGACGGGCTGGCGGACGAGCAGGTGCTGTTCCTGTCCGACATCCTGCCCACCGGGTGGATGGGCGCCGAGATGTGCGACATCACGCCCGGCGACGTCATCGCCGTGTGGGGGGCGGGACCGGTCGGCCAGTTCGCGGTCGCCGGCGCCTACCTGATGGGCGCGGAACGGGTCATCTGCATCGACCGCTTCGCCTACCGCCTGAGGATCGCCGAACGCGCGGGCGCGACGACGCTCGACTACGAGGAAGTCGACGTCCGGGACGCCCTGCTCGACCTGACCGCGGGCCGCGGCCCGGACGCGTGCATCGACGCCGTCGGAATGGAGGCCCATTATCCCAACCCCGCGTTGTACGCCTACGATCGCACCAAGCAGGCGACCCGCCTGGAGACCGACCGGCCGTACGCCCTGCGCGAGGCCATCATGTCCTGCCGGAACGGCGGGATCGTGTCCGTGATCGGGGTCTACGCCGGCTTCCTCGACAAGTTCCCGATGGGCGCGGTCATGAACCGGTCGCTGACGCTGAAGACCGGCCAGTGCCACGTGCAGCGCTACCTCAAGCCGCTGCTCGCGCGGATCCGCGAGGGCGACATCGACCCGAGTTTCGTCATCACCCACCGCCTGCCGCTCGACGAGGCACCGCGCGGCTACCAGATGTTCAGGGACAAGCTGGACGAGTGCAACAAGGTCGTCCTGACACCGTGACGCCCTGGTTCGAACGGGCGCCGTCGTCGCGTACCGCACGAGGCCGCGTGGGACGCCGCCTGGGAGGAGAACTACGACCCGCGGCTACGTGGCCCGGCCGGTGCGCCAGCGCGCCTGTTTGGCGCGGTTGCCGCACAGCCGCATCGAGCACCATCGGCCCGTCCGGGATCGGGAGTTGTCGTAGAAGGCCCACTGGCAGTCGTCGTTGACGCAGACCTTCAGGCGGGCCCAGGTGCCGTCGGCCAGGGCCGCCGCCACCGCGCCGACGACCCGGCCGGCCACGGCGTCCAAGCTGGCCGACTTCGCCTTCCTGCCGCGGATCGTCCCGGAACGGCACCTCGTCGACGCGAACGCAAAGATCACCGCGACGCAGTCCGCCCTCCAGATCGCGGGGGCCGGGGTCGGTGGAGCGCTCGTGCAGTTGCTCACCGCGCCGATCGCCGTCGTCGTAAACGCGTTCGGCTACCTGCTGTCGGGGCTGCTCATCAGCCGGGTACGGCTGGCCGAGCCCCGGCCGGACGCGTCGGCGCGACGGTCGGCCCTCGCGGAGGCGAAGGCCGGCCTGCGCCTGCTGCTCCGGCACCGGATCCTCCGCGCGCTCGGCGCCGAGGCCACGCTGTGGAACTTCGGCAGCGAGATCTTCATGCTGGCCCTGACGGTCCAGGTGCTCGACGCCGCGGCGGCGGGGCCGGTGGCCCTCGGCCTCATCGTGACCTGCGGCGGCGTGGGCGCCTTCGCCGGCAGCGTGACCAGCGCCCGGCTGACGGCGCGCTACGGGTACGGCCGTGCACTGGGGGTCAGCATGGCATTCGGCAACACCACCCCGCTGCTCGGCGTGCTCGCCGCGGCACTGGTGCCCGCCGGGGCGTATCTCTTCCTGGGCGCCGCCTTCCTGGTCTCCGGGATCGGCATCGGCGTCGCGAACTCGCAGGCCACCGGCATCCGGCAGGTCGCCGTCACCGAGGAGGTCCGCGGCCGGGTGAACGCCGGCTACCGGCTCGCCTCCTGGGGCGCGCTGTCGATCGGCGCCCTGCTCGGCGGCGTCCTCACCACGATCCTCGGCCCGATCACCGCGGCGATCGGCGGCACCGCGCTGATGGCCGTGGCGACCCTGCCCGTCGCGTTCTCACCCGCCCGGGACGTCCGTGCGATCGAGGAGGTCGCCCCACGGCGGGCCGAACCCGTGGCCGAGTTCGGCCCGCTTTGGTCGGGCACGTGACGACGGTGTGCTCAGGAGGTCCCCCGCCCAGGGGGCCAGGCCTTCACCCGGCTCGTCAGGGCCGGGCCTGCGCGTCGTCTCCGATGACGAAGGCGGTGTGGGTGTCCACGTCCAGGGCGGAGCGCGCGACGACGACCCCGTCGCCGACCAGAGCGATGTGCAGCCGTCCGCTGGTCCAGCCGTCCGGGAGCACGGCGCGGACCTCGGTGGGCGCGCCGAGCAGGAAGGGCTTCGCCTCTGCGGCAGGGCCCGGCTCCCAGGAACCCATGAGCGCGGCGTCCTCGGGGGCGGGACCGAAGACCGGGGTCCAGGCGGTGTGCAGGCGGCCTGTCACGGGCTCGGCACCGTGGTGTGAGATGCGTACGCCGACGGCGACCTCGCGCGACGTGCTGAGCAGGTCACGGCCGGGCGCGACCGGGACGACGTCGAGCACGAGCGTCGTGGTGGCGTTGACATGGGCAGGGTTCACACCGGCCAGATCCTTGCGGCGGCGTTCGAAGTCGAGCAGTCCTGCCGACTCGTGCTCGATGTCGTACAGCTCCGTGTAGACGTACCCGGCGAGCCTGTCGTGGCGGCGCATCTCCTGCGTCTGCCAGCGCAGATGCCAGGCGCGTTCCACCGAGGTGAAGCCGCCGCCGTACTCGCTGTTCAGGTTGGGCAGCCCGCGCAGGGGCTGGGACGGCGTGCCGGCCAGCTTCTTGCGCACCACGAAGTCGGGGCCGAGCCGTACGGGGAAGTCGTCCTGCTCGCCGTCGAGCAGCGCGGCCACGGTTCTGGCCCACGACGCGGCGGACTCGTCGTAGTAGTGCCAGTCGAGCAGATCGGTCCTGACGTGGGTCCAGCCGGAGTTGTCCACGGCGGGCCGGGTCGTGTCGAGGGCCTTGAGCAGGTCGTACGCCCGCGCGGCCGCCTGCTGCTTGGCGGGGTCGCCCGGGATGTCCCAGTCCAGACCCCATTCCTCGTTGTACAGGCCCCAGATGACGATCGCCGGGGAGTTGCCGTCACGCTCGACCATGGGAGCGATCTGCTCCTCGAAAGCGGCCACGGACTCGGGTGAGAAGCGTCCGGTGGCGGCGGGTTCGGCCCAGACCAGCATGCCGAGGGTGTCGGCGTGGTAGACGAAGCGGGGATCCTCCAGCTTGAGATGCTTGCGCACCAGGTTGTACCCCGCGGCGGCGGCCAGTTCGATGTCGCGGCGCAGCGCGGCGTCGTCCGGCGCCGTGATGCCGGTGCGCGGCCAGTAGCCCTGGTCGAGCACCCCGCGTACGAACAGCCGGCGGCCGTTGAGATACAGATCCTCCCCCACCACGTCGATCGTGCGCAGCCCGGTGTATGCGGCGACCCGGTCGACGCCGCCGGGTGAGACGAGCTCGGCGTCCACGTGGTAGAGGTGCGGGTCGTCCGGCGACCACAGCCGCGGCTCCTCGATCGGCAGCTCCACACGCACCGGCCCGTGGCCGACCGGCACCTCGATCGACGGGCCGCACCCGCGCACGGACAGCCGCAGCCTGGTCTCCGCCGCCGGACCCTCGACGCGGGCCTCGGCCACGATGCCGGTCAGGCCCTCGGCGGGGCGCAGCTTCAGCGCGGCCAGGTGGGTGGCCGGCCGCGCCTCCATCCAGACGCTCTGCCAGATGCCCGACGAGGGGGTGAAGCACACGCCGTCGAAGTCGTCTCGGGGAACGCTGCGCTGCTTGCCGTGCGCGATGTCCCGCTTGTCGAGCGGCGCGGCGACCCGCACGACGATCTCTTGTTCGTCTTCGCGCAGCGCCTCGGTGATGTCGGCCTCGAACGGCGTGTAGCCGCCGCGGTGCGCGGCCACCTCGACGTCGTTGACCCACACGGTGGCCTCGTGGTGCACGGCGCCGAAGTGGAGCACGACCCGCTGCCCTGCCCAGGCCGCGGGCACGGTGACGCGGCGGCGATACCAGGCCACGGGCAGCCAGTGGGCCTCGACGCCGGAGGCGGGGGTCTCCCAGGCGAAGGGCACGGTGATGGTCCGATTCCAGCCCTGCTCGGTGTCGGCCCGGAAGTCCCACTCGCCGTTGAGGCTTGACCAGGAGTGCGATCGGTCGAAGTGGGGCCGGGGGTATTCCGCGCGCGGGGTCATGGTGCTCCGTTTCATGAGAGATGTGCCTGGTCAGCCTTTGACGCTGCCGGCGAGGATGCCGTTGATGAAGTGGCGCTGGAGGAGGACGAAGATCACCAGGAGCGGCAACATCGCGATGCTGCCCGCGGCGAGCAACTCGCCCCAGACGGTGGCGAAGTCCGCGCCGATCCTGTTGCCGGTGACGTTCTGCGCCAGCGTGGACAGCACCACCTGGAGCGTCTGGTGCGAGGTGTCGTTGACGGCGACGACCGGCCAGACGAAGTCGTTGTAGATGTTCATCGTGGTCAGCACGGCCAGCGCGGCCAGCCCGGGGCGGATCACCGGGAGCACGACCCTGGCGAAGACGCCGAACTCGCTCGCGCCGTCCACGCGTCCCGCGTCGATCAACTCGTTGGGGATGGCGGCGATGGTCTGGCGCATCCAGAAGATGCTGAACGCGTCGATGCTCCCCGGCAGGATCAGCGCCTGGTAGGTGTTGACCCAGCCGAGGGCGCTCATCTCCAGCAGCAGCGGGATGATCAGCACCAGGGTCGGCAGCATGAGGGTGAGCAGCACCATCCCGAACAGCAGGTTCTTGCCGGGGAAGGCGTACTTGGCGAATGCGTATCCGGCCAGCGGGCAGAAGAACATCGTCATCGCGCCCTTGACGACCAGCACAAGCGCGGTGTTCGCGAAGCCGGTGCCGATCGGCACGTCGGCGAACATCGCCCTGTAGTTGTCCAGTGTCACAGGCCCTGGTGAGAGGGGGTTGGTGATGATCTCGGCGGCCGGCTTGAGCGAGGAGCTGACCGCCCACCAGATCGGGTAGAGGAAGGCCGCGGCGAGCAGCGCCAGCAGGGCGTACTGCACCGGGCCCGGCCTGGTCTGGTTCATGACACCTCGTCTTTCGGGCGCAGCAGCCTGACCGCGCCCAGGGATAGCCCGAAGACCAGCAGCACCAGCAGGAACGAGTTCGCGGCGCCGGTGCCGAGGTCGGAAGCGGTGATGTGCTCGTAGAGATAGAGCCCGGCGGTGGTGGTCGAGCCGTACGGGCCGCCTTCGGTGACCACGAAGGGCTCGGCGAACATCTGGAACACAGCGAGGGTCTGCACGACCACGAGGAAGGCCATGCTCCGGCGCACCAGCGGGACGGTCAGCGACCAGAACTGCCGCCGGCGAGAGGCGCCGTCGATCGCCGCGGCCTCGTACACCGCAGCCGGCACGGCCTGCAGCCCGGCCAGCAGGATGATGATCGCGAATCCGGTCGTCTTCCACAGGAACAACAGCGCCAGCGTCGGCTTGGACCACGCCGTCGAGGTCAGCCACCCCACCCCGGGCAGGCCCACGAGGTTGAGCAGGTGGTTGACCAGGCCGTAGTCCTGGTCGAACACGACGATCCAGACCTGTGCCATGGCCACCAGCGGGGTCACGAACGGCGCGAGGAAGGCCACTCTGAACAGGCCTCGCAACCGCAGCTTCGCGTTGGCCAGCAGCACCGCGCCGCCGAGCCCGGCCACGATCTGGATCGGCACGATGAGCAGCCACATCACCGCGCTGTTGCCGAGCGAGGCCCAGAACTCCGGGCTGGTCAGCAGGTAGGCATAGTTGCCCAGGCCGACCCAGGTGGCCTCCCCGGCGCCGTGCCAGCGGGTGAAGCTGAGCTGCAGCGCGAAGACGAGCGGGTAGATCCCGAAGGCGGCGAAGACCAGGAAGAACGGGGCGACGAACAGGTACGGCGACAGCCGGATGCCGCGACGCGACCTCGGCCGCGCGCCGGCGGCCCGCCCGGACCTCGCCGTCGTGGTGAGAGCCGACATCAGGAGCGGTCAATCAGGTTGCGCTGGATCTTCTCGGCTGATTCGCCGATCACGTCGTCGGGCGACATCGTGCCGTCCATGAGGCGCTGCATGTTGTCGCCCAGGTAGTCGACCGACTTGGCCCACCATGCCGGGATGGGCGCCGCGGCCGGGATGGTGGCGGCGGCCTCGACGGCGACCTTCCACAGGTCCTGACCGCCGAGGGCGTCGATCGGCTGGAACAGCGGCTTGGCAGGGTCGAGCGCGGGCGTGAAACCGGGGACCGAGGTCGACAGGCCACCGGGGTACACGCTGCTCGGGCCGTACAGCGCGGTGTATCCGGGCTCCTTGAAGCACAGGAACTCGTACAGCAGCCAGGCCAACTCCGGGTTCTTGGCCTTGGCCGGAATGACGAAGCTGCTGCCGCCCATCGCGCCGCTCCGCGGGCCGCCCGGCGTCCAGGCGGGGAGCGGAGCCGCCCGCCACTTGCCCTTGGTGGCCTTGAGAAGCTGCTGCGGCGCGAAGGACCACCAGATCGCCCACGGCACGAACACCTGTTGGCCGCCGTCGAGCGTGTTGACGTCGGCGGGCTCCAGGTAGGGCGCCCGGGTAGCGAGCCCGTCCTTGACCGCGGTCTGGATCCAGGTGAAGATCCGCCGGTACTCCGCCGAGTCCAGCCGCAGCTTGCCCTGTGTGTCGGTGAGGCTCGTGCCCTGCTGGTTCGCCAGCATCTCGAGCCACAGCTGGCCGAGGAACGGGTTCTTGTCCAGGTGGATGGGCTTGGTCTTCGGGAACTTGTCCTGGACCGTCCTGGCCGCGGTCAGCAGGTCGTCGTAGGTCGCCAGCCCGGCGGGATCGACCCCGGCCTCCTGCAGGATGTCCTCCCGGTACCAGAGCAGCCCCGGATCGAGATCCCAGGGCACGCCGTAGATCTTGCCCGCCACGGTGTTCACCGACAGCTTGTACGGCGCGACCTGGTCCCGGTACGGCGCGATCAGATCGGAGAGGTCGTAGAGGTGCTCGGCCTGCCCGCCGATCTTGGCGTCGTCCCAGAAGCTGCCGTCGGGCACGTCTGTGCCGCTGATGAGCGTGTTCGCCAGCTTGGCGTCGATGTCCACGGCCATGTGGTTGACCTTCACGCCCGGGTACGCCTGGCGGAACCTGCCGATCGCCGCGTCGAACACCTTGAACAGGTCGCCGGACCGGTTCCAAACGGTGATTTCGCCCTTGGCCGCCGTCGCGGAGGCGGAGGGCTTGGCCAGCTTGCTCGGCGCCGCGCCGCCCGTGCCGGGAGCGCAGGCGGTCAGCGCGCCGCCCGTGGCGGCGAGGGCTCCGACGCCGAGGGCTCCCTTGAGAAACCCGCGGCGATCCATGGGGGATGAGGTCATCTAAGTACTCCTCGCCGTCCCGGAAAAGACGTTGTGAGGGCTCTGCAACGATGCAGACATAGTGCATGCTTGTCTGCAACGATGCAAGCGCCGGTTAGGATCTTCCCAACCCCAGCACCCGGAGGTATAGGAGACGCATGGCCGGTCCAACGCTGCGTGACGTCGCCAAGCGGGCGAACGTGTCCATTCGCACGGTGTCCAACGTGGTCAACGGGTACGCACCAGTGTCGGACGAGTTGCGCGCTCGCGTGCAGGCCGCACTGGACGAGCTCGACTACCGCCCCAACCTCATCGCCCGCAACCTCAAACAGGGCCGCAGCGGGATGATCGCACTGGTCGTGCCTGAGCTGGACGTCCCCTACTTCGCAGAGCTGGCGCGCGAGGTGATCACCGCCGCCCGCGCCCGTGGGTACGTGGTGATGGTCGACCAGACCGACGGCGACAGGGAGCGCGAGCGCGAGCTGCTGGGCCGGAACTCGCGGGCCACGATGTTCGACGGACTACTGCTGAGCCCGCTGAGCGTCTCGGCCGAGGAGCTGCGGGCGCGCGGCCACAGGGTCCCGATCGTGCTGCTGGGCGAACACATCTTCAACGGCAGCTTCCACCACGTGGCCATCGACAACGTGGCCGCCGCCCGGGAAGCCACCGCGCATCTGCTGGGCCTCGGCCGGCGTCGCGTCGCCGCCATCGGCGACCAGCCGTACGCCACCGGCGAGACCGCGCAGCTTCGCACCAGCGGATACCGGCAGGCGCACGCGAGGGAGGGACTGGAGGTGGACGAGCGGCTCATCGCGCCGACTTCGCGCTTCCACCGCCGGCAGGGCGCCGCGGCCATGGAGCAACTGCTCGCCCTGCCCGAGCCGCCCGACGCCGTGTTCTGCTACAACGACCTGCTCGCGCTCGGCGCGATGCGGGCACTGACCCGTGCAGGGCTGCGCATCCCCGACGACGTCGCCGTGGTCGGCATGGACGACATCGAGGAAGGTCAATACAGCACCCCCAGTCTCACCACCATCGCCCCGGACAAGAAGGAGATCGCGCGCATGGCGATGGACGTCCTCATGGAGTCGATCAACGGCGCGGCCCGCCCACCCGCCGAGATCGTGGTGCCGCATCGCCTGATCGTCCGGGAGAGCACGACCGGCCAGGTGCCCGCGATCCCGTCCTGAGCGGGCCGGCGCCGGCGAAGGGGTCAGCGGTACGTGTAGCAGTAGTTCGACTTGTCCTTGAACCGGTGGAAGGCCTTCGGGTCGTGGTAGCGCCATCGGCAGCCCGCGTCGCGCCGGCTCTGGGTGAGGTACATGGTGTCGCCCTTCCGCTTGATGCAGTAGGCGCCGGGCGTGGGCGTCTCCCGGTACTCGACCCACTCCCAGCCGAGGCTCACGCAGTACTCGGTGAAGTGCCCGGGTCCCAGCTCCACGACCCGCTTGGCCGGCGTGGGCGAGGGCTTGGCCGGCTTCGCGGCCGGAGAATCGGCGGGGACCGGCGCGGTCGTCTTCGAGTGGCGGACGGTCGGCCGTGCGGTGACCGTCCGCGTCGGGGCCGGCTGGGTGACGTCCGGTTTGGCCGTGGACCGGCCCACCCGGGGCCGGTGTGAGGAGGCGGGCGACGGGGATCGCGAGGCGGCGGTGGCCGACGGGGCCCCGGACGGAGACGAGCCTCCGCCGGTGTCCGCCGACGCTGCCGGAGCCGTGCCGACCGCCGCCGCTCGCTCCGTCTCGGAGCCGCCGCTTCCCGCTGATGGCCAGTGCAGAGACGGCAGCAGCGCGAAGGCGGCGGCCACCGTGGCCGCGAGGGCCACGGCCACGGCGGCGATCGCGGCCCGGACCCGCCTGCGTCGGCCGCCGCCCGGCACGGTGACGGGCCCGGACGTCCCGGGCGGCGAGTCAGACGGGCCGGGCGGGGGCGTTTTCCGGGCCGACGACCCTGAGGAGGCGGATCCGGCCGGGCCGCCCGGCGCGGCCGGCGCGGCCGACACAGCGGGCGCCGCGGATACAGGCGGCGCGGCCGGCACATCCGGTGGGGCGGGTACGGCCGGTGCGGCCTGCGCGTCGTGGCGCGGGCGTACGAGGCGGTCGAGGATCTCCCGCGCGGTCGGCCGCAGGCCCGGGTCCTTGGCGAGGCAGCCCGCGAGCAGGTCGCGCAGCGGCGCCTCGATCCCCTCCAGGTCGGGCTCGTGGTTGAGGATCCTGTTGATGATGGCGGGGATGGCGTCGGCGCCGAACGGCGGGCGGCCGGTGGCGGCGAACGCGATCGTGGACGCCCAGGCGAACACGTCGAGCGCGAAGCCGAGCTCACCGGCCGCGAGCTGCTCGGGCGCCATGTAGGCGGGGGTTCCCACGACCTGGCTGGTCATCGTGCTCGTGGTGGCGAGGGCGCGGGCGATCCCGAAGTCGATGACGCGCGGCCCGTCCGGGCCGACCAGCACGTTCTGCGGCTTGAAGTCCCGGTGGAGGACCCCGGCGTCGTGCAGGGCGACCAGAGCCGTGGCCGTGGCGATGGCGAGCCGTTCGAGCGCGCCGCCCGACAACGGCCCCCGCGCGGCCACCACCTGGTTCAGCGGAGGCCCCTCGACGTACTCGCTCACGATGTACGGCCGGTTGCCGTCCATGCCGGACTCCAGTACCTGGGCCGTGCAGAAACGGGCGACCCTGCGGGCGAGCTCCGCCTCCCGGGTGAAGTCGGCGCGGGCCGCGTCCCGGCCGAGCCGCGCGTGGAAGAGCTTGACCGCGACGAGGTCGCCGGACTCGGCCTCGCCGAGATAGACGACGCCCTGCCCTCCCTCGCCGATCCTGCCGGTGATGCGATAGGAGCCCAGGCGTGCGGGATCGCTCGGCTCCAGCGGCTGCGGCATGACTCTCCGGTGGGTCGGGGGCACGTTCGGGAACTCCAGTATCCCGCCGAAGATCGACGGCAGGACCGGATTCGTGCACCCTTTCCTACGCGTCCCATCCCCGCGAACGGCGGGATGTGTTGGGAAATGTTGGGTCTTGACGGACAGCCACACTACTGTAAAGGTTCTTTTCAGAGAGCGCTCTCACGTCTCGTCACCCCCCAGAAGGACTGCCGTGAGACTCACCGTGCTGACCGGCGCGGCGGTGTTCGCCGTCGCGCTCGCCTTCCCCTCCGTGTCCGCGAACGCCGCCCCCTCCCCCGTCCCCCGGCCCGATCCCGGCACGCCGGCGGCGACGATGCAGCAGGCGTTGCAGCGCGACCTGCGCCTGACCCCCGAGCAGGCACGCGTCCGCCAGACGCACGAGGCCGCGGCGGCGGCCGTCGAGCGGCGGGTCCGCGCCGAACTCGGCGACCGCTTCGCCGGCGCCTGGTACGACCCCGCGCAGCAGCGCCTGGCCGCCGGGGTCCTGGACGCGAGCGACGCCGAGCGCGTACGCGAGGCGGGCGCCGTGCCCGTCTCCGTGAAGCGCAGCGACAGCCAGCTGAGCGCCGTCAAGGCCGCGCTCGACCGGGCCGCCGGCGCCGCGGGCACCGGCGTCTACGGCTGGTACGTCGATCCGGCCGCCAACGCGGTCGTCGTGTCGGCCGCCGATCAGGCGGCGGCGGAGGGATTCGTGCGGGCCGCGTCCGCCGACACCGCGGCGACGCGGATCTCCGTCGCCCAGGCTCCCCGCCTCGTCTACGACATCCGGGGCGGCGACCAGTACGTCATCAACGGCAACGTGCTGTGCTCCGTCGGGTTCTCGGTGAACAACGGCGGCTTCGTCACCGCCGGGCACTGCGGGCGCGCCGGCAATCCGACGCTGGGATACAACAACGTCGCCCAGGGCACCTTCGTCGCCTCGTCGTTCCCCGACAACGACTACGCCTGGGTGCGCACCAACGGCGACTGGACGCCGCGTCCCTGGGTCAACAACTACGGCGGCGGCAGCGTCTCGGTGGCCGGTTCCCAGGAGGCCCCCGTCGGGGCGTCGATCTGCCGATCCGGGCGCACCACCGGCTGGCGCTGCGGGGTCGTCCAGGCCAGGAACGTGACCGTGAACTACTCCGGCTCGCTCGTCTACGGGCTCACCCAGACCAGCGCCTGCGCCGAGGGGGGCGACTCGGGCGGCGCCTACATGTCCGGCGACCAGGCCCAGGGCGTCACCTCCGGCGCCGCGGGGAACTGCTCCACCGGCGGCACCACCTTCTTCCAGCCGGTCAACGAGATCCTCGGCGCGTACGGCCTGAGCCTGACCACCACGGGCGGCGACACGAGCGCGCTGATCAGCAGCCTCAACAACAAGTGCATCGACGTGCCCAACTCCAACTTCAGCGACGGCGTGCCGCTGCAGATGTACACCTGCAACGGCACCAATGCTCAAAAGTGGACGTTCACCGGCGGCACCCTGCGGACGCAGAACAACCTGTGCATGGACGTGGCCTGGGGGTCCAGGGACAACGGCGCGGTGATCCAGATCGCGACCTGCAGCGGCAACCCCGCTCAGCAGTTCGTGCTCAGCGCGGCGGGCGACCTGGTCAACCCGCAGTCCAACAAGTGCGTCGACATCGACGCCTGGAACCCCAACGACGGCGCCCGGCTGATCCAGTGGGAGTGCCATGGCGGCGCCAACCAGAAGTGGCGGCGGGGCTGATGCCGGTGATCCAGCTTCGCCGGATTCTCGCCGCCGCGACCGCCCTCCTGCTCACGACGGCCTGCCTGATCCTCACCGGGCTCACCGCGCCCACCGCGTCCGCCGCCGTCTGGCAGCCGAAGACACCGCCCCTGTCCACGCCCTGGACCGCCCAGGTGTCCCCCGCCAACGCCCTGCCCGACTATCCGCGTCCCCAGCTCGTCCGGCCCGAATGGCTCAACCTCAACGGCGTGTGGGAGTTCGCCGGCGCGTCCACCCTCGACTCGCCTCCCATCGGCCGGACGCTCGCGGAGGGCGTGCTCGTGCCGTACCCGATCGAGTCCGCCCTGTCGGGCATCAAGCGCCACGAGGACACGATGTTCTACCGGCGCGCCTTCACCGTCCCGTCCGGCTGGTCCGGGCGCCGGGTGATGCTCAACTTCGGCGCGGTCACCTGGGAGGCCCGGGTGTGGGTGAACGGCGTCCAGGTCGGCCGGCACACCGGCGGCTACGACGCCTTCTCCTTCGACATCACCTCGGCCCTGCGGTCCGGTGACAACGAGCTGATCGTCGGGGTGTCCTCGCCGATCGACGGCAGCACGTTCCCCATCGGCAAGCAGCGCCGCAACCCGGGCGGCATCTGGTACACCGCGTCGTCGGGCATCTGGCAGACGGTGTGGCTCGAACCGGTGAACACCGCGCACGTCACCCGGCTCGACACCACGCCCGACGTGCCCGCCGGGGTCCTGGACCTCGTCGTGCAGGGCACCGGCGACCAGGCCAGGGCCGAGGTGCTGAGCGGCGGCACGGTCGTCGGCTCGGCCACCGGCGCGGTCGGCGCGCACATCCGCGTGCCCGTCCCCAACGCCCGCCTGTGGTCGCCCGACGACCCGTTCCTTTACGACCTGCGCGTCACGCTCACGGGGAACGGCGGCGGCGACGTCGTGACCGGCTACTTCGGGATGCGGTCGATCGGCAAGGCGGTCGTCGGCGGGGTGCTGCGCCCGGTGCTCAACGGGAAGTTCGTGTTCCAGCTCGGCACCCTCGACCAGGGCTACTGGCCGGACGGGATCTACACCGCGCCGACGGACGAGGCGCTGCGCTTCGACCTGGAGCGGCAGAAGGCCCTGGGCTTCACCATGGTCCGCAAGCACATCAAGGTCGAACCCGCCCGCTGGTACTACTGGGCCGACAAACTGGGCCTGATGGTGTGGCAGGACATGCCCTCGCTCGACGCGGTGGACGACACGCCCGAGCGGAGCCACGCCAACTACGAGTCCGAGCTGCGCCGGATCGTCGAGCAGCTCAGGGGCGTCACCTCAATCGTGATGTGGGTCCCGTTCAACGAGGGCTGGGGCGAGTACGACAACCAGCGCATCGTCGACCTGGTCCGCTCCGTCGACTCGACCCGGCTGATCGACCACGACTCCGGGTCGAACTGCTGTATCTCCGACCCCGAGCCGACCAACGGCGACGTGATCGACGACCACTGGTATCAGGTCCCCGGCGAGACCGACACCCGGCTTCCCTCGGCCACCCGGATCGCCGTGCTGGGCGAGTTCGGCGGCCTCGGCAGGCGCGTCCAGGGCCACGAGTACCAGCCCGGCGCCGGGTTCGCCTACGGCGACCTGTACCCCGACGAAGGGTCGCTGACGAACCGCTACGTCGAGGTCACCCGGCAGGTGGAGCGGCTCGTGCACACCCGGGGGCTGTCCGCCTCGGTCTACACCGAGCCGTACGACGTGGAGAACGAGGTCAACGGGTTCTACACCTACGACCGCCGGGTGCTCAAGATGACCGAGTCACGCGTACGGGAGGCCAACCGGCACCTGCTGGCGGTCGCGGCGGGCACCGACGTCCCCCGGGGCGAGCTCGTGTCGCTGCGGGTGACCACGCCCGGCTTCACCGGCCGCTACCTGCGCCATCAGGACGGGCTCGCGCGCACCGACGTGATCGACGGCGCGAGCTCCGACCTGGCCAAGCAGGACGCGACGTTCTGGACGCGCCCGGGCCTGGCCGACTCCTCGTGCGTGTCGTTCGAGTCGCGCGACTTCCCGGGCGAGTATCTGCGCCACTCGGACTACCGGCTGCGCAAGGACCGCCAGGACGGCACGGCCCTGTTCGCGGCCGACGCCACGTTCTGCCCGCGCGAGGGGCAGGGCGGGACCAGGCTGGAGTCCTACAACCTGCGCGGCTACTACATCCGCCACTACAACGAGCTGGTCTACGTCGCGAAGCAGGGCGGCGCCAACCCGTGGGACGCCGCCGCGAGCTTCGCCGCCGACACCACGTGGGCCGTGACCGTCCCGCTGTGGCGCAGCGGCGCCGGCCTGCCGCTCGACCAGGCCCGTTCGTTCCGGGTCACCACTCCGGGGTTCACCGACCGCTACCTGCGGCACCAGAACGGCCTGGCCCGCACCGACGTGGTCACCAGCGGGAGCGACGCCCTGCTCAAGTCGGACGCGACGTTCGTCGTACGGCGCGGCCTGGCCCAGCCGACCTGTTACTCCCTGGAGTCGCGCAACTATCCGGGCCGCTACCTGCGGCATGCCGACTTCCGGGTCCGCCTGGACGCCCCGGACGGCAGCGAACTGTTCCGTCGCGACGCCACCTTCTGCGCCCAGCCCGGCGGCACGCCGGGAAGCGTGCGCCTGGCGTCGCTCAACGAACTGGGCGCGAACGTCCGGCACTACGCCGAGGAGGTCTGGGTCGCCTCCAGCGGCGGCGCGCATCCCTACGACAACCCCGCCTCGTACGCCGAGGACGTGAGCTGGGCCGTCACCGCCGCCTGGGCTCCATAACCGCAAGGGGGAGCCGTCGTGCGGAGGGTCCGCGCGACGGCTCCCCCGCGTCTTCGGGAAAGCAGGTGCCTGCTTCTCACCCGGCCACGGGGGTGTAGACGACCAGGTGCAGGTCCGGGTGGTCGGCGGGAGCCAGCCGGTGGTGCTCGAAGCGCACCACGCCCGCGACCGGATGCCTGAAGACCCGCTCGCGGGAGGTGAAGCCCTCGATGTGATGGCTCTGCCAGGCGTCGCGGAACGGTTCGCTGATCCGCAGCAGGCGCTGGACGACCGGCGAGCGGGCCAGGTCGCCGAGGCGCGGCCCGGCCTCGGCACGGAACTCGGCGAGGAACCGGCGGCTGGTGGTCTCCCAGTCGGGCAGCAGGTCGCGGACGTAAGGGTCGGTGAAGACCAGCCACAGCAGGTTGCGTTCGTCCGGTCCGGCCGTGGCCACGTTCGGATAGAGCGCCGTGTAGGCGGCGTTCCATCCGCAGATCGTCCAGTCCGGGGCGATGGCGTAGGCCGGGAAGCCGGCGAGCGCGTCGAGGAGGCGCTGGACGTGAGCGGGCGCGGCCTGCGCGGTCGGCTCCGCGGGCCGGCTGGGCCGCGGGGCGTATCCGGCCAGGGAGAGGACATAGGTGTGCTCGGCGGCGGTCAGGCGGAGGGTGCGGGCGAGGGCGTCCAGGACCTGGCGGGAGGGCTGGATGTCGCGGCCCTGCTCCAGCCAGGTGTACCAGGTGGCGCTGACCCCGGAGAGCGTGGCGACCTCCTCACGGCGCAGGCCGCCCCGGCGGCGGGGCCCGGCCGGGGGCAGGCCGACCGCGGCCGGGTCCAGGCGTGTGCGCTTCGCACGCAGGAAGCCGCCCAGTTCCGCCTGCCGCTGCGATGCCGTTCCCACGGGGATCAGGGTAAGCGCTGGTAGTGGAAGTACTAGCAGTGTGGCCGTCTTCGCCCCGCCTTCGCGCGCCGCAAGCATGGGGACATGCCACAGCTGAGATCACGTACGGTCACCCACGGACGGAACACGGCCGGAGCGCGCGCCCTGATGCGCGCCTCCGGCGTGCCGAGCCGGGACATCGGTGTCAAGCCGGTTGTCGCGGTGGCCAACAGCTTCACCGAGTTCGTCCCCGGCCACACGCACCTGCAGCCGGTGGGCCGCATCGTGTGCGAGGCCATCGCCGCCGCGGGCGGCATCGCGCGGGAGTTCAACACCATCGCGGTCGACGACGGCATCGCGATGGGACACGCCGGGATGCTGTACTCGCTGCCGTCCCGGGATCTGATCGCCGACTCCGTCGAGTACATGGTCCAGGCGCACTGCGCCGACGCCCTGGTGTGCGTCTCGAACTGCGACAAGATCACGCCGGGGATGCTGATGGCCGCGCTGCGGCTGAACATCCCCACCGTGTTCGTCTCCGGCGGTCCCATGGAGGGCGGACGGGCGGTGCTCACCGACGGCACGGTGCGCACCCGCCTGGAGCTGGTCACGGCGATGTCCGAGGCGGTCGACCCGGCCGTGTCCGACGCGGACATCGCCCGCATCGAGGAAGCGGCGTGCCCCACCTGCGGCTCGTGTGCCGGCATGTTCACCGCCAACTCGATGAACTGCCTGGTGGAGGCGCTGGGGCTGGCCCTGCCCGGCAACGGCTCGACCCTGGCCACCCACACCGCCCGCCGGAGGCTGTACGAGCAGGCAGGCCGTACGGTCATGGAGCTGACCGCACGCCACTATGACAAGGACGACGCCTCCGTCCTGCCCCGGGCCATCGCCTCGCGGGCGGCCTTCGACAACGCCATGGCCCTGGACCTGGCCATGGGGGGCTCCACCAACACCGTTCTCCACCTGCTCGCCGCGGCCCACGAGGCGGAGCTCGGCTACACTCTGCGCGACATCGAGGCCCGCTCACGCACCGTGCCGTGCCTGTGCAAGGTCGCCCCCAACAGCCCCTATCTGATGGAAGACGTCCACCGGGCCGGCGGGGTCCCCGCCATATTGGGCGAGTTGCACCGCGCCGGGCTTCTCCACGAGAACGTGCACGCCGTCCACGCCGGCTCGCTCACCCGGTGGCTGGCCACCTGGGACATCCGCGGCGCGGCGCCCGCACCCGAGGCCCTCGATCTCTTCCACGCCGCCCCCGGCGGCGTCCGCTCCGCATCCGCCTTCTCCCAGTCGGCGCGGTGGGAGTCCCTGGACACGGACCCTGCGGGCGGCTGCATCCGCGACACGGCCCACGCCTACTCACCGGACGGCGGGCTGGCGGTCCTGCGCGGCAACCTCGCCCCCGACGGCGCAGTGATCAAGTCCGCCGGCGTTCCCGACGGCATGCACGTCTTCACCGGCCGCGCGGTGGTGACGGAGTCACAGGAGGAAGCCGCGGAAGCGGTCCTGTCCGGGCGGGTGACGCCGGGCAGCGTGCTGGTCATCCGCTACGAGGGCCCGCGCGGCGGCCCCGGCATGCAGGAGATGCTCTACCCCACCGCCTACCTCAAGGGCCGCGGTCTCGCCGGCACGTGCGCCGTGGTCACCGACGGCCGCTTCTCCGGCGGCAGTTCCGGCCTGTCGGTCGGCCATGTCTCACCCGAGGCCGCCGCGGGCGGTCCCCTCGCGCTCGTCGAGGACGGCGACGTCATCACCGTCGACGTCGCCGCACGCGCCCTCCACCTCCGGGTGCCCGGCGCGGACCTCGCCGCCCGCCGTGCCCGGCTGGAACGGGGCACCGGCTACCGGCCCCGCGACCGCGAACGGCACGTCTCCACGGCCCTGCGCGCCTACGCGGCGCTGGCGCAGTCCGCCGACACCGGAGCGGTGCGACTGCTCGAATGAGCGAGCCCCGCCAGCCGGTGCCGGCGCGCGTCCTTCACGTGCGGCCCTCACTACGAGGAACTACGGCCCTCCAGACCCGCGACCGCGATCGTGCCGGAGGTGCCGCGCAGGCCGAAGCCGTAGCGGAAGCCCTCGCGGGCCTGCGGGGTGGCGAGCGTGCCGCCGATGTCCGCCGTACGCAGCGGACGCCACTGGCCCCCGGTGTAGGCGAAGGAGGTGATGGTGTCGCCGGACAGCACCAGCGCGAACCGGTCGCCCGGCCTCAGGGTCAGCGGGGCGTCGCCCGGTGTGTCCAGGAACCGGCCGCCGACCCGCACGTTGATGCCCGACTGCTTGCGGGTGTTGTTGTACCAGGCGGTCACGTAGGTGCCCGCGTCCTTCACCCAGCCGACGAACACGCTGTCCTCCGGGCTGCCGGTGCCGGCGAACTCCCCTGCCGTCACCACGCTGATCGCGTCGGACGACGAGAGCCCCGCCGGGCCGGCGGCCAGGCCGAAGAACGGCTGTGCGCCGGTGCCCGCGAACCGGCCGCCGCCGGCCGTGACCGCCGGCAGGGCCTCGCCGCCCTCGGGTCTGTAGAGGGTGTAGCCCGCCGAGGTGTCGGCACCGAAGTCGTCCTCGACCTCCGCCTTCCCGTAGGCGTCCGGGTCGAGCCCCACGGTCACCTGAGCGTAGGGGCTCACGGCCCGCGCCGACCCGTCGTACTCGGCGATCGCGCGCACCGGGTGGGCGCCGGGGCGCGGCGCGGTTCCGGCGGGCGGCGCGACCCGCCAGCGTACGGCGAACTCGCCGCCCGGCCGCACCACAGGTGTCCGCGGGCTGCCGACCGGTTCGGCCGACCAGCCCGGCGGCACGGCCAGCGACGCGGTGACCCGGGTGGCGGGCGTGCGTCCCCGGTTGGCGAAGGTGGTGGTCACCTCGGCGGGCACGCCCGGACGCGCCTGCCCGGCGACCGCCGCGTCCACGGTGGTGTCGCCCGCGGCCGGCGACCACGCCTGCAGTTCGGTGACGCCGACGTACGCGCCCGGCGGGTTGCCGAACACCAGCCGGATCCCGGTCGTGGTCAGGGCCGGGAACGTGACGCGGTTCAGCGCCGCGCCCACGGGCCGTTCGGGCGTGCGCGTCTGGTCAGGCACCTCGCGCCACGCCGCGCCGTCCCAGAACTCCAGCCGGTACGACGCCGGGGCCTTCACCCCGCCGCCGTCGTCGTAGGCGTAGAACCGCACGTCGCTCACCCGGGTCGGCACGCCGAAGTCCACGCCGAGATGGTCCTCGGCGTTCGGGGAGCGGTAGTTGGTCCACCGGTTGTGCGGGATGTCGTCGTAGAAGATCCGCCCGTCCACGGCGTCCCACACGTTGTCGATGCCGTTGGTGTACGACGCGAACGGCTTGGGGTAGCCGGTGCCGTACGGGTTGGCGGCGTCGTCGCTCGGCCGGGAGGACCGGCCGGGTGTCACGGCGGCCGGCACCCGGGCGGTCAGCTCGCCGACCGTGGCCCGGCGGGCGGCCTGCCTGCCGTCCACGTAGACGCGCATGCCCGCGCCCTGGCCGTATCTGCTGCCGTCTCGGTCCCACAGGACCGTCACGTTGTGCCCGTGGTAGGGCACGTTCTCCAGCGCGAAGTAGTCCCATCCGGCCGGGACGAGCGGGTTCAGCACGACCGTGCCGTCCGGCTGCGGGCGCAGCCCGATCAGGCCGCTGATCACCAGGTCGTTGAAGGTCGAGTGGTTGTAGTGCTCGCTGTGCCCGCGGGAGTCGTAGATCCAGCGCGGCTCGTCCGGGTGGTGCGCCTCTGCGACGTACGGGTGCCCGTCCTTGTACTGGGTGAGCGCGTAGCCCCGCAGCACCTTGTAGTAGTCGGCGGCGGTGACCACGTCCTGGTCGTAGTCGTCGAGCAGGTTGGCCATCGCGGTGAGCGTCGTCGAGGTGGAGTAGGGCCAGCTCGGCCCGTCCCAGCGGCAGCAGCCGCTCAGCGCGTCGCGCATGAACAGCGGGCTGCGGCGCTCCGCGGTGGTCGGCCCGTAGGGCGCGGCGAACCCCTGCGGGTCGAGCAGCTGCGCCCATGCCTTCTCCGTGCCGGGCTCGGCCATGTCGAACGCCCACGGCACGAACCCGATCTGCTCCCGCGTGGACACCAGCCGCTGCCGGGGGTCCAGGTCGGCGCGAGCCTTGTGGTAGAAGAAGGACCGCTCCGGGTCCCACAGGTAGCGGTGCAGCGCGTCCCGCAGCGACGCCGCCCGCTTCTCGAACTTCTTGGCCAGGGCCTTGTCGCCGCCCATGTCCGCGATGGCGGCGATCGCCTTGGCGTCGCCGTACTGGTAGGCGTTCAGCGTCGGCCGGTAGCCCGCGCCGCCGTGGTAGGGATCGGCCGGGTCGGTCTCGTAGGAGGAGGCGGTGTACTCCATCGCGTCCCACACCGGCACCGACCAGTAGAGGCCCAGCGCCTTGTCGTACTGGCCGCCCCACTTGTCGTACTGCCGGACCAGGTCGGGCAGCAGCCGCTCGACGAAGGACGCGTCGCCGGTGACCAGATAGCGCTGGTAGGCGGCATCGGCCGCCCACCAGGAGTACTGGTGCGCCCAGTCGTCGGTGTCCTTGTTGACGTAGTCCTCCTTCGGCTTGGGGCCTGCGCCCGGTCCCTGCAGCCAGTACGTGAGATAGTCGTCGATCGGGCGGGTGTCGCGCAGCCAGCGCCCCTCGTACACGTGGTGACCGGCGGCGGCCACGATGCCGCCGAGCGGGGCGGAGTACCCGGGCGGGTTGTGGAACTCGGTGATGACGTCGCCGGTCGCGGAGTCGGTGTAGCGGATGTGCCGCTTGTAGGTGCTCCAGCGGTAGTAGTAGACGTCCTGGATCTCCCGGTCGGGAACCTCCAGGAACGGGATGTTGGCCTTGTACCACTCCGGCTCGGCGTAGCCCGACACGAGCGCGTCGTGGTCCAGGAAGGCGGTGCCCCTGCCGACCTCCGGGTACGCCGCGGGCGGCGCCTGGGCGTGGGCGGCCTCGGCCGGGGCGGGGGTCAGGGCGGTCGGCGCGGCCAGCGCCGCGAGCGTCGCGAGCACCGCGACGGCGTGTCTCATGGTCACCTCGGGCGTTCTTGAGGGGGGTGACGACAGGCGAAATCGCTCAGGTTCGGTCGCACCTCATCCGACAGGACGACCGAATCTGATCGATGTTGCTCAGTCTTGACCACTCGCGGACGAAAGGCAATAGCGCTCCGAGAGGGCGTGGGCGTCGTTCAGCGGGCGAAACGCCCGCGGGCGGCGAGTTCGATCGTGACCACGACGGCCGCCGACTCTGCGGCCAGCAGGGCGACGAGGACCGCGAGCTGCACGGCCCCCGCGTGCACGGGGTCGGAACCGGCCAGCATCATGCCGACGAACGCGCCGGGCAGCGTGACCAGGCCCACCGTTCGGGTCTGGTCGAGCGCGGGCACGAGCGCCCGCGCGGCGGCCGGGCGGCAGATCTCCAGCGCCGCGTCCCGGGGGGAGAGTCCCAGCGCCAGCGCGGCCTCGACCTCCCCGCGCCGCTGCCGCAGCTCGTCGAGCGCGCGGCGGCCGGCCAGCGCCGTGGCGGTGAGGCATCCACCCAGCAGGATGCCGGTCACCGGGATCAGCGTGATCCCGCGCGCCGGCAGGACGCCCGTGACCAGCATCAGGACCAGCACCGGCGCCGTGCCCGCCGCGATCGGCACGGCGGCCCACCAGCCGGTCCTTCCCCGCGTGATCCGCCGACCGGCGGTGCCGCTCGCCACGCCGTACATGACGAGCAGGAACAGCACCACGGCGGGCAGCAGCCCGGTCGCCCACCCGATGACGAGGGAGACCAGCGCGAGCTGGACGGCGGCCCGCCCCGCGGCGGTCAGGATGGCCGCCGCGTGCCCGGATCGGCCCAGGGCGGCGACGGCCGCCCCGGCCAGCGCGAGCAGCGCCACCACGACGCCGAGCATCGGGGTCACCGGAAGCATCGTGTTCACGCCCCCGATCCTGCCCGCGCCTGCGCGGCACGGCGGGACCCGGGGGTCGTCTCCCGGGCCGCACGGCTGAGAAACTGCGGACATGAGCCACAGCCATGACGAGGACCCCGCGTGCGCGGCCGCCCACGGCGAAGCGCTTCCCCAGGAGGCAAGGCGGACGCTGGTCGCGGTGTTCGCGTCTCCGGTGGCGAATCATCTGCTGCGATTCGGCGCCGAGCTGGGCTTCCGGCCGATCCTGCTGGAGCCCGATCCGGACCACGGGCTCGGCGGCCTCCCGGCGGACTCGGTCCCGGTGGTCAGGGAGGTGGACGGCCACCTGGACGGCACGGCCGACGTGGTCGTCACCGATCACCATCGCGCGGAGATCGGGCCGCTACTGCGTGACGTTCTCGGCAGCCCCGCGCGCTGGATCGGCGTCATGGGCAGTCCCCGCCACCCGGGTCCCCACGTGCGGGCGCTGACCGAGCTGGGCGTCCCGCCCGAGGAGATCGCCCGCGTACACCGCCCGATCGGGCTCAACATCGGCTCCCGTACGCCTCCGGAGATCGCGGTGGCCACGCTCGCCGGCCTGATCGCCGACAGGAACGGCAGGCCCGGCGGCTTCGCGCACTGACTCCCCGCCACGCACACGGGGCACCCCCGCGCGTGGCGGGGGTGCCCGTGGCGCTCCTCCTGGTCAGGAGCGCGTCATAGCGGTTCCACCGGTCAGGAGGCGCCGCACGTCAGCGTCGGCGTCTCCGCGCTGCCGTTGGCGACGAACCCGAAGGTGGTGGTGCCGTTGGCGGCCAGCGCGCCGTTCCACGACTCGTTGCGCACGAAGACCGAGGCGCCGGATCCGGACTTGAGGCCGCCCCACAGCTGGGTGATGGACGGAGAGCCGGACCAGCTCCAGTCCACCGTCCAGCCGCTGACCGCCGAGCTGCCGGCGCGGACCGTGACCTCCGACTGGAAGCCGCCGGGCCAGGAGTTGACCGTCCGGATCGTCGCGCTGCACCCGCCCGGCTCCGGCGAGTTCCCGGGCGACGGGCTGACCGGCGGAGTCGGGCTCGGGCTCGGGCTCACCGGCGGGGTGGGGCTGGGCGAGGTGTCGGGAACGGCGGCGTTGAGGGCGTTGAGGACCGAGGTGTAGGCGGGCTTCTTGTTGCCGTTGCCGTCGAACAGCAGCGGGGTCTGGCTGGAGCGCCAGGAGTCGCTGTCGCGCACGCCCCACACGGTGATGCCGACGCAGCGCGAGACCGCGAGGCAGTCGTTGACGATGTTGGCGTAGGTGGTGGCCGAGGCGCCCTCGACGTCCAGCTCGGTGATGGCCACGTCGACGCCCAGAGCGGCGAAGCTCTGCAGCGTGGTGCGGTAGTTGCTGTTGTAGGCGCTGCCGCTGTTGAAGTGGCCCTGGAGTCCGACGCAGTCGATCGGCACGCCGCGCTGCTTGAAGTCCTTGACCATGTTGTAGACGCCCTGGGTCTTGGCCCAGGTCCAGTTGTCGATGTTGTAGTCGTTGTAGCAGAGCTTGGCGGCCGGGTCGGCGGCGCGCGCGGTGCGGAAGGCGACCTCGATCCAGTCGTTGCCGGTGCGCTGGAGGTTGGAGTCGCGCCGTCCGCCGGTGCTGTCGTCGAAGGCCTCGTTGACGACGTCCCAGTAGGGGATCTTGCCCTTGTAGTGGGCCATCACGCCGTTGATGTGGTTGATCATCGCCTGGCGCAGCGCGCTGCCGCTGAGGGACTGCATCCAGCCGGGCTGCTGGGAGTGCCAGGCCAGCGTGTGGCCGCGCACCTGCTTGCCGTTCTGCACCGCCCAGTTGTAGATCCGGTCGGCGTTGGTGAAGTTGAACTGGTTCTGGTTCGGCTCGGTGGCGTCGATCTTCATCTCGTTCTCGGCCGTCACCATGTTGAACTCACGATTCGCGATCGTCGTGTAGTTCGAGTCACTCAGCTTGTTCGCGCTGATCGCCGTACCGAAGTATCGGCCGCTGCGGGCCGCGGCCGCGCCGAGGGTCGTGGCCGGCGGGCCGCCGCTCGGGCCGGACGACGGGCTCGGGGACGGGCTGTCCGGCGGGGTGGGCGACGGTGTGGGGGACGGCGTGGGCGACGGTGAGGGCGAGGGAGAGCTCGGCGTGGTGCTGGTGAGGCCGAGGAAGTCGATCGCATAGGCGATCATGCCGTTGAGAGGCAGCGAGTGCCCCTGACCGGAGACGCTGATGCCCTCGACCGGCGGCTGGGTGCCGGTGTTGCCGTACCGGGTGCGGGTCCACCCCGACGACGGGCTGTCGGTGGACACGGGCGTCTGGCTGACGCCGTTGAGGTTGGTCCACTGCTTGATCTCTTCGCCGAAGTTGTTGTAGTTCAGCGTGGTGTCGGTGGTGCCGTGCCACAGCTGCATGCGCGGGTAGGAGCCGCTGTAGCCGGAGTACATCGAACGGGCCAGGTCACCCCACTGCTGGGCGGTCTTGATGCTCTGCCCGCCGGAGCACTGGCTGTTCCAGGTGGAGCCGTCGGTGGTGGCGAAGCAGCCCGCCGGGACGCCCATGAAGGCCGAGCCCGCCTTGAAGACGTCCGGATACTCGGCCGCCAGCACGTTGGTCATCATCGCGCCGGAGGAGACGCCGCTGACGTAGACGCGGCCGGGGTCCACGTTGTAGCGCGACTTGGCGTAGTCGACCATCGACATGATGCCGACCGGGTCGCTGCCGCCGCCCCGCTTCAGCGCCTGGGGCGAGTACACGTCGAAGCACTGCCCGCTGCGCGTGGCCTCGGGGAACACGATGATGAACCCGTACTGGTCGGCCGCGGTCACGTAGTCGCGGAAGTATCCGCTGAACAGCGCCGACGCGGTGCCCGTGCAGTAGTGGACGGCGACCAGCAGCGCGGGCCGGGCGGCCACCCGGTCCGGCACGTAGATGTACATGTTCAGGTTGCTCGGGTTGTTGCCGAAGCTGGTCACCCGGGTCAGCGAGGCCGCGGCGGCAGGTTGGGTGACCAGCAACGTGGCCGCCGCGACCACGGGCATCAGCACGGCGGCCAGTAAGGCCACGATGCGTCGTCTCACGTGAGCTGTCCTTCCTCCGGTTGCGCCGACCGGGGCGTGCGGCCACGGTGCCCGGGACGGGGCTCCCGTACTGCTCGCAGATCGCGGATGCCACACCCTCACCGGATCCGGCGGCGTGAATGTTTCCGAAGCGTGCCTAAAACTTTCTGGCGACTCAAGCCGCAGATCATCGCGAGTTCTGTGCCGACGAGGAGGAGGACGTCAGGGGCACTCCGCCCCGTCCGGGGACCGACGACTCTTGGAAAGTTTCATGGAGACGCCGAAATATTGTCAGATCGTGGAGGCGGCATGCCGTGGGAGCGTCAGCGCGCCGTGAGAACATCGGGCGGGCGGGCATGGTCTACCGCGTCAGCCGGCGGGGGCGACGACGGGAGCCTGGACATGCTGGAGGTCATCGGCGCGGGACTTCCGCGCACCGGAACGACGTCGACGAAGGCGGCACTGGAACGGCTCGGCTTCGGGCCCTGCTACCACACCTTCGAGGTCCTGCTCCGCCCGGAGCTCGCCGAACGGTGGCTGCCCGTCTGCTCGGGCGGGCCGGGTGACTGGGAACGCGTCTTCGAGGGCTTCCGGTCCTGCGTGGACTGGCCCGCCAGCTTCTTCTGGCGGGAGCTGGCACGGGCCTATCCGGACGCCAAGGTCGTCCTCACGGTCCGCGACCCGCGCAGCTGGTACGCCAGCTTCCGCGTGCTGGGCTCGCTCGGCCCGCGCGAGCCGATGCGGGAGGACGAGGCACCCGAGGCCATCCGTCCCGTCGTCGCCGCGATGACGAGCCTCCGGCCGCTCTTCGAGCGGATCAGCGTGTCGGTCTTCGGCGAGCACTGGCGGCCCGGTCACACACCGGACGAGGAGCGGGCCGTCGCGGCCTACCACCGGCATGTCGCCGCGGTGCTGGCCGCCCTTCCCGCCGAGCGGCTCCTGGTCTTCGACGTGCGCGAGGGATGGGGACCGCTGTGCGCCTTCCTCGGGGTCGCCGCTCCCCCGGACGCCCCGTTCCCGCACCTCAACGACACCGCGTCGATCCGCAGGACGTTCGAGCTCATGCACACCGAGGGCCGCGTCCACGTCCCCTTCGATCCGGGAGACCGCCGGACGCCCCCGCCGGCCTCCCGGTAGCCCCGGACGCCCCGCCGACGCGGTCACCAGCAGGCTTCGAGGTCATCAGGGACGCACGGCGTACACCTTGCGGAGCGTCTCGTGCACCGTCCACACGGTGCGTGCGCCACCGGGCATCAGGACGACGTCGCCCGGGCCGACGTCGAGCACCGGGCCGTCCTCCACCTCGATCGTCGCGCTGCCGCCGAGCACGACGAAGACCTCGTCCGCCTCGGTGTCGGTGCTCACGCCCGGTCCGTGCTGCCAGACGCCGACCGCCAGGTCCGTGCCCGACGCCAGCTCCAGGTGGCGGACCTCGGGGGTTCCGGACACGACCTGGGCGGGGTCGAGCGGGTCCGGATCGAGGTCGGCGTCGGCCAGGGCCGCCGCCCGCACCACGCGCGGGGTGCCGGTGAACAATTTGTCGTGTCGGTTCATCGTCGATCAGGTCCCATCGTCGGAATCGTACGGCCGGGCCTCGTCATGCTCACGAAGCCTCAGGCCCGCCCTGTCGACCCGGTCGGGCGAGGGCCGCGTGGATGATATCGGCGCAGGCGGCGACGTCGAGGGCCAGGATCGCCGGGGAAGATGAGCGGCTCGACGCCGAGCCGTTCGGCCAGCACCCGGGCGGACAGAGCGGGAACGCCGTCGCCCGATTCCGCTCCGACGCCGACGGCGACCGGCACGGGCCCGGAGCGCAGCGCGGCGACGTCGGTCTCGAAGCGCAGCACGGGCAGCAGCACGTGGGCGAGGAAGTGGTCGGCTACGAGGTCCGCATGGGCGACTTCACCCTCCGCCTACAGATCATCGACGGGGTCCTGACGGTCGGCATCGGCCCGCACCCCGCCCCGGACCTCGTCGTCGAGAGGCTGAACGATCAGGGAATCCACGCCCTGATGACCGGCGCCACGACCCCCGGCCAAGCACTCGCCGACGGCAGCGTCCGGGTGCACGGCGATCCCGCGCTTCTCCACCGGTTCGTCGAGGCGTTCCGCTTCTGACCCGAATGGCGTCGCGCAGAGATGGGCCGCTTCGGTCATGCGTCGCGGCGCTTGAGCAGCACCGCCGCGAGGTAATCGTGACCGCTGCCCGTCCGCTGACACCCGGCTGCCAGCGCGCCAGGTGAGAGGCAGCCGCTTCCACGAGGTACGGCCGGGCCGTATCGTGCAGATGTTCACGTCGAGGGCGATCCCGACGGAGTCGCGCCGGAGACGCTGCGGTTCGAGGACCTGGGCGACGACCGTACGCGGCTGCGGGCGCGGTCGCCGGCCGGCAGCTTCGAAAGCGTGCGTGGCTGCGCAGCGGTATGAAGGTCGGTGTCGACGAGGGTTACGCGAAGCTGGAGAGGATGCTCATCGATGGCGCTGTCTGATCGCCCCGCCGAGCGGCACCGGCAGGTCGCCGGATTGTTCACCGAACGGGTGCGCGGCACCAGGGCGTGGGACGTGCCCTCCCCCGTCGCCGGCTGGGCCGCCCGCGATGTCGTCCGCCACCTGACCGAATGGTTCCCCGGGTTTCTCGCCGCCGGGGCCGGTATCGAACTGCCCTGCGGCCCGCCGGTGGACGAGAACCCGGTCGCCGCGTGGCAGGTTCACTGTGACGCTGTGCAGGCGGTGCTGGACGATCCGGGGACGGCCCACCGGGAACTCTCCAATCCACACATCGGCAGCCTGCCTCTGGCGACCGCGATCGACCGGTTCTACACCGCCGATGTGTTCATGCACACCTGGGATCTGTCCAGGGCCACCGGCCAGGACGACCGTCTGGACGCCGGCTTCTGCGCTCGGCTCCTGGCTGAAATGGAGCAGATGGAGCAGGTCATCCGCTCCTCCGGCCAGTTCGGCGCTCGCGTCGAGGTGCCCGGCGATGCGGATAACCAGACCAAACTGCTGGGTTTTATCGGCCGGGACCCCTTCTGGCCGGAGCGGCGACCCGGACGCCCCTGATCTCGCTCGCCGGTCTGTGACCCCGGGCGAGACGCCGGCGCTACTGCGCGGTGGTGGCGGCGTCGAGTGGTGACGCCGGGACGGTCAGGACGGTGGCGACCAGGGCGGCCAGCGCCAGCGACGCGACGCCGATCACCGCGAGGGACGTGCCGAGCCCTCCGGTCACCGCGGTCAGGGCGCTGACGAGCAACGGCGACAGGAACTCGCCGAGGAACAGCGCGGCGGTCCACAGCCCGGTGCCGCGGGCCCCGCCGCGCGAACGGCAGCCCGCCGACCGCCCACGTGAGCAGGGTCGGCAGCAGCAGCCCGGTGGCGAACCCGGTGAGCACGGCGCCCGCGACGATCACGGGCACCGACTCGGTAGCGAAGATCGCGCCAACGCCCTGCCCGCCGCCGTCTTCTGAACCCGCGACGCTATGGTGTTGATCGTCGACACGGGTGATCTTCGAGACGGGTGGATGGGCGGCGCCGTTATGGCCGATTTGCTGATCACCGTCGAGAACACCTTCCTGCGCAGATACGGACGCTATCTCCTCGCTGACGCCGACGGCCCGACCATCGACACGGAAGACGCGCGGCTCATGGGCGGTGAACTGTGCTCCACCACCCAGAATCTGATGGTCATCGAGACGATCGTGCGGCGCGACGACGTGCTGGAGCTGACAAAGGGCAGGTTCGTCTTCGAGGTCTGGACCGCTGAGCCGCCGCCCACGGCGGCCGGCGTCTGGGACGAACAGACCGTCGTCCAGTTCCGGGCGACATCGGGGGTCGTTCATCTCGAGAATGACGACGAAGAGGCGAGCCCGCTCCAGATCGACCTGGGCGCGCGTGACATGCGCTGGCAGGTCCGGCTGTCGGCTCGTGAGGTCGAACTGGAGCCTGAGGACGTCGAGTACTTCGAATTGGGGGCCGAGGAGTACGAGGCCGAAGTCTTTCTCCTGCAGTTCTGGCCCCACATCCGCTGATTCCGAGCATCGCAGTCAATCGTCCGGGTGAGCGACCCCTGTGTGGCTTTGTGAGTGCCGCGGCCTCGGCGACGTCTTATGCCGTCGCTTCGGGCGTGCGGTCCGAGGCGACGTGATCGGCGGTGCGACCGCTCTGCGAAAACCGCTTGAGGTGACCTGCGTGCGCTGGCACGGTGGTCCCTCGTGCCCGCAACGGATGCGCCAGAGAATCGAGATCCTGAACCGTCCGGAAGCGACGTATCGCCGGTATCGGGTGCCGGCCTCGCGGCCGGGCATCCGCTCCGTTCCGCCGCCTTCCGGTGGTTCCTGGCCGGCCAGTCCATCTCCATGGCCGGTAGCGCCATGTCGCCTGTCGCCCTGGCCTTCGGCGTCCTTGAGATCACCGGCAGCGCGGCCTGGCTGTCCGCGGTCACCACGGCGGCCTTGGTCCCGATGGTCGCGATGCTCCTCCTCGGCGGCGGAATCGCCGACCGTTACCGGCGCGACACCGTGCTGTGCCTCGCCGGCCTGGGCGCCGGCCTCACCCAGGTCGGCGTCGCGTTCCTCCTCCTGGCTCACCAGCACCCGGCGTTCCTGCTGCCGCTGTCCGCCCTTAACGGCGTCTTTCAGGGACTGACCAAGCCCGCGTTGCGCGGCATCGTCTCCAATCTGGCGGCGGGACGCGGTCTCCAGCAGGCCAGCTCCCTGCTGGCGACCGTCAGGAACGCCACTCGTATCGTCGGCCCGACCGCGGCAGGCTTGTTGACCGCCTCCGTGGGCGGCGGCTGGGCGATCGCCGCGGACGCCGCGTCCTTCCTCCTGGCGGCGGCGTTCTTCGCTCGGATGTCGCTGCCCGGCCCGCCACCGCGCGCGAAGAGCGACCCGACGATGCTCGGCGAACTACGGGAAGGCTGGCGCTACTTCAGCTCCACGCCGTGGATCTGGACGGTGACGTCGGCCTTCGCCGTCTTCAACGCGGTCAACATGGGGGTGTGGCAGATCCTGGGCCCGGTGATCGCGAACGACACGATCGGCGCTGAGGGCTGGGGGCTGGTGCTGAGCGCGCGTGGTGCCGGGGCGCTGACAGCCAGTGTGATCATGGTGAAGCTGGCGGTGCGGCGGCCGATGGTGCCGGCGCTGTCCTCGATGGCACTGGCCACCGGCCCGCTGATCCTGCTCGGCGCCGGCGCGAACACGTTCTGGCTCTCTGCGGCGGCATTCGTGGCGGGAGTGGTCGCGGAGTTCTTCACCGTCGTGTGGGAGACCGTTCACAACACCCACGTCCCGGAGCGGCTGCTCTCCCGGGTCGGCGCCCACGACGAGTTCTGGTCCTTCGTGCCCATCCCCCTCGGCCAGCTGTCCACGCCGGTCCTCGCCGCGGCCTTCGGAACGGCGGCGGTCGCCGTCACCGGCGGCGGGGTGGCGGCGGTGGCGATGCTGGTGCCGCTACTGGTGCCGTCGCTTCGGCGGCTCGAGATCAACCCGGACGGCGATCGGACGGGGCGGCTACACGTTCCTTCACCCGGTGACACCGGATCCGGAAGGGAGTAGCCCGCCGGATTACGATTCCTTCTCGCGAGCCACACCGCACGCCGAGTCGCCGGTCGGAACATCGGCGCCGGCGGCGGAGTGTTCCGAAGGAGGTCACGTGACCACCATTGGGCTGCGGCCGGCCACGGCCGCCGACAAGGAGTTCTGCTTCCGACTGCACAAGGCCGCCATGGGCGACGTCGTTGCCGCGATCTGGGGGTGGGACGAGCAGGACCAGCGCGACCATCACATGCGCGTTTTCGACCCCGGCAACACGCGGATCGTCACCGCCGACGGAGTCGACGTCGGCATGCTCAGCGTCGATCACGGTCCCACCGAGATCTACCTCGCCCGGATCGAGATCCATCCCGACTACCAGGGACGCGGCATCGGCACCCACCTCATCAGCGGGCTGCTGGACCAGGCCGGTCGGCGGGGGCAGGACCTGATCCTGGACGTGCTGGCGGTCAACCACCGCGCGCACGCCCTCTACCAGCGACTCGGCCTGAAGGAAGTGGTACGTCACGGTGACGGCGACATCAAGATCAGGATGCGTTACAGCGGCCGGTCCACCGCGGACCCCGGCGCCGAGTCCGTCTCGGACGCAGTGGGCGACCCGGACCCGTGACGCGCGAACGCCCTGCCGGCCACGGCCGGCAGGGCGCTGATGCGGAGGATCAGAAGCTGGGATAGATGTCGTAGGTCTGTCCGCCGACGCCGTAGTAGTTGGAGCCGGTGGACCAGAGGCTGTCGTTGACCAGGGGCTTGTAGAAGAACTGCTGCCCCACGGGGACGTTCACCCCGCACTCCCACAGGTCGGCCGCCTTGCTGACGCAGTCCTGGCCGGCGGTCCAGCTCAGGGGTGTGTCACCGCGGAGGACGATCCTGTTGCCCGTGCCCGGGTTGTAGTGGACGCGGACGGTGGTCGTGGTGGAGGGCGCCTCGACGCTCGCGCCGAGCGCGGTGCGCAGCGACGCGCCGCCGGTCGAGGTGGCGGTCAGCACGCCCCCGTACAGGCTGGTGGTGCCGGTCAGCTGGTGCAGGGTGACGGTCACCTGGGCGGTGCCGCTGGCCGGCACCGTCACCTGGTTGCCGCTCAGGGTGAACAGGCCGGACGGGGCAGGCGTGCTGCCGGTGGAGTTGGTGGCCGACACGGCCAGGTTGAGCGTGACCGGGGTGGCGGCGTCGTTGGTGTAGGTCACGGTCTGCGTGGCCGTGGGCTGGGCGGCGGTGACCGACAGGGCGGCGCTCGGCGGGTTCGCGGTGAGCTGCTGGCTCACGGCGCGGGCCGCGTCGACCCGGCCGGTGCCGTACGTGTAGGGGGTGGACCCGGCGGCGGCCGCGGTCGTGCCCATCAGGGCGTCCTTGAGCCGCTGCGCGCCCCAGGCGGGGTGCCGCTGCTTGACGAGCGCGGCCGTGCCCGCCACGTGCGGGGTGGCCATCGAGCATCCGCTCATCGTGCCGTAGCCACCACCGGGCACGGCCGCGGTGATGTCCACGCCCGGCCCGGTCATGTCGGGCTTCAGGCCCTGGGTGCCGACGGGGCCGCGGCTGGAGAAGCCCGCCACGGTGTCGGTCAGGTCCACCGCGCCCACGGTCAGCGCCGACTGGGCGACGCCGATGGAGCTGATGGTGGACGTGCCGGGGCCGTAGTTGCCCGAGCAGACCACGAACAGCGCGTCGTACTGCGAGGTCAGGGTGTTGATCGCGGCGGCGACGGGGTGGTCGGAGAAGCCCGGGTCGCTCTGGATGCTCATGCTGACGATCTTGGCGCCCTCCTCTCCGACCGCCCATTCCATGCCCGCGATGATCGCGGAGCTGGTGCCCCAGCTGTCGTTGCCGAGGACCTTGCCGACGACCAGGCTCGCGCCCGGGGCGACCCCCTTGTACAGCCCGCCCGAGGCGGCGCCGGACCCGGCGACGGTCGAGGCGACGTGGGTGCCGTGGGAATTGCCGTCCTCGACGCCGTTCGCGTTGCCGGTGAAGTCGGCGGAGGCGACGACCTTGCCCTGCAGGTCGGGGTGATCGGTGTCGTATCCGGTGTCCAGCACCGCGACCTTGACGCCGGATCCGTCGTATCCGCTCGCCCATGCGGTCGGCGCGCCGATGTGCGGGACGCTCTGGTCGAGGCCGGCCGACACCTTGCCGTCCAGCCACAGCTTGGTGACACCGCCGCGCAGGGTGCTCGGCGCGGCCGAGCCGCCGGTCAGGCCGCGCCAGCCGTCGGGAGCGGACTTCTTGCCGACGGCGAAGGCGCTGACACCCAGGCGGGGGAAGGCCTGCCGGCGCTTGGCCGCCGAACCGAGCGCGGCGTCGGCCCGCTCGGCGTTCTGGCTGGTGGCGCTCTTGGGATAGGTGGTCAGGACCGGGATGATCTGGCTGCGCGCGTCGTCGTAGCCGTCCGCGATCAGCGTGCCCACCTCGAAGAGCTGGGGGTCGAGCCGGTTGGCCCGGATGAGGGGGGCCGCGTCCGACGGGACCACCGACACCTGGTCGCCGCGGTCGGTGACCGCGAAGGTGATGCCCGTACGTCCCTCACCCGGCTCGACGGACAGGACGCGCAGGTCGTGGTTCTCCAGGTGCGCCTTCACCGTGTCGCCGGTGACGAGGGTGACCGTGTGGTCGCCTTCCGCGGCGGCTCCCGACGCCGCGGAAGGACCGGAGGGGGCAGAGGGGCTTGAGGGCTTTGAGGGGCCGGTCTGCGCCGCGGCGGACACGGCGGGCAGGCCGAGGAGGGCGGCCGTCGTGACGACGACGGCTACGGATGATCTCCGCAAGGGTTGTCTCCCAAGTGGTCGAGTTGATCACTACGCCGACCACGCTAGGCTTTTTCGCGGAGTTCTGAATTTTGCGAGATTCTTTTGTCTACGCCCTTCGCGATCATGGATCCGCAGCGCGCTTCATGACAGGAAAGCGGTTTCAGTGGCAGCCGACGCGGCCCGGCCACGAGATCGGTAAGTCGCCGCTCACTTGTGGCTTCAATCACATTCCCGAGCATTGTTTTTCACGTCGCCGCTGATATACAGGGCCACCGGGTGTCATCACAAGAAAACGAAGCGCGTTATCCACCGCGAAACAAGCACAGATTTCAACCCGCCGAACAATGCGTGAAAGAGATGTAACAGATTTTTATTTCATGAACCTTCTACTACTTCACCGTGCGGGCCGGCGATCGCGGGTTAGGCGAACCCGGAAACGGCATCATTCGCCGAGAGCCGGGCGAGGGGACGGCCCGCCCCGACGAGAGGCGCGCGCCGTCGCGGCGAGGTGGCCGAACCGCCCGGCTCATCGCGCACGCGGTCCGGCCGGCACCTCGTGCCGGCCGGGCACCAGCTCGTCACCGCAGGAACGCGGCGGCCACTCCGGCGTCGACGGGGATGTGCAGACCGGTGGTGAGGGACAGGTCGCCGCCGGTGACGGCGAAGACGGCGGCGGCGACGTGCTCGGGCAGCACCTCCCGCTTGAGCAGGGTGCGCTGGGCGTAGAACTCGCCCAGCTTCTCCTCCGGCACGCCGTAGACGGCGGCCCGGTTGGCGCCCCAGCCGGAGGCGAAGATGCCGGAGCCGCGCACCACCCCGTCGGGGTTGATCCCGTTGACGCGGATGCCGTGCTCGCCGAGCTCGGCCGCGAGCAGGCGCACCTGGTGGGCCTGGCCGGCCTTGGCCGCGCCGTACGCGACGTTGTCGGGCCCGGCGAACACCGCGTTCTTGGAGGCGATGTAGACGATGTCGCCGCCCATGCCCTGTTCGATCATGATGCGGGCGGTCTCGCGGGAGACGAGGAACGAGCCGCGTGCCATCACGTCGTGCTGACGGTCCCAGTCGTCCACGGTGGTCTCCAGCAGGGAGCGCGACAGCGACAGCCCGGCGTTGTTGACCACCAGATCGACCCCGCCGAAGGCCAGCACGGCCTGCCGTACGGCCTCGACGACCTGGGCCTCGTCGGTGACGTCGGCCTGGACGGCCACGGCCGCATCGGCCTGACGGGAGGCGCGGGCCCCGATGTCGGCGGCGACCTTCTCCGCGGCGGCGAGGTCGCGGTCGGCGACCACCACGCAGGCGCCCTCGGCGGCCAGACGGCGGGCGGTGGCCGCGCCGATGCCCGAGCCGCCCCCGGTGACCAGGGCGATCCGGGTGGCCAGCGGCTTGGGCGCCGGCAGGCGGCGCAGCTTGGCCTCCTCGAGCTCCCAGTATTCGATGCGGAACTTCTCCGACTCCTCGATCGGGGCGTAGGCCGACAGCGCCTCGGCGCCGCGCATCACGTTGATCGCGTTGAGGAAGAACTGGCCCGCCACGCGAGCGGTCTGCTTGTCCTTGCCGAAGGAGAACATGCCGACGCCCGGCACGAGCACGATGGCGGGGTCGGCGCCGCGCAGCGGCGGCGAGGTGGGGGTGGCGTGCCGCTCGTAGTAGGCGCGGTAGTCCTCGCGGTAGGCCGCGTGCAGCTCGCCGAGGCGGGAGATCACGTCCTCAAGCGGCGCGTCGGCGGGCAGGTCGAGCACCATCGGCGCGACCTTGGTGCGCAGGAAGTGGTCGGGGCAGGATGTGCCGCGGGCGGCGAGCGCCGCGTGCTTCTCGCGGGACAGGAAGTCGAGCACCTCGGGGGTGTCCGTGTAGTGGCCGACCTGGCGGACGTCGGTCGAGCACAGGCCGCGCAGCACGGGGAACAGCGCCGCCGCCCGCTCCCGCCTGGCCGCCTCCGGCAGCGGCGCGTAGCCCGGCTTCACCGGTCCAAACGGCTCGGGTCTGCCGTGCTCGGCGATGTACGCCTCGGCGGTGCGGATGATCCACAGCGAGTTGTCCGCGCACTCGGCGGAGGTGTCGCCCCAGGCGGTGATGCCGTGCCCGCCGAGGATGCAGCCGACGGCCTGGGGGTTGGCGTCCTTGATGGCGGCGATGTCGAGGCCGAGCTGGAAGCCGGGCCGCCGCCAGGGCACCCAGACGACCCGGTCGCCGTAGATGCGCCGGGTCAGCACCTCGCCGTCGGCGGCGGCAGCGATGGCGATCCCCGCGTCGGGGTGGAGGTGGTCGACGTGCGCCGCGTCGACCAGGCCGTGCATCGTGGTGTCGATCGACGGCGCCGCTCCGCCCTTGCCGAAGGCGCAGTGATCGAAGGCCGCGACCATCTCGTCCTCGCGTTCGACGCCGGGGTAGACGCCGGTGAGCGCGCGCAGCCGGTCGAGCCGGAGCACGGCCAGGCCGGCCTCGGTGAGCGTGGCGAGGTCGCCGCCCGACCCCTTCACCCACATCAGTTCCACGTCGGTGCCGGTGACCGGGTCGAGGGCCGTTCCCTTGGCCGAGGCGTTGCCCCCGGCGAAGTTCGTGTTGCGGGGATCGGCTCCCAGCAGATGCGCGCGTTCGAGCAACTGCTCAACCGGCGTGGTCATGAAATTTCCCCCTACGAGTGGTTCGATGGGTCCGGACGATGATGGCCTTATGGGACGAGTTATGGCAAAACGGGCGACGGGCGGCAGGCTACAGCGGCGGGCCGAGCGGCCGGAGACCGGCCCCCGGACCGGCCCGCGACAAGGCGCGACCGGTGACGGTGCGGAGGGATTCCGCGAGACGTCAGGCGCCCCAGCCGGCCTGGGTGCCGCCGGCTCTCCTGGAACGGGTCGGCGGCGCCGACCATGAGGTCGTCGTCGGCGTAGAAGCGGGAGTTGAAGTCGAACCCGCCGAGCCTGCCCTCACGCAGCAGGAACGCCACGATGATCTCGATGTTGGTGCCCGGCGCGTGATGACCGGTGTCCACCACGACCTGCGCCCTCGGCCCCAACGCCATGCAGTGGGCGTAGGCGGTGCCCCAGTCCGGCACGTCGGTCATGTAGAAGGCCGGCTCGAACAACTTCTAGCGCGCCGCCGCCGAGATGCCGACCGTGGTGGGCGCGATGATGCCCTTGAGGTCCGGGTACGCCTGCAGCAGGCCTTGGGTCTCCTGGAACGACTTCTGGTCGTCGTCGTCCCCGTACGGACGGGTGGGCGGCGACCGTTCGCTGCGTGCTGGAGATCCTGGCCCTCGCCTATCGCCGCACGATCCGCCAGGCCGTGCGGCTCAGCGGCCGCGACGTGGACGTCGTCCACGTGGTCGGCGGCGGCGCACGCAACGCCCTGCTGTGCCGGATGACCGCCGACGCCACCGGGCTGCCCGTGGTCACCGGACCCGTCGAGGCCGCCGCCCTCGGCAACGGCCTGGTGCAGGCCCGCGCCCACGGCGAGGTGGACGACATCCGCGACCTCGTACGCCGCAGCGAACCGCTCCTGACCTACCGTCCCGTGGGCGGGGAGACCGCCTGGGACCACGCCGAAGCCCGCCTGCCCGCTCCCCCGTGAGCCGGGGTGTCCCGCTTCGGCGTCAGCGGACGCGGCCCACGCCGCCGAGCGCGCCGGCCTTGCCCTCCCGGACGAAGGGGTGGTCGGTGTCGGGCCGCCACTCCTGCAGCGGCACCACTCCCGGCTCGACCAGGTCGACGCCGTCGAAGAACGCGAGGATCTGGTCGTACGACCGGGAGGTGGTGCCGGGGACGGAGGTCCGGCTGAAGACCTTGCGGCCCTCCTCCTCCTGGTCGTCGCTCAGGTCGCCGAGGGAGCCGTGCGACACGACCAGGTAACCGCCCGGCACGAGCGAGCCGCGAAGGGTCGTGACGATCTTCATGGCCTCGTCGTCGTCCGGGACGAAGTGCAGCACGCCGAGCAGGAGGACGGCGAGCGGCTGGGAGAAGTCGATGTGCTCCCTGACCTCCGGATGCCGCAGCAGCGCCTCGGGGTCGCGCATGTCCGCCTCGACCGCGCGCACCCGCTCGTTCTCAGCGAGGATGGCCCGCGCGTGGACGAGGACGATGGGGTCGTTGTCCACGTAGACGACCCGGGACTCCGGGGCCAGTTCCTGGGCGACCTGGTGGACGTTGCGCTGCGTCGGAAGCCCGGCGCCGACGTCGAGGAACTGGCGGATGCCCTGCCGCGTGAGGTGGGTGACGGCCCGGATCAGGAACTCGCGGTTCTCCCGGGCGATGTCGGGAAGGTTGGGCAGGATCTCGATGATCTTCTCGGCCGCCTCGCGGTCCGCCGCGAAATTGTCCTTGCCGCCCAGGTAGTAGTCATACATCCGGGCGACGCTCGGCGTAAACGGGTCGACGCCCGCCGGCGCCTTACGCTCGTCCACAACACTCCCCTCGTCGTACATCAAGGATGGTACGGCCTTGATCACGACAAGGAGGACACGTCACCAATTTGTCATCGAACGCCAGAAACCGACACGAAGAGGGCTCCTCCGGAGGCGGATCCGTTATCCACCCTGCTGGACCGCTCCCTGACGTGCCGCGACGGTAATTTTCCGACTTACGGACAGTACGTTACTGGCCTCGGTGCACGTCTCACACTCTTGACAGTGCGCGCCGTCCCCACCTACGGTCACGGGACATCGCCGCATCTACCCGCAGTCCAAAAATGTTAGCGCTAACAGGTCGAGGAGCCCCCCGATGAGAGCGGTCCCCCCGCCGCACCTCACCCCGCCCCTCCGCGGGAACGTTTCACGCCGCCCCGCCCGCACGAATACGCCCCCCCTCATGCGCGATCGGATCACGTCCGCCTTACCTGCGCACCTGAGGTGAACGCCTCCCTGTCCACACCGCACAACCGGTAGGACACCGCCTTCACCGCGAGCCCGCACGCTCCGCCCCTTCCAGCGGGACCGCCACGCCGACCGGACCCGGGACCTCCTCCTTCGCGGGCCGGCGATTCACCCGCACTCCCGTCGACCGCTCACTCAGATCCCACCCCCACTGCTGTCAGGCATCGCCTGACATCGCCCATCAGAGGAGTTTCGCGTGCCCGAAAATCGCCGATCCACGGCGATCCCCCGACGGTTCCGGAGGATCTCGCTCGCGACTGCCGCCGCGCTCGTGTGCGGCGGTCTCGTGTCCCACGGTGGTGTGGCGAACGCCTCCGGCGGATGGTCGCCGACGCCGTCGTACACCTCGACCGACCACGGTGACGGCACCTACACCGTGCCGATCCTCAACTCCGACGTGCCGGACATCAGCGTGGAGCGCGTCCCGGCCGCGGAGAACAAGGAGCACCGGGACGTCTACTACATGATCAGCACGACGATGCACCTGAGCCCGGGCGCGCCGATCATGAAGTCCTACGACCTGGTGAACTGGGAGATCGTCAACTACGTGTTCGACCGGGCGGACATCGGCGACGCGTTCTCCCTGCGCAACGGGCAGAACTCGTACGGCCAGGGCCAGTGGGCGTCGTCGCTGCGCTACCACGACGGCAAGTTCTACGTCGTCTTCAACACCAACAACCTCGGCGGCGCGTACCTCTACAGCACCGACGACGTCGAGAACGGGAAGTGGACGCGCACGCCGCTCGGCCGCGCCCTGCACGACCCGTCGCTCTTCTTCGACGACGACGGCACGCCGTACATCTTCTACGGCTCCGGCAGCACGAGCGCCGTGCGCCTCAAGTCCGACATGTCGGGCATCGACAAGGACTTTCCGAGCATCTTCGCGGCGAGCGACTACGCCGGCAAGCCGTTCATCGGCGGCCTGTTCGAGGGCGCCCAGGTCTTCCACATCAACGGCTACTACTACGTGGTCATCATCACCTGGCCGTCCGGGCAGGGACGCCAGGTCGCCATGTTCCGCTCGAAGGACCTGCTCGGACGCTACACGTCGGCGGACGGCTCGAACACCTACGAGGCGCGCGGGGTGCTCAACTCCAACGGCTTCGCCCAGGGCAGCCTCGTGCCGATCTCCCGCAACGGCGGCACCGACTGGTATGGCATGTTCTTCCGCGACAACTTCCCGATCGGGCGCACCCCGGCGCTCATTCCCGCCACCTGGCAGGACGGCTGGCCGACGTTCGGCAACAACGGGGTCGTGCCGGTGAACGGCGGCTTCGACAAGCCGATCAAGCTGAGCCCGGAGGAGGAGAGGTTCGAGCAGCAGAAGAGCCTCGTCGCCTCCGACGACTTCGCCAACGACGCGCCGCACAAGGCGTACATGGACGAGCAGTGGACGATCCCTGACCCGCCCAAGTACGACGACTCGCTCATCGGCGTCGAGCTCCTGCAGAACCCCGGGTTCGAGTCCGACGCGGTCTCGCCGTGGGCCGGGCAGTACGGCGCCACGCTCGGCCGGGACACGACCGATCCGGCCGCGGGCTCGGCCGCGCTGAAGGTGAGCAACCGCACCCTCAACGGTTCCGGGCCGAACCAGTTCCTCAACGGCAAGGTGCAGCGCGGTGTGACCTACACCGTGTCGGCGAAGATCAAGTACACCTCGGGCCCGAGCAGCATCCGGTTCAACCTCGTGGCCGACTGGGGCGCGGGCGTCCAGACGATGACGTCCGGGAACGTTCCCGCCGGGCAGTGGACGACCGTGACGGGCCAGTACACCATCCCGGCGACGGCGAACGTGGACAACTTCAAGTTCGCGGTCGAGACCCCGTGGGGCAACCCGCAGCCGGCGTCGTCGAGCGTGGACTACCTGATCGACGACGTCTCGATCGTCGGGCAGCCGGTGACGACCGAGAGCCCCTCCAAGGAGGAGATCGCCCCCAACGGGTCGCGGCTCGACCCGGTGTGGGAGTGGAACCACGCCCCCGACAACCGCTACTGGTCGCTCACCGACCGGGACGGATGGCTGCGGCTGACGACCGGCAAGGTGGTCACCGGCAAGTACGTCTACACCAAGCTGTCCAACCGGGACGAGTTGACCTGGTTCGAGGAGGCGCGGAACACGCTCTCGCAGCGTACGTTCGGGCCGCGGCAGTCCGTCGAGACCAGGATGGACATCTCCGGCATGAAGAACGGTGACGTCGCCGGTCTGGCCGCCTACAACCGCGGGTTCTCCTATGCGGCGGTCAAGCGCGTCGACGGCCAGAACACGCTGGGCGTCGTCAACCGGGTGCAGCCGTTCGCGGTCGACATCGACCAGGCGGCGATCGAGAACTTCGTGCCGGGCACGACGGTGCCGCTGGGAGACGCGACCCAGGTGTACGTGAAGGCGGACCTCGACTTCAGCTCGCCCGTCGGGCAGCTGTGGACGACGTTCTACTACAGCCTCGACGGGCTGAAGTGGACCCAGCTGGGCAGCCGTGTCGGCCCGCAGACCCTGGACGGCAGCCTCTCGCACTTCATGGGACACCGGATCGGCCTGTTCGACTACGCGACGAAGGAGAAGGGCGGGCACGTCGACTTCGACTACTACAAGCTCAGCGACACGCTGACCGCGCAGAACAAGGCGCTCGACACGAGCGCCCTCGACGCGGCCATCGCGTACGCGGGCACGCTCGACAAGAGCGACTACCCGGCGGACGCCTGGGCCGGCATGCAGGCGGCGCTCGACGGCGCGAAGGCGGCGCGGGCCGGTGAGTTCGGCACCCAGAACCAGATCGACGCTCCGGAGCGGGCGCTCAGCTACCAGCTGGCGCGGCTCGGCACGCTCAAGTCCGCCACACCCGAGGTCAAGCTGACCGTCACCTCCTCGTCCCGCTGCATCGGCAGCTCGGCGTACGTGGCGGTCACGGCCGTCAACGACTCCGGCGTGCCGGCGACGATCACGCTGACCACCCCGTACGGGTCCAAGACCGTGGCCGACGTGGCCCCGGGCAAGCAGGTCTACCAGTCCTTCAACACCCGCGCCGCCCACATCGACGCCGGCACGGCCACCGTGAAGGCGACCGCCACGATCGACGGCAAGCAGGTCACCTCGACCTACGACGTCGCCTACACCGCGGCCAGTTGCCGCTGAGCTGCTCACACCGCGGCCGGCTTCGCTGACCACACCGGGGCCGGCCGACCAGCCGGCCGGCCCCCCACAACACGTCGCGCGCATCTGCGCGGTTCGCCAGGGCGGGCGGCCGCCCATCCCTGCCGCAGTGAGCCGACCGCCCCGCGGCGGTCCGTGTCCCCGGAAAATTCTGAGGTCAAGGAGAATATTTCGTGTTGAAGCGTGTTCGAAGGACGACCCGACGGCGGGTCGCCGCCATGGCGGTGGCCGGTGCCCTGCTGGGCGCGGCGGTCGCCGCGACGGCGGGCCCGGTCCAGGCCGCCGCCCCGAACATCATCGTGAACGGCGGGTTCGAGGACGGCCTCGGCAGCTGGTTCGTCAACAACGGCAACGCGACCGACGGCGCCACGCTCTCGGCCACGACGGACGCGTACACGGGCTCGAGCGCCGTGCTCGTCACCGGCCGCAAGACGACCGGATCCGGCCCGATGCAGGACCTGTCCGGCAAGGTGCAGGCCGGCAAGACGTACGCGATCACGGCGCGGGTGAAGTACGAGAACCCCAACAGCCCGGCGACCAAGCAGTTCTTCGCCACCATGCACTACGGCGGCTCGACCTACACGAACGTCGGCACGGTGACGGTGGCCCGCGGACAGTGGGGGCTCATCCAGGGCACCTTCACGATTCCCGCCGGGCAGAGCGTCTCCACGGCCAGGCTGTTCTTCGAGACGCCGTGGACGTCGAACCCCGCGTCCGCTCCGGACACGCACCTCATGGACTTCAAGGTCGACGACGTGTCCGTCACGGAGTTCGTCCCGTCGACGACCATCGAGGCGCTCGGCAAGAACCCCGGCGAGGGCAACCCGCTCATCTCGCACAAGTTCGGCGCGGACGGCAACGCGTTCGTCCACGACGGCCGCGTGTACATCTACATGACCAACGACACGCAGGAGTACAAGCCCGGCCCCACCGGGGTCTCCTCGACGAACACCTACGCCAGCATCAACACGATCACGGTCATCTCGTCCGACGACCTCATGAACTGGGTCGACCACGGCGAGATCCCCGTCGCCGGCCCGAACGGGGTCGCCCGCTACGCGAACAACTCGTGGGCCCCCGCGATGGAGAGCAAGGTCGTCGACGGCAAGGAGAAGTTCTTCCTCTACTTTGCCAACAACGGCGGCGGCTCCGGCGTCATCGTCGGCGACTCGCCGGTCGGTCCGTGGCATGACGAGCGTGGCAACCTGCTCATCACGAGCGCGACGCCGGGCGCGTCCAACGGCATCAACTGGCTGTTCGACCCCGGCGTGTTCATCGACGACGACGGCCAGGGCTACCTCGTCTTCGGCGGTGGCGGCGACGACGGGACGCGCAGCGCCGAGAACACCAACCACCCGAAGTCCACGCGGGTGATCAGGCTCGGCGACGACATGATCAGCACGAAGGGCTCGGCGGAGGTCATCGACGCGCCGCTCGTGTTCGAGGCCGGTCACCTGTTCAAGCGCGACGGCAAGTACTACTACTCGTACTCGTCGAACTTCGGGTTCGGCGGCCCGATCGACCCCAACGGCCCGCCGACCGGGGCGATCGCCTACCTCATGGCCGACAGCCCGATGGGCCCGTGGACCCCCGAGACGTACAAGGGGATCATCTTCAAGAACCCCGGCACCTACTTCGGCGCCGGCGGCAACAACCACCAGTCGGTGTTCAAGCTCGACGGGCAGTACTACTTCACCTACCACGCCCAGACGCTCAACAGCCGCATCACGGGCGGTGCCACGCAGGGCTTCCGCAGCCCGCACCTCGCCAAGCTCGACTTCAACCCGGACGGCACGATCAAGGAGGTGAAGGGCGACTACAAGGGCGTCGAGCAGATCCACAACCTCGACCCGTACCGGGTGATCGAGGCCGAGACGATCGCCTGGCAGCAGGGCATCGCGACGAAGAAGATCGACGGTGGGTCCGAGGAGTTCGGCGCGCAGGCCCCGAACCTCGTGGTGCACGACATCGACAACGGCGACTGGACGTCGCTCGCGAAGGTCGACTTCGGCACGGGCGGCGCCGCCGGCGTCACCGCCAAGGTGCGCCCGCTCGTGGTCGGCGGGAAGATCGAGGTTCGTCTCGACGGCCGCACCTCGCCCGTGGTGGCGACCATTCCCGTCGACGCGCCGCTCGGCGAGTGGACGAAGCTGACCGCCAAGCTCGACGGCGTCAAGGGCGTGCACGACGTGTACTTCACCTACGCCGGGCCCGACGGAGCGGACCTCTTCGAGGTCGACTCCTGGTCCTTCGACGCGAACCCGTCGTCCTCGCCTGAAGTCAAGCTGACCGTCACCTCCTCGTCCCGCTGCATCGGCAGCTCGGCGTACGTGGCGGTCACGGCCGTCAACGACTCCGGCGTGCCGGCGACGATCACGCTGACCACCCCGTACGGGTCCAAGACCGTGGCCGACGTGGCCCCGGGCAAGCAGGCCTACCAGTCCTTCAACACCCGCGCCGCCCAGATCGACGCCGGCACGGCCACCGTGAAGGCGACCGCCACGATCGACGGCAAGCAGGTCACCTCGACCTACGACGCCACCTACACCGCGGCCAGTTGCCGCTGAGCTGCTCACACCGCGGCCGGCCGGCCGACCAGCCGGCCGGCCCCGTCCCCATGAATCCGCCCTGCCCCGCCCCTCATAAATGGAGCGATACATGAGAATCAACAGGACCACCCAGATACTCGCCGCGTCCGTGCTCGGCCTCACCCTCGCCGGCGCCGGCGTGGCCGGTCCCGCCGCCGCCGACGACAACCCCAGCAGCGGCATCGACGTGTCGGTCAACATCACGCCCACCACCACCCCCGGCCAGCTGTCGATGACCGTGGCCGACAACAACGGCGTCTCCCTGCAGGAAAGCGGCTCGGACGCCGCCGCCCGCCAGTTCACCGGCACCCTGCCCACCGTCACGGTCAGCGACACCCGCAAGCCCGAAGACATCCCCGCCGGGGAGTACTGGGCCGTCGTCG
>NZ_VIRJ01000089.1:0-1481 GCF_006874435.1 Microbispora sp. KK1-11 | reverse complement strand
GAGGAGGGCCAGGAGGGTGAGCTGGGGCCAGGGGATGGCCCAGACGGTGGTGTCGATCGCGACGCGTTCGGCGGTGACGCCGGGCAGGGGTTTGCCGGCGGGGGCGGGGATGGCCATGATCGTGGTGCCGATGGGGCCCAGGGGCCAGGTGCCGCTCACTCGTGCGGTGAAGGTGCGGCTGCCGCCCGGCATGATCTCTCTGGCCTTGGCTTCGGAGGTGTCGTCCCAGCCGTTTTCGCCGGCGAAGGTGGAGGTCAGGATCCGGCTGTCGGGGGCCAGGCGGACGTTGCCGGCGTTGGCGAGGGTGTAGGTCACCTCGACGGTGCCGGGGGTGAAGGGGTTCCACGACCAGGTGTAGTCGGTGTGGACGCCGGTCACGGCGACTTTGGCGACGAAGCTGCCGGTCACGCGGATGTTGAGGCGGACGCCGACTCGGTTTTGGACCCGGACCTGGCCGGAGATCGTGTCGATGGAGGCGGTCACGCCGGCGGGGTGGTCTCCGGGTGTGGCGTTTTGCGGGATCGATACCTTGACCGGGACGACGGCGGTGGCTCCGGCGGCGATGGTGACCTTGTCGGGGATGTCGATCCATGCGCCGCCGTCGACGGGTTTTGCGTCGGAGGGTCGCATGTCGAAGTAGCCCTTGGCGGTGAGGTAGCCGTCGTTGGCGTCGATGGCGAAGTCGACCGGCTGGGTGGAGCGGTTGATGACCGCGACATGTTCGGTCACCTGTTGTCCGCCGGCCAGTTCGATGTCGATGACGCTGCGGCCGTCGGGGCCGTCCGCGTTGGCGGGGACGACCGACCAGGTGGTGTCGGCACCGGCCGGAGCGGCCAACACGACCATGGCGAGCATGGCGACCAAGACGGTCACGCCGACAGCGTGGAGGACGGCGAGGAGGGCGAGGGCGCCCCGCGAACGGCTCTTGGTCAACGAAGGTGTCTCCTGTCTCATCGTGAGCGTCCGGGCCGTGCGGGTAGACCCCACATGGCCCGGGCGCCCACAGTCGGCGGTGGCGTCCTGCCTCCGGTTCAGGACTGGTTGAACAGCGAAAGCGTCAGGGTGGAGTGGTATTCGCCGGCGGCGACGTCGACGGGGGTGCGCAGGGCGAGGTCGGCGTTGACCTTCGAGGTGCCGATCTCGTCGGAGGAGTTGGCGGTGGAGACCAGCAGCTCCTGGCCCTTCAGACCCACCTCGGGGGCGCCGGTGCCGTCGGAGACGACACTGGAAACCGGCTCACCGGCCGAGACCGCCCCGGTGGAGGAGTCGGTCAGCAGGCGCGGCTTCCAGCCGAGGTATTCGGGGCCGATGGTCTTGGCCGGGTCGTCGGTGGCGACGAACTGGCTGGACTGGCCGACGACGGCCCAGTACTCCCCGGCGGGGATGTCTTCGGGCTTGCGGGTGTCGCTGACCGTGACGGTGGGCAGGGTGCCGGTGAACTGGCGGGCGGCGGCGTCCGAGCCGCTTTCCTGCAGGGAGAC
>NZ_VIRJ01000088.1:0-1512 GCF_006874435.1 Microbispora sp. KK1-11 | reverse complement strand
CCCGGGGGTCTCCGGCGCGGAGACCATCACCAGGTCGAGCACACGGTGCTCGTCCAGGTCCTCGGCCGGCGCCTCATGGACGATCCGGCCCTCACGCACGACCAGCACCCGGTCGGCCAGACCCAGCACCTCGGGCACCTCACTGGACACCAGCAGCACCCCGATACCGTCATCGGCCAGCTTGCGCACCAGCGCATACAGCTCCGCCCGGGCCCCGACGTCCACACCACGCGTCGGCTCATCCAGCAGCAGCAGCTTGCGGTCCTCGGCCAGCCACCGCCCCAGCACCGCCTTTTGCTGGTTACCACCCGACAACGTCCGAATCGGCCGCCGCGGATCAGGCGGACGAATGTCCAGCGCCTCCGACAACCGCTTGGCCTCGGCGAACTCACTACGCCGATCCAGCCAGCCCAGCCACCGCGGCCTGGTATAGCGGCTCAAACTCGCCAGCGTGATGTTCTGCGCCACCGAATGATCCAGCAGCAACGCCTGCGCCTTACGCTCCTCCGGCGCCAGGCCCATCCCCATCCGCACCGCCCGGGTCGTACTGCCCGGCCGCACCGCCCGCCCATCCAGCACGACCCGGCCACTGGCCCGCCGCGCCCCGTAGATCGCCTCGATGATCTCACTGCGGCCCGAACCCACCAGACCGGCCAGCCCGACGATCTCCCCCGCCCGGATACTGAACGACACATCGGCGAACCGGCCCGCCAACGTCAAGTTCTCCACCCGCAGCACCTCCGGCCGCCCCTCATGAGCGTCCCGGCCCGGCCGCGGCGGAAACACATACTCCACATTGCGGCCCGTCATCAACGCCACGATCTGCGAAGTCGGCGTGTCCTTGGCCGCCAACCCCACCGCGACCGTCCGCCCGTCCTTCAACACCGTGACCCGATCACCGATCTCCCGGATCTCCTCCAGCCGATGGGAGATGTAGATCACCGCCACCCCCTGAGAGGTGAGATCACGGATCACCCGGAACAGGTTTTCGACCTCGTCATGAGCCAGCGCGGCCGACGGCTCGTCCATGATGATCAACCGGGCCGAATGCGACAACGCCCGGGCCATACTCACGATCTGCTTGTGCGCCGGAGACAACCGGCCCACCTCAGTGCGGGGCCGGATCTCCCCATGCCCCAGCCGCTTGAGCAACTCGGCCGTCGCCCGATCGGCCTCAGCCCGCCGGGAGAACCCGAAACTCGCCATCTCATGGCCGAGGAAGATGTTCTCCGTCACGCTCAACCCGTCCACCAGGTCGAGCTCCTGATAAATGGTGGCGATGCCGTGGCCCATCGCCGCGGTCGGCGGCGCCAGCCGGACGGGCGAACCGTCCAGCAACACCTCCCCCTCATCCGGCGCATGCGCACCGGACAAGATCTTGATAAGCGTGGACTTCCCGGCGCCGTTCTGCCCGAGCAGACAGTGCACCTCGCCGGCTCTGACCTCAAGGTCCACGCCGTCCAGCGCGCGTACGCCGGGGAACTGCTTGACGATCCCCCTCATTTGGAGCAG
>NZ_VIRJ01000087.1:0-1542 GCF_006874435.1 Microbispora sp. KK1-11 | reverse complement strand
AGTCCGTCGGCGAGTCCGTCGAACGGGCCGTGGCCGCCGTCGTCGACGTATTCCAACCCGGTGTTGTGGGAGGACCTGGCCGACATCGATGTCTTCCGGGTGGACGACACCTACTACTACTCGGCCTCCACGATGCACTACTCGCCCGGCGCGCCGATCCTGCGCTCCTATGACCTGGTCAACTGGGAGTACGCCGGCCACTCGGTGCCCAAGCTGGACTTCGGCTCCAAATACGACCTGAACGGCGGGCGGGGCTACGTCAACGGAATCTGGGCCTCGTTCCTGAACTACCGCAAGAGCAACAAAACCTTCTACTGGGGCGGCTGCATCGACTTCAGCAAGACCTACATCTACACCGCCACCTCCGCCGAAGGCCCCTGGAACCGGCACACCACGATCAACAAGTGCTACTACGACGCCGGGCTGCTCATCGACGACAACGACACCATGTACGTCGCCTACGGCAACACCAACATCAGCGTCGCCCAGCTGTCGGCCGACGGCACAACCGAAGTCCGCAGCCAGCAGGTGTTCACCACCCCCTCCAGCGTCGGCACCCTGGAAGGGTCACGGATGTACAAGCGCAACGGCGCCTACTACATCTTCCTGACCCGCCCCGCCAACGGGCAGTACGTACTGAAGTCCACCAACGGCCCCTTCGGCCCGTATGAGATGCGCCAGGTCCTGCTCAACATGAGCGGCCCGGTCTCCGGCGGCGGAGTGCCCCACCAGGGCGGACTGGTCCAGACCCAAAACGGCGCCTGGTACTACATGGCCTTCCAGGACGCCTACCCCGGCGGCCGCATCCCCGTCCTGGCCCCCATCACCTGGACCTCCGACGGCTGGCCCACCGTACAGACCGCGGGCGGCGCCTGGGGCGGCTCCTACCCCTACCCCAACGTCCCCCGCCCGCCCCGCCAGGTCAAACCCCCCACCGGCACCGACACCTTCACCGGCACCCAGCTGGGCCCCGAATGGGAATGGAACCACAACCCCGACACCACCAAATACAGCCTCGGCACCGGGCTGCGCCTGCAGACCGCCACAGTGACCAATGACCTGTATTCGGCCCGCAACACCCTCACCCACCGCATCCTGGGCCCGTCCTCGACCGCGACGATCCAGCTCGACTACTCGGCCATGCGCGACGGCGACCGGACCGGACTGGCCATGCTGCGCGACTCCTCAGCCTGGATCGGCATCCGGCGCGACAACGGCCAGACCCGCCTGGTCGCGACCAACAACCTGACCATGAACAGCAGCTGGCAGACCACCTCCACCGGCACCGAGGTCGCCTCCACCCCCGTGTCCGGCGGACGGATCTGGCTACGGGTCAACGCCGACATCCGCCCGGGCACCGGCCGGCAGGCGAAGTTCTCCTACAGCACCGACGGAGTCAACTTCACCGCCTTCGGGCCCGCCTTCACCATGGGCAACGCCTGGCAGTTCTTCATGGGCTACCGCTTCGCCATCTTCAACTACGCCACCCAATCCCTGGGCGGCGCGGTCACCGTCAACCGCTTCGACCTCACCACCCCCTGA
>NZ_VIRJ01000086.1:0-1592 GCF_006874435.1 Microbispora sp. KK1-11 | reverse complement strand
TGGTCACCGCTCGATCTCGTGCCGGCGGCGCGCGAGGCGTGGGCAGTCCTCGGTGATCACACGCTCTACGACGAACTACGCCAGACCGCCACCGCGACCTACTACGAGGACCTGACCGCCCTCACCGACGCCATCAGCGCCGCCGAACCCGTTCCGGACGTGGTCGCGCTGCCGATCCACGGCCACCTCCACGACACACCCGACCACGACGCCACCGACGGCCCGGAATCCGACAGCGAGACGACAGGGCACGGCAGCCCGGTGGACGCCGCGCACGCGGTGCTCGAACACACCCTGGTCACTTTGCAGACCTTCCTGGCCGACGACCGCCTGGCCGGCACCCGCCTGCTGGTGCTGACCCACCATGCCGTCGCGGTCACCGGCAACGACCCCATCGACCTGGCCACCGCCCCCGTGTGGGGCCTGGTCCGCTCCGCACAAACCGAACACCCCGGCCGCATCCACCTCATCGACCACGACCACCACCCCGACTCCGTCACCGCTCTGGCCAGCGCGGCCGCGACCGCCCACCACCACGACGAACCCCACACCGCCCTCAGATCCGGCACCCCGCACACCCCCCGCCTGACCCCACAGACACACCAACAGAATCAACCCCGCGCCTGGAACCCCGACGGCACCGTCCTGATCACCGGCGGCCTGTCCGGCATCGGCGCCCTACTCGCCCACCACCTCGCCACCACCCACCACATCCGCCACCTCCACCTCGTCGGACGACGCGGCCACCACACCCCCGGCGCCGACACCCTCATCCACGACCTCACCACCGCCGGCGCCCACGTCACCATCACCGCCACCGACATCACCGACCCAAACGCCGTCCACCAGCTCATCACCTCCATCCCCCACGACCACCCCCTCACCGCCGTCATCCACGCCGCCGCCACCACCCACGACACCCCCCTGCAAACCCTCACCCCCGACCACCTCCACCCCGTCCTCGCCCCCAAAATCGACGGCGCCCACCACCTCCACCACCACACCACCCACCACAACCTGGCCGCCTTCATCCTGTTCTCCTCCATCAGCGGCCTGCTCGGCGGCGCCGCCCAAGCCAACTACGCCGCCGCCAACACCTTCCACGACGCCCTCGCCCACCACCGCCACACCACCGGCCTACCCGCCACCAGCCTCGCCTGGGGACTGTGGGCCCACACCAGCACCCTCACCACGAACCTCAGCCAGATCGACCGCAAGCGGCTGGCCAGGCTCGGCCTGCATCCGCTCGCCACCGCGCACGCCCTGGCCCTGTTCGACGCCGTCGTCTTCGGCCCGGCCGGCGGGCCTCCGGTGCTCGTGCCGGCGCGGCTGAACACGGCGACCGAGACGCCGCCGCCTCTGCTGCGCCGCCTGATCTCCCCCCGCCGACCGGCCGTCCGAGCCACGCGGGGCGCCCAGGCAGCCGGTCAGGACACCTCACTGGCCGCCCGGCTCGCCGGGCTCGCGCCGGACCAGCGGAACCACGCCCTGCTCGACCTCGTCCGCACCGAAGTCGCCACCGTCCTCACCCACCCCAACCCCACCGCCATCCCCACCGACCGACCCCTCATCGAACTCGGCCTCGACTCCCT
>NZ_VIRJ01000085.1:0-1596 GCF_006874435.1 Microbispora sp. KK1-11 | reverse complement strand
GATCACCCTTCCCCTCAGTCACGCCCTCGCCTGGTCCCGACACAGACGACACCACCAAGCCCGCGCCCGAGCTAGCCACTACTGGAAACGCTGGCTCCGACATCACGAAATCAGGCTGTAGTACTAGCCGCCGGACCGCACGCCGACCTCCTGGCTGCGCTGGCCGGCAGCAGAAAGTACTCACGCGAACGGTGACCGGTTATGACATCGGGCCCCCTCGCCTACGACCTGAAGGACCCGCCCTGGATCGGCGCCGTCTCCAGCAAACCGCGCTCACTTCAGTGCGTGGGGAGAACTCATGTCGGTTCGAGGCCTCCGCTCACCCAGGTAGGCCATACCCCGCTCGGTTCGGGCTCGGGCGCGCCTGCCCACTTCCGGGTCTGCCCGTAGCGCTCCGCGTGGGCTCGTTCGACCGCCCGGCGGACGGGGCCTCCCGGGCGGCGGGGTCATCGAGTGGATCTGCAGGCACCAGGTGAGCTCAGTCCATGTCGCTGATCTCGAACACCGCAACCGTCCAAGGCAACTGCGCCAGCACCGGGTCCCAGCGCTTCTGGTTGGTCGTCAGAACGGGAAAGCCGAGGTGGCGCGACACCGCGACAACATGCGCGGCAGCCAGATCGGGCTGCTCTGCCAGGTAGGCGTACGCCTCGGATATGCGCTGCGTCTCTTCGAGGGTGGAAACCACCTCAAGCCGGACGTGCTCCACGAACTTGATCGTCCCGTGGATGGCCTCGATCTGCGCTTCGCTGAGGTCGTGCTGAGCGACGGCCAGGGTGATGGCGGGGATGCTCATGCGGATGGCGTGCGCGTCGAGGTTGGCAATGAGCTGGGTCACGACGGTGTTGCCGCGGCCGAACTCGTTAATGGTTACGTCGTCCAGGACGTAACCGGTATTCATGAAGCCTGCCGGGCCTGTAGGAACTCAACAGCGCGCTTGGCGATCCGGTCAGCCTTAGCTACGGCGTCGGGATCGGCTGCCGCCCTGGCAAAGAGCGCCTCGGCCGCATTGCGCTCACGGGTCGCCTTAGCTCGATGCTCTTCTAGGAGTTGAGCGAGGACGTCGGCGAGGGTGGTGCCCCGGCCGCCCTCGTCAGCGAGGGCGTTCAGCTCGTCACGGAGCGACTTAGGGACCTTGATGGTTGTCGAGTCGGTCATACCTCCAGAATACCCGGTAGCCCCAGAGTATGAAAGAAATGCGGTAGCTAAAGGCCACTCAGCTCCCAGCCGTCGCTCTCCCGCCTCGAGGCGCGCCCTCGGCGGGTCGCCTTCACCGCCGACGTCGAGACGCCTGTGCGCGGCCCCCGCGTCGAGGGCGGGGTGTCGGTATGACTCGTGCAGCCAGGTACACGCCTGTGACCGGCCGCGCGGGCGACGGCGAGCCTGCGACCACCGGGCTCGGCGACCAGTAGGTCCTCGCCCATGAGGACCTTCGCAAGCGGCTGAGAAGAAGCGCGCATCGTCCTGCGCTAGACGTTGGTGACCACCGCCCGCTGCGGCGTGGTCGCTGTGGGCGGACACGACGAGCGCATGGGGGCGAGAAGCCAGTACCCACGCGGCTGCGCCTCCTACACGCGGGCCCGTACGGCAAGGTCACCC
>NZ_VIRJ01000084.1:0-1609 GCF_006874435.1 Microbispora sp. KK1-11 | reverse complement strand
AGGCCGAGTAGTAGTAGGTGTCGTCCACCCGGAAGACATCGATGTCGGCCAGGTCCTCCCACAACACCGGGTTGGAATACGTCGACGACGGCGGCCACGGCCCGTTCGACGGACTCGCCGACGGACTCGCCGACGGACTGGGCGACGCACTCACGGACGGCGACGGAGAGGGATCGGAGACGCTCCCGACGGGGACGAGCTGCCACTGCTGGTTGTTGCCGCCCCAGTCGGAGTACTGCACGATCTTGCCGCCGTCCGCGGTGGAGGCGTTCTGGACCTCGACGGCCTTGCCGCTGTTGCGGTTGATCAGCCGGACGTAGCCGCCGGACGAGTCCGCCAGCTGGAACTGCTGGTTGACGCCGTTGTGGTCACTCCACTGCACGACGTCGGCGCCGTCGGCCGTGGAGAGGTTGGCCACGTCGAGCACCTTGCCCGAGTGCCGCGACTGCACGCGGTAGTAGCCGCCGCCGGAGTCGACGAACCGCCACTGCTGGTTGTCGGCGTTGGTGCGGGTCCACTGCACGAGCGACCCGCCGTCGGCGGTGGAGAAGTTGGAGACGTCGAGGGCCTTGCCGCTGTTGCGGTTGACCAGGACGTACCAGGCGTTGGTGTCGACTGTCGCCGCGGAGGCCGGCGCCACCCAGGCGACAGCGGTTGCGAGAACGGTCGCAAGCGCCGCCAGAAGACATGCGAAGACGGTGGCCGGCGTCCGGCGCCGGCCACTCGTCGCACGGACGGAGGGGTGCATCTTCTCTCCTTCAAGAGCGGAGACACGGCTGGGGGGTGAAGACACCCGCGGTGTGGTACGTGAGGCTTACGCCCGCGCGGGGGCACGGAAGGCGTGCCCCGCTGGGGAAGGTGACGGGGCCGGCAGGCCCGGGCGCCGGGACGGGCTGATGTGGTCGCCGCCCGAGCCGGGGTCGCGGCCCTGGTAGAGGCACCGAATCGTGCAGGGCTCACGGTCAGGTCCGGTCGACGTCGATGCGGACCGTCTCACCGTGGCTGATGTCGTCGGTCCACGCGGCAGGGACGCGTGGCGCCGGGAACACCGGCCGGCCCTTTCCGGCGGCCGCTTGCCGCTCATGGACAACGCGGACAGTGCGTGTCGGCCCAGAAGGTCACGCACCGGTTGGCCCGCGCATACGATGTGAGCGCTAACAAATCTGCAAACGAGTGCCCCTCTTCCATCGGCGGCTTGTGGTGGTGGTGGTGTAGCGGATCAAACATGACGGCATAAGCCATGTCAACGCGCGACTGCCTCTCCGTCCGGGCCCTCATGTCGACCGGATGCCGCTCACCTGCTCCTTCCATGGATGTGAGAACACCGCCAGGGTTCGGATGGGACGAAACTTTCATCATGACCCCGCGCGCCACCCGGAGCCGCTGCGAGGGAAGCAGAAAACTTACGGCAGCATTTCGCGCGCCTACCTGCACAGATGAGACACATGCGCGGGAAAGACGTCGAAACTTACCGGAAACGCCCTTGACACGTTTCGGGTCTGATTTCCAGACTGACTCCCCGAGGCGGCTCCTCCTGCCGGGGTCGGTGGTGAGCGGCAGGGGCCGCAGTTTCCGACGCGGCGATGGTTCGCGTGGTGTTTCCGCGGGC
>NZ_VIRJ01000083.1:0-1664 GCF_006874435.1 Microbispora sp. KK1-11 | reverse complement strand
CCTGAGTTGGCTCAATTTAGTGCGCACCTTCGAGGCCGCGGATGCGCTTGAGGGCGTCGCGTAGGTCGGTGGGCAGGGGGTCGGCGGCGGTCAGGACGTGGTTGCCGGCTTGGATACGGACGGTGCGGTAGCGGCGGGCGGTGCGGACGAACTTCTTGATCGACCATCCGGTCCGTGCTTCGATCCACCGGCCGACCGCCAGGGCGGCGAACACGATCGTCAGGTGCGCGTCGATGGACTCGCGTTTGTGGTGGTAGATCGGCCGTGCTTTGAGGTCGTGCTTGCTCATCCGGAAGGACTTCTCAATCTCGAACAGCCGATGGTAGGAGCTGATGACGAACTCGGCGGTGATGGGCGTCCCGTCCGGGCAGGCGGCGAGATTGGTGATGTAGCCCTTGAGCCCGGCCAGGGCCTTGGCCTTGTCCACCAGCTCGGTATTGACGCTCTTGGTGGCGCCGGACAGCCTGATGAACCGGTTGCGCTTGACCGGCGCCTGCCCGTCGACGGCGCGCTGGGCCTTGGCGACCTGCTCGTCGATGCCGCGCAGGGTGCGCCGGGCCCGCTCAGCCCGATACTGGTAGTAGATCATCTGGTCGCGGCGTGGCCGGCTCGATCCCGAAGGCCAGGGCTGGATGAAGATGTGCCCGTCGGGGATCGGGATATCGGGGTGCTCGCGCCGCCACTGCTTGATCACATACGGCACCTCGTGGATCTTCATGCCGAGGATGAACGACAGTCCGGCAGCTTCGATGGCCTGCTTGTTCGCCTCGGAGATCATCCCGGCGTCGGCCACGATCGTGACGTCCGGCAGGTCGTGGGCCGCCATGAACCCTTCGATCACCGGGAGCATGGTGTGGGTCTCGGCCTTGTTGCCCTCGAAGGCGGTCACCATGAGCGGGAACCCGGACGCATCGGTGAGCAGCCCGATCGTGATCTGCGGGTCCAGGCGGCGTTCCTTGGAAAAGCCCGGCTCGCGGAACCCGTCACCGGCGTCGGTCTCGAAGTACAAGGTCGACACGTCGTACAGGACCAGGCTGGCCGGCCCCAGGCGGGTGTGGGCTGCGCACGCACCGGCCAGGGCTTGGCGCCACTGCGGTGTGGCGTAGTCCGGCAGGCGGCGTTTCACCGTGGCATACGACACCGCATCGATCCCGGCCTCGGCAAGCACGCGCAGGCTGTCGTGCTTGCTGGTCGGTTCGATCACCCGCGCGAGCACCAACTGCCGGAACACCTCATCGCCCCCGGCCGCGGCGCCGAATCCCAGCGCCTCGTAGGCGCGTGACAGCGCGTCCCACAGGTGTTCCATCCGCGAGCTGACGATCTCCAGCGGCCCGCCCGCCGCCGGCCCGTCGTCCAGCCCCAGGTCCAGCTCTTGCTGGCCGGCGGCCAGCCGCTGACGCGCCACCGCCTTGAGCGTCTCCAGTTCGGCGTCGTCGTGCGCCGACCCGATGTGCTCGATCTCTCGTGACCCGCGGCGGGAGGAGTAGACGATCTGCACCGCCCGGGCGCCTGAGGCCGTCTTCACCGTCCGCACGTACGGAGACACGGCCACCAGGGTAGAGACATGATCGATTTAGTGCGCACTTTTCGCCGTTCCCGAGGGGAAACTACGAGGTCAGCGCGTTGTACTCAGCGGCGATCCTGAACCGTGAGCCAAGTCAGGT
>NZ_VIRJ01000082.1:0-1839 GCF_006874435.1 Microbispora sp. KK1-11 | reverse complement strand
AGGCGGCGCGTCTGGCCGGTATCGATGTGCGTAAGCACACGCTGATGTTGTATGCGCTGTCGGGTCTGTGCTGCGGGATCGCCGCGGTGCTGATCATGGCGCGGACCACCACCGGGTCGTCCACCCATGGCGACTTGTATGAGCTGGACGCGATCGCCGCGGTGATCATCGGCGGGACGTTGCTGAGCGGCGGCCGGGGCACGATCATCGGTTCGATCCTCGGTCTGCTGATCTTCACTGTGATCACCAACCTGTTCATCCTCAACGGCCTCAACACCGCCGACCAGCTCGTCGCCAAGGGCGCGATCATCGTCGTCGCCGTGCTCCTGCAGCGGCGAAGCCTCAAATCACACACCTGATACCGGGGGCCGGATCGGAACCCGACCGGCTCCAGCAAGGAGAGAACATATGGACAAGAACCCCGGCCGCCGCGGCTTCCTCCTCGGCGGAGCCATCCTCGGCGCGGGCGCCCTCGTCGCGGCCTGCACCAGCAACGAGCCGGCCGCGCAGGCGAGCGCGCCGGCCGCCGCCCCCGCGGCCGCGGCCACGGGCGGCAACGACGCCCCCGGCGACAAGGTCGTCATCGGCTTCTCGGCCCCGGCCGCCGACCACGGCTGGATCGCCGCCATCGCCAAGAACGCGGCCGACGCGGCCAAGCAGTACTCCGACGTCGACTTCAAGGCGGTCGAGCCGACCAACGACATCAACCAGCAGATCTCCGCGGTGGAGTCGCTGATCCAGGCCAAGGTCAACGTGCTGGTGATCCTGCCCAACGACGGCCAGCAGCTCAACCAGGTGGCCCGGCAGGCCATGGACGCGGGCATCCCGGTGGTGAACGTGGACCGCGTGTTCCCGGACAAGCTGTCCTACCGCGCCTGGATCGGCGGGGACAACTACGGCATGGGCGTGGCCGCCGGCCACTTCATCGGCAAGACGCTGAAGGACAAGGGCGTGGCCGACCCGGTCATTCTGGAGATCCAGGGCATCGCCACGCTGCCGCTGACCCAGGACCGCAGCAAGGGCTTCGCCGACGCGCTGAAGATGTACGGCTTCAAGGTGACCGCGCAGCAGGACGCGAAGTTCACGGTGGAGTCGGGCACGCAGGTGGCCAGCAACCTGCTGCAGGCGCACAAGAAGATCGACGCGATCTGGAACCACGACGACGACCAGGGCATCGGCGTGCTCGCCGCGATCAAGGAAGCCGGTCGCGACGAGTTCTTCATGGTCGGCGGCGCCGGCTCGGCCAACGCGATGCGTGACATCCAGGCCGACAACGGCGTGCTGAAGGCGACGGTCACCTATCCGCCGACGATGGCCGCCTCGGCGATCAAGATCGCCCGGCTCATCGCCCAGGGCAAGGGCATGAGCGACCTGCTGGAGCAGGAGGTGCCGCAGTCGATCACGCTGGCCTCGGCGACCGTGTCCAAGGACAACGTGGACAAGTACCTGCCGCTCGGTTTCGAGTCATGAGGCCGGTCATCGGGATCGGCATGGTCGGCTACGCGTTCATGGGCCGCACCCACTCCCAGGCGTGGCGCAGCGTGGACGCGTTCTTCGACCTGCCGATCAAGCCCGCGATGGTGGCCGTGGCCGGCAGGTCCGCCGAGGCGACCGCGCAGGCAGCCGAGAAGCTGGGGTGGGCTCACGCGGAGAGCGACTGGAAGCGCCTGCTCGAACGCGACGACGTGCAGATCGTCGACATCTGCACGCCCGGTGACAGCCATGCCGAGATCGCCATCGCGGCGCTGGCGGCGGGCAAGCACGTCCTGTGCGAGAAGCCGCTGGCCAACACCGTGGCCGAGGCCGAGGCCATGGCCGCGGCGGCGAAGGAGGCGGCGG
>NZ_VIRJ01000081.1:0-1868 GCF_006874435.1 Microbispora sp. KK1-11 | reverse complement strand
CCGATACGACCACTCCACCCCCTCACCCACCACCGCCACCGCATCCGGCGACACCCCCACCCACCGCTCGAACAACCCATGCAACGACCCCTCCACCACCACCGACCCCGCCAACGACAACGGCTCGAGCGCCGTGCCGACCCGGTGGTCGGCGTACGGGCGGTCCGGTGTGAAGGCCAGGGCCGTCAGGGCACGGAGGTAGGCGTCGGCGAGGTCGTCGATGTGCCCGGCCAGAGCGGTTTCGTCGTGGACGAGGACCAGTCCCAGGCGGTTGAGCGGCGGGTGGACGGAGAAGGCCGCCAGGAGGCGGAAGTGGGTGTTCTCCGACGAGCGCTCGTCCGGGCGCACGTCCTCGAGCAGGCCGTCTCCGAACAGCTTCTTGATCTCGTGGAACTCCACGAAATGGAAGGCGACGTCGAACAGTTCCCTCCGCTGGCCGTCCCGGAGGATGCGGCCGAGGGGATAGCGGCGGAAGGGCAGCAACTCGCGCTCCCCGGCGTAGACGGCCTCCACCAGCTCCCGCCAGGACCCGCCGCCGAGGTCGACCCGCACCGGCACCGTGTTGAGGAACAGGCCCTTCAACCGCGTGCCGTCCTCACCTTCCGGGCGGCCGTTGGTGACCATGCCGGTGACGATCGTCCTCCTGCCGAGCAGGGCGGCGACCGTCCTCGCGTGCGCGGCCATCAGGACGCTCTTGATGGGCACGCCCAAGGAGTCGGCGAGGTCGCGCAGGCCCCGCTCCACCTCCGGGGGGATCTCCACGACTCGGCGGCGGACGGTCAGGGCGCCCTCGGCGGGCGCCAGTTCGCCGACCCTCGTGGGCTGCGCGTCGCCGAGGCGGCGCAGCCAGAACTCGCGCGCTCCCGGCGACTCCACCGCCTGGGCTTCCAGACGGACGAAGTCGGCGAAGGACCCGCGCAACCCGGGCCGGTGCACCGGCTCGCCGGAGGCGGCGATGGACAGGTGATCGGCCCAGATCTCGGCGAGAAGCGAGGTGAAGCTCCAGCCGTCCAGGATCAGGTGGCTCTCGGCGACGACGAGCTGGAACACGTCGGGGCCGCGTCGCAGCAGCCGGAACCGGATGAGCGGAGGCCGGTCGAGCGCGAAAGGCTCGGCCAGCTCGGCGGCGATCGTCTGCGCGACGACCTCGTCCTGCTCCGCGGCCGGCAGGGCGCCGATGTCGCGGTGCCGCACGTCGACCGGCGCGGACGGATACACGAACTGGAGGGGCCGCACGAGCCCTTCGATGGCGAAGCCGGTGCGGAGCACGGCGTAGCGGGAGGTCGCCGCCTCCACCGCCCCGACGAAGGCGTCGAGGTCGAGCGGGCCGCGCACCTCGAAGCTGTTGACGTTGTGGTAGACGTTGCTGCCCTGGTTGAGCTCGGCCTGCAGATACATGCCGAGCTGCGTCGCGGTCATCGGATAGGCGTCCTCGATCCCGTCGGGGAGGAGAGCGCGCTCGTGGTCGTCGAGCAGCTCGAAGGGGAGCAGAGCGCGGCGCTGCTCGGCCTGGCGCACCCGGCCCGCGAGGCCAGCCACGGTGGGCGCGCCGAAGAAGTCGCCGAGGGACACGGCGAGCCCGTGACGCTCGATCTCGCCGATGATCTGGACGGCCCTGATGGAGTCGCCGCCGAGTTCGAAGAAGTTGTCGTGGACGCCGACCTGGTCGAGGTCGAGGACGTGTCTCCAGGTGTCGGCCAGCAGCCGTTCCAGATCGGTGGCCGGAGCGATGTAGGCGTCACTCAACGCCGCCCGGTCACTCGTGGGAGCGGGCAGCGCGGCCCGGTCCAGCTTGCCGTTCACCGTCATCGGCAGACGGTCCACCAGCATGAACACCGCCGGCACCATGTGATCGGCCAGACGCTGGG
>NZ_VIRJ01000080.1:0-1932 GCF_006874435.1 Microbispora sp. KK1-11 | reverse complement strand
AGGCGGCGCGTCTGGCCGGTATCGATGTGCGTAAGCACACGCTGATGTTGTATGCGCTGTCGGGTCTGTGCTGCGGGATCGCCGCGGTGCTGATCATGGCGCGGACCACCACCGGGTCGTCCACCCACGGCGACTTGTATGAGCTGGACGCGATCGCCGCGGTGATCATCGGCGGGACGTTGCTGAGCGGCGGCCGGGGCACGATCATCGGTTCGATCCTGGGTCTGCTGATCTTCACTGTGATCACCAACCTGTTCATCCTCAACGGCCTCAACACCGCCGACCAGCTCGTCGCCAAGGGCGCGATCATCGTCGTCGCCGTGCTCCTGCAGCGGCGAAGCCTCAAACACACCTGACCCCCGGCACCCCTCAGCCCCTTCCCCGACCTTCCAGGTCCGCCGCCGTACGGCCGCGGTCCCGGCCTCACACGCCCTTTTTCCTCGCTTTTCCACCCCCACTGCAAGGAGAACGACATGACCCAGAACCCCGGCCGCCGGGGCTTCCTCCTCGGCGGAGCCGTCCTCGGCGCGGGCGCTCTCATCACGGCCTGCACCAGCAACGAGCCGGCCGCGCAGGCGAGCGCGCCGGCCGCCGCCCCCGCGGCCGCGGCCACGGGCGGCAACGACGCCCCCGGCGACAAGGTCGTCATCGGCTTCTCGGCCCCGGCCGCCGACCACGGCTGGATCGCCGCCATCGCCAAGAACGCGGCCGACGCGGCCAAGCAGTACTCCGACGTGGAGTTCAAGGCGGTCGAGCCGACCAACGACATCAACCAGCAGATCTCCGCGGTGGAGTCGCTGATCCAGGCCAAGGTCAACGTGCTGGTGATCCTGCCCAACGACGGCCAGCAGCTCAACCAGGTCGCCCGGCAGGCCATGGACGCCGGCATCCCCGTGGTCAACCTGGACCGCGTCTTCCCGGACAAACTGTCCTACCGGACCTGGCTGGGCGGGGACAACTACGGCATGGGCGTGGCCGCCGGCCACTACATCGGCAAGACGCTGAAGGACAAGGGCGTGGCCGACCCGGTCATCCTGGAGATCCAGGGCATCGCCACGCTGCCGCTGACCCAGGACCGCAGCAAGGGCTTCGCCGACGCGCTGAAGACCTACGGCTTCAAGGTGACCGCGCAGCAGGACGCCAAGTTCACGGTGGAGTCCGGCACACAGGTGGCCAGCAACCTGCTGCAGGCGCACAAGAAGATCGACGCGATCTGGAACCACGACGACGACCAGGGCATCGGCGTGCTCGCCGCGATCAAGGAAGCCGGTCGCGACGAGTTCTTCATGGTCGGCGGCGCCGGCTCGGCCAACGCGATGCGTGACATCCAGGCCGACAACGGCGTGCTGAAGGCCACCGTCACCTACAGCCCGACCATGGCCGGTTCGGCGATCAAGCTGGCGCGACTGATCGCCCAGGGCAAGGGCATGAGCGACCTGCTGGAGCAGGAGGTGCCGCAGTCGATCACGCTGGCCTCGGAGACCATTACCAAGGAGAACGTGCAGAAGTATCTGCCGCTCGGCTTCGAATCCTGATTCGGGGGAGATCTAGTGACAGAAAGCAGGCCGGCGCTCGGTGTCGGCATGGTGGGGTACGCGTTCATGGGACGCGTGCACTCGCAGGCATGGCGGAGCGTCGCCTCGGTCTTCGACCTGCCCGTAAGGCCCGTCATGGCGGCCCTGTCCGGCAGGTCGCCCGGCCGCACGGCCGAAGCGGCGGACACGCTCGGCTGGGCGGCGGTGGAGACCGACTGGAAGCGGCTCGTCGAACGCGACGACGTGCAGATCGTCGACATCTGCACGCCGGGTGACAGCCATGCCGAGATCGCCATCGCGGCGCTGGCGGCGGGCAAGCACGTCCTGTGCGAGAAGCCGCTGGCCAACACCGTGGCCGAGGCCGAGGCCATGGCCGCGGCGGCGAAGGAGGCGGCGG